>CAZOOX010000028.1:0-35352 GCA_964581545.1 uncultured Anaerolineaceae bacterium
CGTATATCGAAGATGGCTACTCTTTAATAACCGTTGGCATTGATACGATGCTCATCGCCAGAACGGCAAAAGATATTGTCAATGCGTTGAAAAGTTAATTTGCAGGCAAATAAGTAAGGAATCAAAAAGGGATTGCAGTTTCGCGATCCCTTTTTTACTATCATTATTTCGTCCAGCGGCGTGCTGCTTCGAGTTCTTTCAACTCTTCGCGCATCCGCCGGATCCAATCCAGCTCAGTCTCGTATTGGAAGATCCAATTCTTGTGGATCATCTCCCATAAGTATTTTTCGCGCATACTCCGCTCGGGCATATTTGGCTTTCTATCGGCCTGGACACACAGGAAGAAAACTTTTTCTCCAACTGCCTTTAGATAGTCTTCAAGTAGGCTATCGATTTTATCCGTCTCTAAACTATCTGCCCATAAGAGTTGATGCAGAAATCCCTTTTTTGAGATCGGCGCTTCCGGCTCAGTCAGTACCCATGCTTCCAATGCACGTACGCCTTCGTCGGTGATCGTGTAGATGTGGCGATTGGGCGCGCCATCCTGCTGTTCGATTTCTTTCGAAACCCAGGCATCGTCGTGTAGCTGTACCAGGGCACGATAGACTTGATTATTATTCGCAGTCCAGGGGAGTATCTCGGACTCTGCAATAATCTTCTTAACGTCATATCCTGTCATGGGCTGCCAGCTTAAATATCCGAGTATTACATATTTGATTGACATAAGAGCCTCCTTGATAGGTTAATGCGATGATATGTTATCGTTAACCTACAGAGATGTCAAGCTTTTTCTCCTGCTCTTTTAAGATACGCTGGAACTTATTTCAGAATTCTCTAGCCACCGCCCCTGTTTTGAGCATATACCACCGAATAAGTTAAAGCTTTTCGTTATAATTTAGTGTCTGATTAAAGAGAGGATATATAATGAAAAAAATACTTACGTTGACAATAAGTAGACTACGGAAAGTTCTTTAAAAACTTGTGACAGCGCACCCTCTGGGGGTAAAGCAACTTTCCCCTAAACAGGCGGTTACCACAGAGATGTTGTTTTTTAGATACTTTCCGACAACCACTTAACTGTTTTCTTCCTGACTTCGTCATGTCTTACTCAAACTGATAAATACGCTATAGCCCAAGAAAAAATTGACATGTATTTTGAAAAGCTATTGGAAGATGAAAAAATAGGTGGAAGATTATCTTGTGAGAAAGATGCTGAAGAAAATTTTGAAATCGTTGAGTTCAATAGTTGTGATGCTTTCTTTGAACTTCAGGAAAAAGGTTGTTTTGGGCATACAACTCTTGATATGAATGTAGAGCATTGGTATATGGGAGTTTGTAACGAAATAGAAGCCTTCAAGCAAGCGAGTGTTTCAGCAGTAGACTATTTTGATCTTGATGCGCCCGATTGGTGGAAAAGGCTTCCTGCTGAGGTTATCCCAATGCCAAGCGGTATCTACACTCAAGAAGCATGGAATGAAGAAAGCCTTGAGAGAGAAAAAAAAGTGTCCGGAAAGCTTTTTGGTGAACTTGATTTTGTGGATGTCACTGTTGAAAATGAGGGGATTGAAGTAATTCTTGCATCTCAGAACATGGATTGTGGTGAAGTTATTGATTTTTTTTACATGCGCCCAATTCTTCTTGCTGATTTTGACAATGACGGTATTGCTGACCTTCTTCTTAAAGGAACAAGGAGGCTTCAATCAGAAACATGTTTGTTAGGATCTGGAAATTCTTTAGGTGCAAGTCTCAGCATTATTGTGAAGAAATCAACATCATCGGAAACGCCAATTGTTTTAAAAGACTTACATGCAGAGTAAAGATGTGAAAATCTGTTGATAGTATGCAAAAAAGAAGAGCCAGACAATGATTTGCCTGGCTCTTCACTTACGAGATTGGTTCAATCTTGAAGATTGAACCAATCTTATTCTTCTTTCTCTTCGATCTTCTTCACCAAAACTTCAGAAATATCCAGCACCTTCAACTCTTCTGCCATGCCTTTGACGTTGACGGCATCTTCGAACATGGTCAGACAGTAGGGGCAGGCAGTCGCGACAACGTCAGCGTTGACGTCGACGGCATCCTGTAAGCGTTTTTGGTTGATGCGTTTATCGGAGGGGGTTTCGACCCACATCCCGCCGCCGCCAGCGCCGCAGCAGAAGGAGTTCTCGCCGCTGCGCTTCATTTCTACACGCTCGGTTTTGGCTTGGTCGAGCAGGGAGCGGGGTGATTTATATTCGTCGTTGTAGCGTCCCAAATAACAGGAATCGTGATAGGTCACCTTGCCCTGAACGCCTTCGCCCTTGCCTTCGTCGAGAGCAAGATCGTCGGCAATTTCGGTCAGCAATTGGCTGGAGTGGATGACTTCAAAATCCCCGCCCATTTGCGGATATTCGTTCTTGAGCGTATTCAAACAATGCGGACACTGGGTCACGATCCGTTTGAAATTGAACTCATTGAACATTTCGATATTGGTCTCAGCCATGACCTGGAAGATGTATTCATGCCCCATGCGGCGGGCGGTTTCGCCACAACAGCCTTCGTCCAGGCCGAGGACGCCGAAATCTACATTTGCTTTTTGGAGCAATTTGACGAAAGATTGCGTCACCTTTTTATTGCGGTCATCAAAGGCAGCGGCACAGCCTGCGAAAAAGAGCACGTCCGTTTCGTCGCCAGGGGCAAGCTCTTTGACATCCAATTCTTTGGCCCAATCCATGCGGTTTTGCGGAGGCATACCCCAGGGGTTGCCCTGACGTTCCATATTGCGGAGGGTATCGCCCACAGATTTGGGCATCTCACCCATCATCAGGGTTTGGTAACGGCGCAGGTCCACGACACGTTCGGGCGGACGGATAAAGATCGGGCAGCGGGTCAGACAAGCGCCACAGGTGGTACATGCCCAGAGCGTCTCCTCTTCGAACATCGCTTCTGAGAGTTCCATGCCACCATCGCCATTGCGTTTAAGTAATTTGGCAACAGCATCATCGCGCAAATTTTGGATAAGCGTGCGGGGCGAGTAATTTAATCCGCTGGTGGTGGCGGGGCAAACGTCTTCACAGCGCCCGCAATCGAGACAGGCGTCGAAAGAAATTAGCTCTTTGCTGGTGAATTCGTTGATATTGCCAACACCCAAAATCTCGGCTTCGTCGATATTTTCGATCATTTCCAGCGCGCCCATCACACGGCGGGGACGCAGCCAGATATTGAGCGGCGCCATGATGATATGGCGCATTTTCGTAAAGGGGAGGGATGCGGCAAAAACCAATCCCAAGAAAACGTGCAAAAGGACAAAGTAGGGATGTGTACTGGCGGAGATGTCCGGGGTCACGCCCCAAGCCAAAAACAAGTCCGCAACGAAGCTGCCGACGAAGGAGGTTCCGCTCCAGTCGGGTGAAACGCTCATGAGGCGCATCCCCTCTGAAGTAAATCCTGCCAAAGCCATCAGCGTCAACAGCACGATAGCGAAATAATCGTCCCATTTGTAGCCCATAAATTTCGGGCGTATCACGAGCCGACGGATGAGCGCCATCACGACACCAACGATGATGAAGACGCCTGCCAGATCCATGATCCACTCATAGAAAAGGTAGCCATCCGCACGGGGGATAGGCAGCTCAAAGGGCGTGAAAAGGCGCATCTGCATCAGGTTGATGGCGGTGCCGATGACCTGAATCAAGACACCCCAGAAGATCAGAAAATGCGTGATGCCCGGGTAAATTTTCTTCCAGATGCGAAGTTGGAAAAGGCTATAGAGGAAGAAATCTTTGGTTTTTTCTTTTTTATCTGTCATCTGATTTATCCGTCTGAGTTTTTATGGGAGACGATGAAGTACATACCGGCAACGCTGGGCGCAAGAGCCGAAATAAGCATGACATGCAAGGCATAAAGATGACTTGTTGGGATGATGGTGGTCTCCGGGTTGAGATAACCAAGTGTTAGTTGGACAATGGCAGGAATGCCGAAAACGCCCGTGATAATGAGCATGGTTGCCCAATAAGAGCGTTGTTCCGAATTCAGCAAAGTACCGATAAAATTGAAAAGCAATACCGTGCCAAGAAGCAGAATGCCCAACCCCCAATGTGTTGCTTTTATGGATAAGATAAGGGAGGCGTGTGTATCGGTCTCCGGGTCAAAGACAAATGGGTCGATGTGAAATGCGCCGATGACGCCGCTGATAACCTGGACAAGGAGAAAAAGCATTGCCGCTCCGCCAAGGGAATACCATAAAGTGCGCAGCCATTGCGGGGCGGGTTTATCAAGTTGTTTGCCAAGAGGGTCTCTGGTCTTGACCAGATCTGAAAGGCGGGCACCAAGGGGCATCCATTGCTCTTTGCTATTCCATGTACTCAGACTGCGGGTCATCCCGAAAAGAAAGATCAGCCCGACCGCGCCAAAAGAAATCCAGCGGTAGAGAGGCGTCCATTCGCCTA
This sequence comes from uncultured Anaerolineaceae bacterium, assembly GCA_964581545.1. Classification (GTDB taxonomy): domain Bacteria; phylum Chloroflexota; class Anaerolineae; order Anaerolineales; family Villigracilaceae; genus Desulfolinea. Next base: position 4,428 of record CAZOOX010000028.1, read on the forward strand.
TTTCCTGCCCGGCTATGTGACAATGCAAGCAGGGGTCCTGGTTGGGCGAAGGAGGAGAAAACTCATTTAATTGCTGAATAGCGGCAATTGTTTCTGCGTCATGAAAACTTTTCCATGCAGCATATTCACCAGCATCAAAGGCTGATGATTTGCCTGGCGTTGTAAATACCAGTAAAGCTACAAAGATAAGAAATATACCCAGCAGAACAATTCCGCGAGATTTTTTTTTCATAAGCCGCCTCCAGCCTTATATTCCTGTGTTATGAATAGATACCTGACCGTACTCTCTCTATTTTACGACAAGAGTTTTCATTTATAGCATGACCTTATGCTTAAGCATTGCATGTATTTTCACTGTTTCTATGGGAATAACCGATAAATGTTATGCCCAGAACAGTAGGAATGGACTTGCACTTCTCTTTTATCTGATATTATAGTTATGGATGCTCTGATCATTTTTTTGCATTTTGATCAGACGGTAGTCTTCTTATTATAAGTCTTATTTTCTCAAAGGTATCAGGAAATGCTATCAAAGGGTTCAGCAAACAAAAGGACAAATAATGACAGCCCCTTCTGCTTGAGCACCATCAAAGATAATGCAAAAATGGAAGGCGGTTTTATCCTTAGCATATTAAATTTAGTCGGGATTATTGCGCTCCGGCTGGATAAACACACCTAAAATAGGGTAGGCATAGTCCTACCCTATTTTTTTCTCTGTTTTTGCCCCACCCAACCTCCCCCAAATTCTGAAAGCGGAATTTAGGGGAGGAGCCAGAAGAGGAGGGTCTAAAAAATTAAAAGGAGTTCCAAAGTATGGCTCTAAAAGGCACTATCGAAGTTGATCCCATGCACTGCAAAGGTTGCAGCCTCTGCGTAGACGCTTGTCCACAAAATGTGATCGCATTGGATATGACGCAACTCACGCCCAAAGGCTATCATCCTGCGCACTTAATTGACGATGGCTGTACGGGATGTGTGATCTGCGCCATTGTTTGCCCAGATGCGGCAATAACGGTCTATAGGGAAACGAAGAAGAAAAAACAAAATGATAAGTGACAAGTGAAAAGAGAGAAACCGCCAAGGCGCGGAGAACGCCAAGTTTTTTTGAAAGCCGCAGAGAAAACTTGGCGAGCTAAATAGGGATTTGGCGACCTTGGCGTCTCTGCGGTTCATAAGAAGGAGTTTTTATCCAATGGCAAAAGAATTACTAAAAGGAAATGAAGCATTTGCAGAAGCCGCTGTACGCGCTGGACTGGAAGGTTTTTTTGGATACCCCATTACACCTTCGACAGAATTTTTGGAATATATGGCAAAACGGATGCCTTCCGTAGGGCGTGCTTTTGTACAGGCAGAGAGTGAAGTCGCTGCGATCAATATGGTTTACGGCGCGGCCTGTGCAGGGAAACGCACGATGACCGCTACATCCAGCCCGGGGTTGAGCTTGATGGGCGAAGCACTTTCTTATATTGCGGGGACAGAAGTCCCTGCTGTTGTTGCAAATGTAATGCGTGGCGGTCCTGGCTTGGGGAATATTGCCCCTTCTCAAGGTGACTACAACCAAATGGTCAAAGGTGGTGGGCATGGCGACTATTTCCCCATTGTGCTTGCGCCAGCCAGCGTACAGGAAGCGATAGATTACATCACCCTCGCTTTTGATCTGGCAGATAAATACCGCTCGCTCGTATTTGTAGCGGTGGATGGCAATCTTGGGCAGATGATGGAACCAGCAGAATTGCCTCCGATGCGTGAATTGCCCGAAGAACCGCCCGAGTGGGCAACTTCTGGCGCGAAAGACCGCGAACCGAACAGGCTCAGCTCCATTTATATTGACGCGCCACAAGAAGAAGTTGCCAACGTGCGTTTCGTAAAACGCTGGTTAGAAATTGAAAAGAACGAAATCATTTATAAAGAATATGATCTGGAGGATGCCGAGATCGCGATCATCAGCTTCGGCGTAGCGGGACGAGTATGCTCTTCGGCCGTACGTGTTGCCAGAGAAGAAGGCACTAAAGTAGGCTTGTTCCGCCCGATCACTCTTGCTCCTTTCCCGAAAAAGGAGATCGCGGAGTTGAGTAAGCGTGTCAGGCGGATTTTAGTGGTAGAAATGAATTCCGGGATGATGCTCGAGGACGTGAAGCAAGCCGTTGCCGGGCGTGTACCGATCGAATTCTATGGTCGGATGGGCGGGATGACTCCTTTCCCCGATGAGATCCTGGATGAGATCCGACGTGTCGATCAAAATGACGAAGAAATTGTTGATGGCATGGAAAAGGTAGCATGGTTGGAACGCCTGGAAGAAAGAATCGAGCGAGGTGAATAATGACAATGGAAAAAGTAAATCTTGTTTATGAACGACCGGAATCTCTGGCGACAACAACGACTCATTATTGCCCAGGCTGTACACATGGCACAGCGCACCGCTTGGTGGCAGAAGTTTTAGATGAAATGGGTGTAAGAGAAAAGACCATTGGTGTTGCGCCGGTAGGCTGCTCGGTTTTTGCTTATGATTATTTCAATCATGATTATGTAGAAGCAGCACACGGACGCGCCCCCGCGATGGCAACAGGCATTAAGCGTGTGCGCCCTGAAACTACAGTTTATGCTTATCAGGGTGATGGCGATCTAGCATCCATCGGAATGGCAGAAATTGTCCACGCTGCAATTCGTGGGGAAAATATTACAGTCATTTTCGTGAATAACGCCATTTACGGCATGACCGGCGGGCAAATGGCTCCCACCACATTGCCGGGTATGAAAACGACATCATCTCCCAATGGGCGTGATGTTGAAGACGCCGGCTATCCCATCCGCATGTCTGAAATGCTTGCAACCATTGATGGCGCGAGCTATGTTGTACGACGCTCTTTGCATAATCCTGCCAATATTCGCAAATCGAAAAAAGCGATCCGAAAAGCCTTTGAAGTGCAAGAACGCGGTTTGGGTTTTTCGATCGTAGAGCTGCTCTCATCTTGCCCGACAAACTGGAAACTCACCCCCGTTCAGGCGCTCAACTTTATTGAAGAGCAAATGGTCCCCTATTATCCACTGGAAGATTTCAAAGTGATGCCAGAAGTTAAGGCTATCCGAGCCTAAAAGGAGATATGAATGGAAACCAATATGATCGTCTCTGGCTTTGGTGGACAAGGCACTTTATTCGCTGGGCAAGTTCTTGCTTATGCAGCACTGGATGCAGGAAAACACGTCACCTGGATTCCCTCCTACGGACCCGAAATGCGCGGCGGCACGGCACGCTGTACGGTAACGATCTCGGATGATCCAATTGGTTCACCCCTGATACGGAATCCAGCTATTGTGCTTGCGATGAATCTCCCCTCCCTCGACATGTACGAACCCCTGATCGACAAAGGTGGCTTGATGCTCGTTAATGCCTCTCTGATCCCCCGAAAAATGGAGCGCAAAGACGTGCGTGACTATTACATTCCGGCCACAACAATGGCGCAAGATCTCGGCAATCCACGTCTGACCAATATGGTCATGGTCGGTGCCCTTCTCGAAGCAGAAGAGATCCTGCCCCTGGAAGTGGTCAAAAAAGCTCTTGAGGAACATCTCCCCGAACGGCATCATAAAACCCTGCCCGGCAACTTCAAGGCAATGGATGAGGGTGCAGCTTTTGTAAGGGAAGCGGTTGTGGCGTAAGAAATAGTTTAGATTAAGGAAACAGCCCATCTCTCGATGGGCTGTTTTTTTCCAAGTCTCACGAAACGTTCACTAGCTTGATGTTGAATCCCTCAACAATGGGGGCGCTCGCCAATGCATTGATGACAAATATAAATTCCGTGATAGAATGAAATAAATATCACAATCACCACCCCACGAGTAACACCTCAAGCAGGGGAACACACCCGACTCGTTCCCGCGCGATAACCTGTGGCTACACAAAGACTGCTGAATCTGACAGCGGTCTTTTTTGTTTACGAAGGGAGAGATACCATGTTTTCCAAACGCTCTGTATTCAATTGCTTTGTTATTTTGGCTCTGCTGGCAGGCTTGGGCGCATGCCAGCCACCTCTGGAAACCGCAACCGCACCACCACCGGACACACCCAAACCCGAAGAGCCAACGAGCACATCCGCACCTGCTCCTCCAGAATCGGTCGAATGGGTCTTCCCCGAGAACTGGTGGCTGGAAACACAGGTTTGGGCCGAACCCCCAGACCTGTATTTCACCACTGACACTGACGGTAATCAAACCATCTGGAAGGATTTTTATGATGATTATGCGCCAACAGGCTTCACTGTAATCACTTGGTTTATTGGCCCCCCTAACATTGTTGATGAATTTCACGATCGAGGTCTAATGGTTGTAGCCTCAGACACCATGATTCCAGTTTATGGTCCCTTATACGACAGCTGGTTCGGTGGGGAAGATCCCCCCAAGGAGTTGGAGCCTGCTGCCATTCGTGATCCCTATAGCAATATCCTGGTTGACGATTTTGACCTAGCAGATTTATTTGATTTACCCTATTTGTTCACCATTCACTCGATGATCCATCCCCTCTGGCAGGAGCGCATGATAGAAGAAATGAAAGCCTACATTGATGCTGGAGTTGATGGTTATATGATCGATGAGTTGGCTTTTGGGAGTACCTTTTTTCCTGATTTCAATCCAAATACCCTTGAGAAATTTTCCGCATATCTTCAGGATACATACAATGATGAGGAGCTCCAAAACCTAGGAGCACCATGGGGCATCGGAGAATTCACAAATTTTGACTATGCAGCCCTAGTGCGCGATCACCTTCCTGCAGAGAAAACCGAATTAACAAAGGGCGATTGGGATGACTGGGACTTGCGGACTTCCTTACCGCTGATGCAACAATTCGACAGATTCCTGGCGATTGAGAATCAAAAAGCCGCCCTGAGGATACTGGATGAAGGTCGGACTTACGCACTAGAAAACTATGGAAAAGAAATCCCCTTTTCAGCCAATCTTGGAGCTTTGGTGGCTCCTCAAACCATTTTTTACATCGACAAGTTGGATTACTCCATAAATGAATTCCCTTATGATATGTATGGCTATTTTCCTGCTGCACGCACCACGGGTACGCAAAAACTTTACCAGCACTTCAATCGGCCAGCCACATACATGACTCAATTGACGACCAAACCCGATATCATTGCATGGGGTGTATCCAACACGGTCAATTTGTATCGAACCATCATTGCCGATGCGATTGCCAACGGAGGAGCTGCCGATATCGAGCAGGGGGAGCATGCTTATGATCAGGACATGAACCTACTTGGACCTTATTATCGGTTTCCTTTGGATTACCCCTTTCTGTTTGATGAGTTAGAACCTATAACAAACCAAATCGGAGTATTGAGATTGTGGGAAGCGGATATCTATGCCCCCTGGGATCAATGGGCATACGTTGGATTGTGCGACTTACTGGCTGATTCTGGTTATCAATTTGGAGCTCTCTTCGGGGCCGAGGAATTCTTGATCGAGGGAGAACTGCCTAATTATCCTGCTCCCAATCACCCGCTGAGGGCAGAAGACTTAGCCCGACACGAAGTGATCATGATACCTGAACTATATACCTTGACGGATAACCACGCTGAAATCCTGCTGGATTACGTCGATGCAGGGGGAACTCTGATCATATTCTCGCTCCCGTATACCACATACGATATGGATGGTACAAATCCATTGCATGACCAGTTATTGACCACCAGGGGAGAAGGAACTATTCTGATTGGCCAAGGAAAACTCATTCATGTCGAGGGAATTTGGGGGAAGGATTTTCTCGAGAACCCGAATCTCGATGCAAAGAACCAGCTCAGGGGATTGCTGGAATCAGAGGGGATTCAACCCCTTGTGATGATGAATGACACTCGCTATCTGGGGGCAACCGCCTACAAAGGGGCGGACCAAATGGTGGTGCATTTCGTTAATTACGACCATGAGGAAGGGATCGACATCACCACACCTACGGGCCCAGTAGATGTGGCGATCACCCTACCGAATGGCCTCCAACTGTACAACCCTGCACTTTACTTGTTTACTCCCGGAGAAATGCCGCAAAGCATTGACGGTGTGCTAGATGACAATCTTCTAAGGCTTACCTTGCCAAATGTGGATATATGGAGCGTTTTATTGATTGGGGAAGAGGACTCCCTTAATGAACAGGTGGCTGCGCTGCCCACCTTTACGCCGACCCCGCTTCCTCCCACTCCTACCCAAACGCCTGAACCACTACCAACTCTATCCTCAGAATCATTTGATGCAGGCTATGTGGTCTATGACGATGCGCTGAGTATAGGCTGGTCGCTGGACCCCTGGGGTGGCACAGCTGATCTATCTTCACCTGAAAGTGTTTATCAGGGATCGAATGCCCTCGAGGTCACTCTCGACCCCAGCGGCGGCATTACCTTTGATGTGAGCAACTTCGACGCTACAGCGTATGACTTTATGATCTTCTACTTCAACGGAGCTGAATCCACCGATCAGCAGCTCTATGTGGAGATGAAGTCCGGTGATAATGTACCTTTGGGTGAAAAAGCCTACTTGACGGATTCCTATTTTTTGGATGATTACCCGCTTCAACCTGGTCAGTGGTATATGGTCATGATTCCACTAAGCCATCTAAATCCCGAAGGAAAACCAATTGCCTGGTTCGATATCGGAGATGCCTCGGGAGATGGCGCGGCTACCTTCTACCTTGACGAGATCCGATTTGTAGCGACCGGGCCGTAAAAAAACGTAACTGACGGACGGGTGCAATGCCCGCTCGTCCACTCTTAGCACATAGGAGGTAAATCATGTTCAAAAGATTCGTTCACTTTCTTGTCTTGGTCGCGCTCATCAGCGCCTGCCAGCCGCCACCCGCGACCACAACTGTCGCACCGCCAGACACACCCAAACCCGAAGGGCCAACGAGCACATCCACACCTGCTCCCGATGAACCAGCTGAATGGGTCTTCCAGGAAAATTGGTGGCTGGAGCCGCAGGTTTGGGCGCATAGTCCTGATTCCTACACAGATCCTGATGGAAATCTTGTCATGACTTTGGATTATGAGGCCTATGCCAAGGCTGGTCTCACAGTGATGGGTTGGTATACCGCGGATGAGAAACACATCCAGGAATTACATGATCACGGAATTATTGTGGTGGGGACCGATTCCCTGACCACAACCTACAGATCTGTCTTTCAGTCGTGGAGTGAATATGAATCCCCGCCCGAACTGATGGAGGCCGCCATCCGCGATCCTTTTGGCAATGTCTTCTGGGATGATTTCGGGGTAGGGGATGAAAGTCACGAATCCTGGGTAGTTCATTCCATGCTTCACCCACTCTGGCAGGAACATATGCTCGGGAAGCTAAAAGCCTATGTTGATGCCGGGGTGGGCGGCTACACGATTGATGAGTTAGCTTATGGTTCGCTCAACATGCCAGACTTCAATCCTAATACTCTGCAACTGTTCAACGAATATCTTTTCGAAACATACACTGATGAAGAATTAATCGCGCTTGGAGTTCCCTGGGGAGTAGAAGATTTCACCGACTTTGACTACGCAGCTCTGGTGCGGGATCACCTCCCAGCGGGCATGACCGTATTGACATTGGAAGATTGGTACAACGGGGATATCACTGGGAACTTACCCTTGATCCAAGAATTTCAACGCTTTTTGAGGGTTGAAGGTCAAAAGGTCGCTTTGCGCCTGGTTGAGCAAGGACGAGCCTACGCTCAGGAAAAATACGGTATTCATCTGCCTATTTCAGCCAACTTGAACAATCTCAGCGATCCTGAGGCATGGTTCTGGATGGATAAACTCGACTTTTATTCTAATGAGTTCCCTTTTAACCAGTACGATTATTACCCGGTCGGGCGATCCAGCGCTATGCTTAAACAGGCGCATTATTTTGACACGCCGATGACCATCTTAATCCAAATGTCTACCCGTCCAGAGGTTCGCGCATGGGGCAAAGACAAGACGGTCAACCTGTACCGTACCATGATCGCCGATGCAACCGCGGGTGGGGGCGCCTTTCACATCGAAACAAACGTTCATGAAATGGTCCAGGATATGGATGCTATCGGTCCATACTACCACTTTGCTATGGATTACCCACTGGTGTTTGAAGGGATGGAACCAATGGAGGGAGAGATCGGCCTGCTGCATTTGTGGGAGGCCGATATATATGCTTCGTATGACGATAGGGCATATGTTGGTTTGTGCGATCTGCTGGCCGATTCGGGCTATCAATTCGGCGCCATCTTCGGGGCAGAGGAGTTCAAACGCGGGGGAGAACTGCCAATCTTTCCTGCACCCGATTATCCGCTAAACCCAGAAGATCTGTCGCAATACGCTGTGATCTTCATCCCTGAGATGTACCAACTGACTGAGAACCATGCTGAAATTCTTATACAGTACGTTGAAGAGGGAGGCACTCTGGTCATCTTCTCCATCCCTAATACGACATGGGATATGGATGCGATCCATCCGATTATCGGCCCGATCCTGGCTGCTCGGGGTAGAGGGCCAACCGAGATCGGCAATGGCAAGCTCATCCACATAGATGGGATCTGGGGCAAAGATTTCATCGATAACCCCGATCCTGATGTGCGTACCCAACTCATCCAGTTGCTGGAAGCGGAAGGGTTTCAACCTGAGATCAGGATGGCGAATACCCGCTACCTGGCCGCCACCGCCTACACAGGACAAGACAAAATGGTCGTTCATTTCGTCAATTACGACCATGAAGAGGGGGTTGATATCACCACCCCAACCGGTCTGGTCGATGTGGAGATCACCCTGCCAGATAATTTGCAGTTGGACAGTCCTGGACTGTATCTGTTTACCCCAGGCGAAATGCCGCGAGAGCTTGATGGTACGCTCAACGGCAATATGCTGCAGCTCACCCTGCCCGAGACCTACATCTGGAGTGTTCTGCTGATTGGTGAAGAGGACATCCTTGGGGAGCAAGTTTCAGCACTTCCCACATTGACGCCAACACCAGTCATGTCCCCTACGCCGATTCCGACAATCACACCAACTTCAGCCCCGCCTACGCCAACTATGGATCCGGATATAGTAGATACAGGCTATGTAATCTACGATGATTCACTCGCCCCAGGCTGGCGCGCCGAGTCATGGGAAAGCGAAACGCAGATCGACTCTACGACAATGGTCTACGATGGCACGCAAGCCATCGAGGTTGCCGCCCAGAAAAATGGCGGCATTGCACTCGTTACTGATGCCCTCCCCGACATTTCACCTTATAACTGGCTCGTCTTTTACATCAACATCGGCGAGACAAGAAACCCATTATTTGTGCTCGATACATACTATGAGGGTGTTCCCATATCAACCGAGTTGCTCTACATAGCTGACTATACTGAGGGAGGAAAACTTGAACCTGGGCTGTGGTACCAAGTGGTTGTACCGATGAGCGATCTAATCCCTGAGGGTGGGACCCTCGTCCAGATCAACTTCGCCTATGATGGGAGCGGGACCACCTTCTACCTCGATGAGATCCGTTTTGTATCCGCGGGACCGTAAGAAAACAAGAATTTGACGGGCGGGCTCTGTACCCGTCCGTCAAATTTCAGCAAATAAGGAGGAAGATCATGTTCAAACGGATTATTCATATTCTGGTTCTCGTTACTTTCTTCGTTGCATGCACCCCTGCTACAGACACGCCACCACAGGACACACCTTCTCCTGAACTACCGACTTCAACCCCAACTCCAGAAGAGCCGCCAGAAATTGATGAGCCACCACTACCTGTGATTCCCTCTGAGCGAGACCAACACCCCTACAACTGGCTGCCAGAAGATGTCAAGAGTTTGGATATGTGGGGGGATTCAACCTCCGATTCGACAGACATCATTGCCATCTACCAACGCGAGATGGACGGCAATGTTGAATTTCGCCTGGATATCTTGAATTTCGAAGAAGACGACGAATTGGCACCGATTTACTACGCCATCGATTTCGCCGAGGGCGGCAGCAGCCAGGTCAGCCCTGAGAATACGTTGTCTTTTGAGATCGAATGGGATTTGTTGCTTTCTGTGGAGGGTGGCGAATTCAAATTGTACGATGCTGACTTCACAGACCGCTCAGACCAGCTTGTCACGACCGAGATCAATCGCCAGTTGGATTTTATCTTCTTCGCGATCTCGGAGTCAGCCTTTGCTGGATGGGATGGGGAACCCTTCCAGATGCAGGCCATGCTGCTCAACAGCGCCAACTCAGCCGTGCTTGATGCGACCACACCCATCGCTGCAGACGGCACCACGGGCCGGGCTAAGCTTGTACTACCTGTTTTAGCTGTGTTTTGGGCTACAGAACCATGGACAGCAGCTGACGTTTATGATGGATTCTCCCAGATAACTGCCCCTGGGAGGTCAGATGAAAGATCAGATGAGCGCAGAGGTGGCCGATATATGTTGGATGCCGTCGAGCGATACGAGATTCCCCTGACCATCACCGAATTCTTAATTGATGAACTTCCAGGACTTGAGTACATCCGGGTCAATGAACGCATCCGATATCTTGCTGAACAGGAATTGATTGACCCAATGACAACCCTCGGTTACGGGCATTTCATGCCCTGGCAGCCAGATGATGTTGACACCAGGGCAATCGAAATCGCGAAAGAACTCAGAGTAAGGCTTGACTTGCCGGTATCTGATGTCTTCTACCCCTATGAAGGTTTACTCACTCCTGGAGACATTCAGGTAATCAAAGAGGCTGGATTTGAGACCATCTATGCGATTGATCAGACTAGGCACTCATTCTTTGGTTGGATAGATGATTATTGGAGCAATCCTGCGGCCCACAAAGATAATATTGAATCAATACGAAAGATCCACCAATTCAATGGCATGAAGTTTGTGTTTCATGGAAATAATTATCACGACTTTTTTGTGGATGCACGCTGGGAGGAAAGCGTCTGGGATGATAAAGTTGAAGAATACGAACGGTATGCTGGAACTGACCAGGGGTTGTTTCTTTGGTGGCGCAGGATTCTGCACGATATGGCTATGGATTCTGACCAGGAACAATTCTATGCTATCGGCACCGATGTGTTGCTGACGCCCTGGCGTTTTCAGGATGTCGTAGAATGGAACTTCCAATGGCTAGCCAGCCATCCCTGGATCGAGGTGACCACCTTCAGCAGTATCGTCAATCGCGGCTGGAAAGTGATAGATCATGGAGATATCGATCTCGCAGCAGGTGAATTACTTATGCGGTTTTCAGAAGAGCAAGATATTAATTACAACGCCTACTTCCCACAGCACTACTATGGAGGTATCGCGGATGGGCATTCGCCGCTCGTCCCAGCCGGTGTAGAGATCGAAGCTTACTACGATTACGTTCCCTACCTGCGGGATGGAGAACTAATCCCCAGCGGGCGCATCATGGGGGATGATAAGACGCCGGGCAGCATCATTTACGAAACTCTGGCGAACCTGCGCGGCGCGCCTGATAATCCCATAACAACTCTGGCCTGGTTGTCGTACTTCATGCATATTGGTGAACAGACCTTTCACGAAGGCCCAAATCTTAGAGAAAGAGCAAAACTCCAGGCTAATTTCATAGGTCAGGTAAACAAGATCGTTGAAGCAGCCTATTGGGCTGCTGAAGCAGAAAGAGGCACGCTGACGAGTGATTCCCAGGTCTATGAAAAGGACCTCGACCTGGATGGTGAGATGGAATACGTCATGCACAATGACCAGGTTTTTGCGGTCTTCGAAAACGATGGCGGGCGATTGGAATACGCTTTCGTCTATGATCAAGAATACGGTCCAATTCAGGTCATTGCCCCAGCTAGCCAGTACATCTTTGGCCCCCCCCTGACAGCCTCGATTTCCAAAACGGAGAGGCTGCCATTCCGTTAGCCTGGGCTTACCCTCCTGATGGTGCCTTTGTGGAGGACATCGATTTGGATGGTCGCTTCGAGTATGAACCGCTCGTCGCCTCGATTGAAGGACAAACCCTGACGTTCAGCTACGAAACACACCCTGTGACCAAGTCCTATACACTTGAAGGAGACACGATTTACGTGCATTATGTACGCGGCTCCTCTGATGCTCTCAATCTTGGTTTTGCCAATGCTGTGAATCAGTTGGGGGTGTTTGACAAGGACTGGATATGGAATTTTGAGCCTATCGAAATGCAGGAAGTGTTGGGGTGGCAAATGACGACTGGCGGATCTGTGCTTTTAAATACGGATGGGAACTATTCTATTCAAACAGCTTCCTTTATCGACTCACCGGCCAGAGAGGAAATGCAGACAAGGGAGGATATTAGCACCTACACAGAAGATCATTACATGTGTTTTCCTTGCAGTTGGATCAAGGTTTGGGACACACAGGATGTTGATTTTTCGCTGACGCTCAGCGCTGCGCCGATTGATACAAGCGCCTATACCCCCATACCCACGCCGACCCCAACCCTGCCTCCACCAACAGTTGGCCCAACTCCTTCCGGGATGCAGTGGGATGAAGGTTATGTAATATACGATGATGCACTGGCCGCAGGTTGGTCCATTGACCCTTACGGTGGGAGTGCGGATTGGAACGCTTCTGGTATGGTCTACCAGGGAGCAAGCGCAATAGAGGTAACCCTTGAGCCTGATCTTTGGATCACGTTTGACGTAGGTCAATTCGATTCTTCGGCTTATGGATATCTAGTTTTCTACCTCAATGGCGGCGAGACTACAGACCAACAGCTCTACGTCGAGATGAATTCGGGAGAAACTTCATTGGGGAGAGCAGATCTAACTGATTATATTGAAGGCTATCCGTTACAACCAGATGAGTGGCACAGGGTGGCTGTACCCTTGAACTTGCTCAACCCTAAAGGTAAATCCATAGCCTGGTTCGATATCGGCGACGCTTCAGGAAACGGTGCTTCGACTTTCTATATCGATGAGATTCGATTTGTGTCCCCGGGTCCGTAAAAAAAGTGTATTGGAATCACTATAATGGAAAAGCCACTTTTTTTCCGAGCACAAGATCAAGCAGAAGGAGGTTTGGATGCAAAATCAAGGATAAACGGTAAAACTTCAATTTCCTGCTTTTCACCTGAGGAGGTGCAACCGTGAAACGAATACTTTTAATCTGTGTCATACTCTCAACGCTTTTTGCGCTGGGTGCATGCGGTGGCGCAGCACCAACTGCAGAGCCGACGCCTATGCCTCCGCCACCTGAGCCTGAGCCAACCGCTCTTCCCCCTACCGTACCGCCCGAACCAACCATCCAGCCCTCTCCCGTTCCCACAACAACCCCCGAAAAACAAATCTTTCGGGATGATTTTACAGGCGAGTTACAGCCTGGTTGGGAATGGGAAAATGAAAAACCGGATCTATGGACCTTCACTGATGATGGTTGGCTTCAAATCAGTGGTGAAGATGCTTCCCTTCTAAATGAACAATCGCAATCGAATTTGTTGTGGCGGCCCTTACCAAGCGGAGATTTCATCATAACCATCCATTTAAAAACCCAACCGCTCAGCAATTTTCAGCAAGCTACGCTCTATCTATATGAGGACATCGAAAATTATGTTGCGCTCAATCGTGGTTTTTGTGATTTATGCGTAGACGGTGGCAATGCCTTCTACTTTGAGTTTAAGATTAGCGGTGTCTTCGGAACGTATAATATACCGACAAGCGCAACAGATGTTTACATCCGTCTAACGCGTGAGGGAGGCGTGATCAGCGGTTACTATGCCACTGAACCGGGAAAATGGGAACGCATCGGCAGATATGGTGGATCCTACTTTGAATTCAAGAAGGTTGGAATCGGTGTCACGAATAGTGACCCACATGACATCATGGGTGATCTCGTAGGGCAATTCGATTACTTTGAAATCACAAGACCGTAGATATTGAATCTTAATCCGCTGGATCATAAAAAACAGTTCGGAGGGCAGGCGTCTTGTCTGCCCTCCATTGCAAAATAAAAAGGAGCAAATCATGTTCAAACGATTTATCCAAATGCACTGGATGGCGCATTACAAGATGCTTCTATTCAAGGATTGATCCGTAAAGCCCTTGATAGGAAAAGTATGAGATCCGCTTTGTGTCTGCGGGTCCGTAAGACAAAAAGATTTCCACGATCGGGCTGTGGGCAACCAACTCATTCACTGAATCCACCTGGTCACGATACCATTGCGTGGCAGGGGCGCTCATGATGTTGCGGCGGTCGGCGGGGTCGGTGATCTCAACTGCGCGGGCGGGCACTTCCACCGTGAGCGATTCCTTGAAACAAAAGATGAATTCAGGGTTGGTGCGCAGATTCGCCAGCCAGTCGCGCGGGGTGTAGACGCCCTTTTCGCCGCTGGCATTCGGCGTGCCGGTGATGATGATCCGCCCGCCCACGTTGTTGAACCAGATCTCGATCCGCCGCGGCAATCCCGATTTCGCGCCGGTCGTGATGATGTCGATGGTGCGGTCGGTTTTTAGGGCTTTTTGGATTTTTGCGTTCACTTTTATTGGACTTCTTGTTTCTTCACACAAATGATCGGGAAACGCTCAGCAAGATCAAACGCGTCCGATCCGCTCCTGCCCGAGGCTTGCTATCGTCCAAAAACAACCGTCTCATCCCCATACAAATTGGCAACCAACGCGTCGCTTCGGCGTTATCTCCTGAAATATAAAAGAAAAGGTGGTGGTTCAAACGAACTGACAAGAATGCTCAAAGGGAATTTGCAATCCCCGTTTTTATGAGAAAAGCGCCGGATTGCCTGTGCTCCGAAGGGGTGCAAATCCAGCTAGCGCATAGAAAGCGAAAGTTCCACTTTTGGTGACCCTGGTATATATCGCCTAACGAACTCGGCTATGCAATTTATCTTCATACATGGCTTTGTCGGCATCATCGAGAAATTCACCAGGAGATCGGTATGCAATATTGTTATAAGCTACCCCAACGCTGGTTGTGACAGAAGCCACTCCTCCTTCCAAGTGAAAGGGCAAGGCAACGATCTCCTTTATCCGGGTTATCAGATTCTCGACGGCTTCATAATTTACAATATTTTCAAGCAATATTACAAACTCGTCGCCCCCAAGACGTGCAACTGTATCATGACTGCGGGTACATGCGACAAGGCGGCGACCTATTTCACAAAGCAGGCTATCGCCAGCTTTGTGCCCCAGTCTGTCGTTTACACTCTTGAACCCATTAAGATCCAGAAATATTATGGCTATCAACCATTCTTCATGTCTTTGTGCGCGCGCCATAGCCGAACTCAATTGCTCAAGAAATAAGGTGCGATTGGGAAGTCCCGTTAGGGAGTCGTGTAATGCTCTATGGGTAAGTTCCTCTTGCGAACGCTCGATTGAATCAAGTAAGGAATTAATACTGCGTGTCAGGGTTGCGATCTCGTCGTTTCCATCAACCCGCACACGGGACGATGGATCATTACCTTCATCGATTCTTAAGACATTGGCACCAAGTCGCTCAAGCCTTGACAATACCACCCGGTTCATAAGAAACACCGTCGCCAGGAAAAAGATCAAACTGGCAGTTGCAAACGAAAAAAAGAAATATCTCTTGCTGAGTTCCGCTTGTGCAAAAGCATCACGTGTTGTTTCAATGCACAAAAAGATACCAGTTTCTTCATAAACGTCCTTGACCACTAAAAACCCTGCGAGCACGGTTTCACTCAAAGGCATAATAACTGGAGATTCGGTTTCAAGCAATTGGTCGCGGACACGAAGAATATCATCATCCAACTCTGGATCATCAAGTCGAAAGATATTGACCTTTAGTTGTGTCTCCTTTTTCATTTCATCAATTAAGTGCTCATCAAAATTCCGTCCCACCAAAAGCGTCCCTATGATCTTATCCGTTTCTTCAATAAGTGGTTGTCGGAAAGTATCTAAAAAACAACATCTCTGTGGTAACCGCCTGTTTAGGGGAAAGTTGCTTTACCCCTAGAGGGTGCGCTGTCACAAGTTTTTAAAGAACTTTCCGTAGTCTACTTAATTATTGGAGCCGATACTATAATTAAAGGTGTTTCAGAGACCAAGAGCAAGCCCGCCGTCCTGTCTTCCAGATCATTATGAGTGACCAAGCGATTGCCAGCCTGAAGCTCTTCATATATTTCGGGAGGAATCAAAGTATATTCCTCGCTTTTGTTATCATATCCCTGCTCGTAAACAACCTCTCCTGATTTGCTGAGAAACAAGATCATATTAAGATCTAGATCTTCAAAAGATTTGTCTGAAAAATCATCTGTTAAATGGTCTGTCTCCAAATTATCAATACTTGACATTCCATTCTCATCAAGAATAATTTTTTCCAAATCTTCCACTTCTCTATCCAAATACGCATTAATTCGAGCAATATCACGTACCATGTCTGATTTTTCCGTCAGAGTCACATTTGCAGCCAAAATAGTTGAGATCAATACCGACAATGTCCCCAGTAAACCCGCAAAGACCAAGCTAATCACGCCTAGCAATTTAAAGCGAATACCCATATCCTACCCACTTTTTCATTCTTTACATGGTTGAATATCTCTTTTATTGTATCATTGCAAATTCACCATTTTAATCTTTCCACATTACAAGGCCCTTTCAGTAAGCCTCAAAGTTAAATAAATCTTGCCTTAGTGCATTTCCAAAGGAAGTGTTTGGAATTACGCCCCTTCCCAGACTCCCCTGCAAGCGGGGGGAGTTAGAGGGGGGCTTTTCCAAAAAAACGCCTTGATAATGCATTGGGAAGTGAACAAAAAAGCTCTCGAAGAACATCTCCCCAAACGGCATCATAAAACTTTGTCGAGCAATCTCAAGGCAATGGATCAGGGTGCGGCCTTTGTGAGAAAATTGGTTGTGGCGTAGAAACCCAAAGGTACTGAGCGTCTTCAAGATGCTCGGTACCTTTTACAGGAGCAAAAAGGCGACCAAATGGTCGCCTTTTTGCTTTAGAGTAATGCCGTGATCTCTTCGATCAACGCTTCTGGTTCTTCTTCTGCCAGAAAATGCCCCGCACCCGCATAGCGGAGGACCTTCACATCAGGAAAATGCTTGATCCAATGCTTCAATTCATGCGTCTGAAAGGCAATATCCTTCATGCCCCAGGCGATCAGCTTGATCTTGTCCTGCAAAACATCGCGCTGCGACCATAACTCATCCAGCCAGTCGGATGCGCCGAGTATCTGCTCCGGAAAAACCCATTGTGCTTTGCGTTCATCAGGCGTGGATGTTTGGCGAAGGTAGTGCTTGTGAACAGCGGGCGTTAGTTTGGATTTGTCACCGTACATTATCTTGACAAAGCTGTAGGCGAAAAAGTTGAAATGACGGGTCAGCCACCGCCCAATTGGTCCGCCCATGATTTTGCTGAATCCCGTAAAGCGCCAATTCTTTCTAACAGACCAAAACCAAGTGTTGGTAATGACCACCGCTTTTACTTTTTCGGGATGACGAATAGTATAGGATAAACTGATCGGACCGCCCCAGTCACCAACCACGAAGGTAATATTCTCCAGCCCAAGTGCTTCCAGAAACGCTTCGAAGTTCTTCGCGTGATCCTGTGGCAGATACGAAAAATCGGTTGGTTTATCGGACAAACCCAAGCCGAGATGATCTACTGCGATACAGCGATATTGGGGGGAAAGAAGTTTAATGGCGTCGCGCGCACCAAACGACCAAGATGGATTTCCCAGCACGAAGACAATTGGGTCGCCCTTCCCTTCGATATGCTCAAGGTGCGGACCCTCATCCACATAACGCATCGTGCCCATTGGCAGCTTAAATTCTTTAGGGGTAAAAGGATATTCGTTGCGGTCGATCCAATCAGGTATTGTCATAAATATTCTCTGTGCTCAAAAACTTTTCTTACAACCAACTACCAATCCGGCGAGCGGCTGTAAAACTTGCCCAGGGTGTAGCTGCAATGAGGGCAGCATCATCCGGCTCTCCAACGCGGAACGCGGCGACCACAATTTCCATTTCTTAGCTATCCTGCAAATGAAAATCATGCACAGTGATGCCGATCAACGTTGGTCCGCGCAAGGCTTTGCCGCTCGGGGCGCGTGGGGTTACGATCCGTCTGGAGGGGTAAGTTGCCTGCGCTCCCTGCATATGCTCGTGAATGACATGGGCAGCGGTTGCCAGCTTGCTGATGATTTCGGCAGTATAGTCGTGCTGCACGAGCAAGCCTGTCTCACGGTCGAACCGAAAACGCTGTTTGGTATTATGGGTGGGTATTTCATCCGGAAAAATGGCTTCAAGCCAGCCGGGCTCGATTTCTGTCCATTGGATGTCCGTGCGCATCAGCAGCGCAGGCAGGGTGAAATAGTTCCAGAAGGCGTAATTGGCAAAATAAGCCATATCGAGATCATCCCAATAGAGGAGCCTTCTCCCAGCGGGAAAATAAGATCGAGCGTCTTTTCGCTCGCTGATGATCTCACCGTGCTGATCTTCAAGTCGAACATCGTGTCCGTCGAGAACGCCCGTGATCCCTGCTTCTTTGCCAATTGGAGTCAGCCGGGAGTATGGACGAGCGATATCCATTGCGATTTTGGCGTGCTTGAAAAAAGGTCTGCGTTTCAAGGTAAACGCAAGTCCATGCACGCTGACTTCGGCTTCAATTCTTTTTGATTCTGTCCAAACTTCCCTGCCGCCATAAGCATTGAGGGCTTTTTCTGCTATTGAATTCACTGCCTACTTCCTTAATTCTTTGATCACTTCTTCGGGGGCTTCTTCGGGCGGATAGTGCCCGATTTGCTCCAGGATCGTCAACGTATGGTTTTCCATAAGCTCTGTCCAGACTTTCAGTTCCCCTTCCTGAAATGCGATATCAGAATCGCCCCAAACGATAGCCGTTGGGATATCCTTGATCTTTTCTCTTTCTGCCCACAAGGTGTCCAGCCAATCTGAAGAGCCGATGATCTCTCTGGGGAAAACCCAGGTGCCTTTTCGCGCACTCCTTTTAGCGTGGGGCATATAATAATGTTTGCGAACCCACTCAGGCATTTTTTTCTTGGGACCATAAGCCTGTTTCGAGAGCACTTTCCCGATCAGATTGAAATTATGGGTAAGGAATTCCCCTACTTTTCCCCCCGCCATACCACTGAAATTCTCGAAATTCTTAATACCTTTAACCGACCAAAACCAGGTATTGCAGACGACGATCTTCTTGATCTTTTCAGGGTGTTTGATCGCATAAGCCATCGCAAGCGGTCCGCCCCAATCATTGATAACAAAGGTGATATTTTCAAGATCAAGGCTGTCGAGAAATGCTTCGATCTGCAGCGCGTAATTTTTAGGCAAATAATCCCAATCAGCAGGTTTGTCTGAAAGCCCAAAGCCGATATAATCCGGCGCAATACAGCGATTGGTAGCGGACATCGCTTTGATAATTTCACGATATTCAAAAGACCAGCCCGGGTTGCCGTGCATTAAAACGATTGGCTCGCCTTTACCTTCGTCAATAAAGTGCATATTGCCAACAGGTGTTTCAAAAAAATGTGAGTCGAAAGGATATTCTTCTTTGTTGACCCAGTCAGGTTTAGTCATATATATATCTCCTCTAAGAATTGATTGTCAAGTAATCTAAAAAATCAGGCAGTGAAGCCATCAATTACCTTTTGCAGCATCACGCGACTAAGCCGCAATAGCTCATCTCGCTCATCTAATAAAATTGTCGTCTGCAAAGAAGCGATTCCATGCACGGTTGCCCAGCAATGATAAGCGATCGCGGCGGCATCATAATCATCTTGTGCCAAAAATTCTCCCTGCGCTAATCCGAATTTTACGATCTGCAACAATGAGCGCATCGCAATATCTCGCTGCTCGCCAGAAGTCGCTTTCGAAGATTCCATATTGAACATAAGGAAATATTCTTGCGGATGCAGCCCGGCATATTCGATATATGCCAAGCCGCCGCTCAAGAGCATTTCTGCCGCGCTGCTCGCAGACTGAATACGGGTCGCAATAAAAGAATTAAGCTGCTCAAAAGCTTCAGCACGTACGGCATCAATCAGATTATCTTTGCTGTCGAAGTATTTGTACAAAGCACCGGGGGTGTAATCGATCCGGTCTGCCAAAGCTCGAATAGACAAACCGCCAACACCCTGCTTAACGATCATCTGGCGAGCATTTTTTATGATCTCGTTGCGTGTCTGCGCCAAGCGGCGAGCTTGGGGCGTAGGCTTGCTCATTACCATGTCAATCCTAATGCTTCTGTCAGAAATTGCATCAGGGGGCTGGCAGCTTTACATAGATTGACATAGCGTTCCAGGAAGTCATCCCGGCACACGATCTCCTCGCTGAGTTCTGCCGAAGCGATGAAATCCTTTCGCTTTAGATCTTCGATCAGAGGGTGGTTTGCATCGAAACCTCGCGGCGGGCGTTTGAGCGATTCCCCTTCAAGTTGGAATGCCTTTCGAAAAGCTTCATCCCCGATCACCGCATGCCATGCATCAGGTTTGTCTACAATAGCTTCACGGATCTTGGTAGCAACTTTGCTTTCGGGACGCCAAATCCCGCAGCCCGCGAAGACGCTGCCGGGTTCCAGGTGGAGATAAAAGCCGGGAGCATGGACATCCTTCCCTGCAATATGCCGAAATTGCACAGCCGCTGCGGTTTTATATGGCGATTTATCTTTACTAAAGCGCACATCACGATAGATGCGGAACATTGAGCCGCCGGTCGCTTTGGGGCTGGCAATGTAATTCGAACTAATCTCAGGCAGATGCGCACCAAAATCAGTAATGAATTGCAATAAGGGGTCTTTGACATCTTGCTCATAGCGCGATTTATTTCCCTGAAACCAGGGTCGGTTGTTATTTTCTTTTAGCTCGCGCAGAAAAGTGAATAGAGTTGGGGAAATGGAGGACATTCTTTCTCCTTGTGCGTTATTTTCAGTCGCGTATACTCAGTGAACAGTGTTTACCAAAGTATATGCTATCCCTCCTTTTAAGTCAAATATTACACAAAACTCTTCCCCTAAAATCGAAACGTTGACTAATAAAAACACTGATATCGTCACTTATTCTTGTTCTTCCCCCTAATTAATGCTATATTAATATTGTTCCTTTCTTCCTAAGCAAAACAATACATCAATGATATGGCTCTAATTCGCATCACACTTACCCTTTATGGGCCTCTTGCGAAATTTGCAGGTGGAAAATATATAGCCCAGAAAACTATCGAACTCGAAGAAGGAGCAACGATCCAGAAATTGATGGATTTTTTTCATATTCCATACGACCAAAAAAGTTATCTCTTTATTAATAATATCCTTTCTGATATGCCCGGCCTTTCAGCCTCTTTAGATGAGGTTTTGAGCGACAATGCCCGCGTAGGTATTTTCTCCCTTCAGCATATGTATCCCTATCAATATCGAGATGGGCTTCCGATGTCTGAAAACCTGACAAAAACCCTAAAAGAACGCGGCGGAGGAGCATTACATAATACCTATTAACTTCTTAATCCTACGATCTCTTCGAGAATCATTTTGGCCAAGAAGTATAAAAACAATTTCAAAAAGGAGTATCTTATGGCAAAACAGATTTTACGCATCAATATGACCAACCTTAGCACCACTTATGAGCCTGTTCCAGAAAAATGGGCAAAGTGGGCAGGGCGCGGACTCACATCCGCTGTTCTTGTTGACGAAGTAGACCCAACCTGTCATCCGCTGGGGCCAAATAACAAACTTGTTATGGCACCCGGTTGGGTTTCTGGCAGTCCTGCATCCCCCAGCAGCGGACGGACCTCCTTTGGTGCAAAAAGCCCCCTCACGGGCGGAATCAAAGAAGCCAACTCTGGTGGCCTTTCCAGCCAGAAAATTGCCAAATTAGGTCTCGCTGCCATCATCCTCGAGGGCATGCCTGCAGACGGCAAATTCTATGAGATTTTCATCAATAAAGATGGGGTCACATTTGAAGATGCCACCCCCTTACTCGGCAAAGGCATGTACGAAACCGCTGAGCTAATGTGGGAAAAATACGCCAATAAACCCGCAGTGATTGGTGTCGGCCCTGTTGGCGAAAGAAAACTCTCAAATGCAGGCATCTCCGTTAACGACCCCGAAAACTCCCCCGGTCGCTATGCTGGGCGAGGTGGTTTGGGCGCAGTCATGGGCGCACGCGGCGTAAAAGTAATGGTCGTCGATGATAAAGGCGGTCCTGGCGTTGAACTCGCCAACAAAGAACTCTATACCGAAGGACGCAAAAAAGTTGCCGCAGCTATGGGCGAACATGCCCTCACCAAAGTAGATGGTGGGCTTTGGTCTTTCGGCACCAACGTTTTGATGAATATCATCAACGAAGCTGGTGGTTTGCCCACACGCAACTTTAGCGCAGGTCAATTTGAAGGTGCAGCAAAGATCTCTGGCGAAGCCGTTGCCGAAAACATCGAAAATCGTGGTGGTGTTGGCAAAGTTCATCACGCTTGCCATCCCGGCTGCATTATGCAATGCTCCAGCATATACCCGCACGAAGATGGTAGCGAATTCGTCTCAGTCATTGAATATGAAACGTCCTGGGCTTTAGGCGCAAATTGTGGTATCGACGATCTCGAATATATCGCCCAGGCAACCTGGGAATGCAACGACATTGGCCTCGACACTATCGAAGCTGGTAATACGATTGCGATTGCGATGGATGGTGGGCACATCGAATTTGGTGATGTAAAAGGCGCGCTAAAACTATTTGATGAGATGCGTAACGGAACCCCACTTGGACGTGTGCTGGGTCAGGGTGTGGAAGCAACGGCAAAGGCCTTTGGCGTTTACCGTGTCCCCACCGTTAAAGGACAATCGATGCCTGCCTATGAGCCTCGTGCGATCAAAGGCATCGGCGTAACCTATGCAACAGCGACAATGGGCGCAGATCATACTGCTGGCTACACTATCGCCCCCGAAATTGCAGGCGTTGGCGGCAAAGTGGATCCGCTAGACAATACCGACAAAGGTGACCTTTCACTCACTTTCCAGGCTGCAACTGCTTTCATTGACAGCACTGGCTATTGTCTCTTTATTGCCTTCCCCATCCTCGACATTCCCGAAGGTTGGGCTGGCATGGCAGAATCTGTTGCGGGTGTAACAGGCCTCGATATCACCGGCGACAACGTTATCGAGATCGGCAAAGAGATCCTCAAGATGGAACGTCTCTTCAACGAAGCCGCTGGTTTCACCCCTGCTGATGATCGCTTACCCGAATTTATGCGCGAAGAAGCGCTTCCTCCACATAACGTTAAATGGGATATGGAAGATAAAGTCCTCGACAGCGTTTACGGATGGGTCAATGGTGATTAGTTTCTAAGAATCTCAAAAGAGGCTCGCGCTAAGGTGTGAGCCTCTTTTTGTTTAATGCCGATGGTAGAATTAATTGTTGAAGATCATCAATTAAGGATTGAAAATTGAAAATTCAAATAGAGGTTAGAGTTTTTGCCACATTAAGAAAATATCTCCCCGAGTTGAGTGTTGGAGAGCCAAAGATCGTTGAACTTCCCCAAGGTTCAACCTTTGAAGACCTGCGTAAATTGCTGGGGCTTCCCCTCGAAGAGATAAAGATCATCATGCGTAATGGAATCCAGACCGAAATGGATGAGATCATCGAAGATGGTGATCGGATTGCTTATGCACCTGCTGTGGCGGGTGGCTAACCTTAAAAACAATATTAAGAGTTGAGAATTAAAATGGCTATTTTTCAAAATCCATTATGGGGATTTGAGCTAACCTACCCCGATGATTGGGCGCAGGTATCCAATTTGGGGGCAGATGGCTTTGCACAAAACATCGAAGCATTCGACCCGGTTAGTGATGTCAATGAACAAGCCGCTTACATGCTCGTTCGTGGTGAATTTAACGGGAAACGCGAGGCCATCGCTCCACTCTGGAGTCAGCATATCAGCAAATTATCCGTCATGCTGGGCGCGAAAAAACTGGGTGCATCTCCCTTTAGTATGGGTGGCGCAAATGGCTTCGAAGCAGAGATCCAACTCCCCCAAAAAATAAACCGCCGCCTTTGGGCGGGGATCCTGGCTCGGGATACGACTATCCTGCATTTTATGGTTTCGCACAAAAAAACAGAGCGAGCAGATTTTGAGCCACATGCCACACAAATTATTTCCTCTTTGCGCTTTCTTGAGCATGTTGAAGGGCTCACGGCGAACGCCCACAATTTGCCCCTGCTACCCAATTATCAACCCGTTGCCCCTCCTAGTCTTGTCCCTGATGTAAAAGAAGATGAGGGTTGGGAAGCCTATGATGGCGAGAGCGAGCTTGCTGCGCTGCAAGCCTTTTATTATCGAGAGTTACCCCAATATGGCTGGGAGATCAGCGAGTTTATCCCTTTCCCGAATCAGGTGGATGTCAATTTTGCCCGCATCCGTATCCACAAAGAGGGCACAAGCGCAACTTTAGGCATACTGCCCTTTGGCGAGAAGAACCTGATCGGGAAAATTGTGTTTAAACTTGAGTAATTAAAAATTCAAAACTGAGAACTAACTATGGTTTCTATTCATCTCTACGGAAAACTACGCCGTTATGCGCCCGATAAAAGCCCCTCTGGCAATAGTATTATCGAAGCAGAAGTGCTTGAGAACGAAGGTTTATATGATTTTCTCCTACGTCTTGGCTTTGATATTGGCGAACTCTATACCATTTTCATCAACTCGCGTTTGCTGACATCGCGCACAAAAATGGCGCCTTTTTTGGGCTATCAACAGGTTTGTGAAGATGATTGTCTCTGCTGGGAATTATCGGAGATTGTCAAAGACGGCGACCGGATCGGATTATTTGGCGAGGATATGCCTGCGTTGGTGGCATAAAGCTTCGCTTCTGATTTTAGCTTGCTTTCGTTAAAATAAAATGCCTTCGATAGGCATCTTTTTGTCGAAGTTGGTGCGACGCACACCTATCTAGCAATTATTTCTTCTTCCAATCCATTTTCATATAAACATCCCCTTTTTTCCAGTTCAACCAGCATTTGCGCAAGGCGTTTTTGTCTCGTCTCTTCGCGTTTGGCGCGTGTGATCCAGCCGATATAGTCATTCTGCTGGTAATCGGGGCGAGCGTAGTATGCTTCTGTCAACTTATACTCTTCAAGCGCATCGCGCACAAAATCCGGCATCGGGTAGCGAGAGCGTTTTAAGGGAGCCATTTTATTCTCTCCAAAATCCAAGATGTACTTGTCGCGCTTCCTCTTCCAGAAGCGGACCTTCCACTTCAACGGGATGTGTGCCGCGGGCAAAAATATCTCTGCAGGGCAACGCCAATTCGTAAGGTGTCTCACCCGTGATCTCGTACAGTCCCTCTTCGCTGAGCGCGTAAACAACCCGTCTCACATCTCCCCAAAAGATCGCGCCTGAGCACATAGGGCAAGGCTCTGTACTTGTGTAGAGGGTGAAATTTTGCAGTTCTTCTGGCACGTATTTTTTTGATGCCAACCGCATCAGATTTGTTTCAGCGTGGCCGGTGCAATCACTATCTGATTCAACGGTATTCTCCGCTTCGAGGAGAATATTTCCATTTTCGTCAGCGAGTAGCGCCCCAAAGGGATGGTTGCCATGCTCACGTGCATTTTGGGCGATCTCGATCGCACGGCGGAGCAATCTTTCTTTTATATTCATCAGAAGATCAGTTCCATAACATCTTCGCCATCTTCTATCTCGCCCGTTGGCTCAAAACCCAAATTTTTGTAAAACTCAAAAGGGCTGCCTTTGCCAGGGACGCAGCTTGTCAGCAATTTTGTCGCATTAGGACGGGTTTTGACATGCGCAACGAGAAGGTCTATAGCACGCCGACCAAAGCCCATCCCCTGATATTTATCATCCATCATTAAACGCCACAGGAAGTATTCGGCTTTTTCGGGCGTGTCAGACAACATCAAAAAACCGACAGGGGTCTCATCTGCATAAATGGCACGGAACCAGGCTTCTTCAGGATAAAAATGTGCCTGAGCAATGGATGTTGAATTCGGCGCAACAAATTTACTTTGCTCTTCAGCAACTTTCAGTCTTAAGATTTCATCCAGATTATCGCGGGTCACTTCTCGCAAAGAGACTTCTGAACCTTTATGGATGCTCTCGTCTTTTTCTGTCATTATTTATTCTCTTTGGCTTTCTTTAGTTGAGCTTCTTTTTCTTTACGCATCCTGATCGCGATGGGTGCATCCAGAAATCGTTGGATAGCAGATGCCTGAAAATCAGGAGCGTAATAGTCACGATAGACATCCAGTATTGTAACTGTGTCATGTGGATATTTCTCTACACGAACAGAATCCCCGGCTTTCACTTCCCCTTCTTTTAGAACGCGGCAATATAGCCCAGGACGTTCTGCTGCACGGAATTTCTTTACGAATTGCGGGTCTTCCATGCGCGCAGAAAAAGTTTTACAGGGGATGCGCGGCGCAGTCACTTGCAGGGTCACTTCGCCAAGGTGCAAAATATCGCCAATGGCGAAGGCCGCGCTCTCTAATCCGCTTATTGTCAGGTTCTCGCCAAATATACCGGGAGCAAGCTCACGGTCGAGTTCGTTCCGCCACCAATCGTAATCGGCATCCCCATAGATATAGACAGCCTGATCGGGGCCACCGTGATGTTTTTTGCTAACGATCACATCGCCTGCTAAACCGAGTTTGGTGATCTGTACCGCTCCTTTGGCAGGGATTTTGAAAATCCCCGTTTTTTCTTTATAGAGTTTGCGCTGAACGGTGCCTTCTTTGCCGATATTTACGCTGATCAATTTCATTTATTCACCCAACAGGGCTACAAAGTCGATTTCCAGTAAAACTTCTTTATCTACATCTGCAACGCGCGGGACGGAAGGAATTGAAATATCATAATCTGCATAAGCGACCATTATTTCCGCATGTCCATGGATCTCTGCTTCTGAAACGGGCGTGATATTTGCCGTAAAAGTG
Organism: uncultured Anaerolineaceae bacterium; assembly: GCA_964581545.1. GTDB lineage: Bacteria > Chloroflexota > Anaerolineae > Anaerolineales > Villigracilaceae > Desulfolinea. The sequence continues at coordinate 31,277 of CAZOOX010000028.1, forward strand.
ACAGCTTGTGTGACGCCTTTTATCGTCAGATCACCGCTGATCTCGAGCGCAAGACTTTCACCAAAACTAACTGTCTCTGGAAGCAGGGCAGCTTCTGTTGGCATAAAAGAGATCAGTTGGTGCGCGCTTGTATCTAATACCCGATTTTGAATTGCCTTGTTACGGAAAGAGTTATCAGTAACGAAAGTTCTTGCGTCAATTTGAATTTCACCAAAGTGGACTTCTTGCGGATTCTCAAGATCAACGGCGAATTCACCTGTGACTTGATCGGTTTTTCCGATCACTGTTGTTGGCTCACCACCTAATACCTCGCCCAAAGTAAAACGAACTTCAGACTGAGAAGCCGCAATGCGGAAAAGGCCTTCCGGCGATGCTTCTGCTGTATCTTCAGCGGAGGTCTCTTCCGCAGCCAATGTCGATGGTGCTGTCAGGGATTTCCGAAAGAGAAATTGATCCATCGCCGATATCCCTAATACGGCAAGGACGCCGATAATAATGATGGTAGTGAGCATTTTCTGGCTTTTTTTCATTTCAAACTCCTTAATAGGACTGTTTTTGTACTAATTCAGAGCATAATACCATAATACTGGCTCTTATTAAATCTCATTTTTCAGATCGATCTCCATATGCCAAAAAGCACCGCCTATTCAATCATCAGACACTTTTCAGAAAAATTTAGTAGGTCGCAAGCCAAAATATAATATAATCGAATCAGCTAATTGTTCTGATCTTTCTAACATTCAAGGCCTATACAGGAGAAAAAATGCGCAGAAAAGCGACTCTTATTACCGGCGCAGCCGGTGAAGTTGGGCAAGCCCTCGTAGAGAGAATCGTCGAGCAAAACGATAGCCATGTTATTACTATGGATATCAAGCCTTTACCTCCCGAGCTGGACGCAAAAGTGCAACATATCGTGGGTGATATCCTCGATCAATCCCTTTTTGACCGTATCGTCAGCGAATTTAACATCACGCATATCTACCATCTCGCAGCCCTGCTCTCGACCAGAGCAGAATACAGCCCCATGCTCGCCCATAACGTCAATGTTGGCGGCACAATGCGTCTGCTCCAGCTTGCTGCCGAGCAATCTGAATGGAAGCGCGAGCCTGTTATATTCATCTTCCCCAGCTCTGTTGCCGCTTTTGGCATGGGAACGCTGGAGAACAAAGCTGCAAACCCTCGTCCGCAAGAATGGGAGTGGAATAAACCCATCACCATGTATGGCTGCAATAAACTCTACGGCGAAACCCTTGGCATCTATTACAGCAGCCACTATCAGCAACTCGCCCAAAATGAACCCGTCATGCTCGATTTTCGCTGTGTACGTTACCCCGGGTTAATTTCTGCCTTTACCGTTCCCAGCGGCGGAACCAGCGACTATGGCCCCGAAATGCTGCATGCCGCAGCGCAAGGCAAAGCCTACGAATCCTTTGTCCGTGAAGATGCCGCAATTTCCTTCATGGCAATGCCCGACGCCGTCACATCAGTTCTTCAATTGGCGAAGGCCCCGCGCGAAACTCTCTCCCGCCAAATTTACAATATTACAGCCTTTAGCCTCAGCGCCGAAGAATTTGCAGGCTACGTCAAAAAACACTTCCCCGATGCAGAGATAAGCTACAAACCCGATATAAATCGCCAGCGCATCATCGACTCCTGGCCTATCGACATGAACGACGATGCCGCCCGCCGCGATTGGGGTTGGAAACCTGAATACGATGTAGAACGTGCCTTCAGCGAATATCTCGTCCCCAATATTCGCAAACGTTACGAGAAATAGTTTAGACCAAGATACCGAGCATTTTATAAATGCTCGGTATCTCTTTAATTTGATAGAATCCTTTTATGGAATCCAGATATCGTCTTGCCCCGAGCCTGATACTCACCATTATCATCTCTTTCGCTTTGGCTGCCTGCGTGACGGTACAAACGGAACCCACACCTGCTCCCGTTGTGGAGACATCAACCGCGACCATAGCCCCGAGCGCGACGATCCAATGGTTCCCCCCAACATCTACCGCGACCCCGCGCTTGGTACAAATTTCCACCGCGACACCTGTACAGATGCCAGGCATAGGCGGAAGTCTCGTCATTGACGATTTTAGCGCTGAGAGCGTATGGAATACATCAACCTCCGATCAGGGGAATGTCAGTGTCAGCCGCAATCGGATCACGATCGCTGTAAAAGAGCCTGATATCTATATTTTCAGCTTACGAAACGAGCCTTTATTAACCGATTTTTACGCCGAAATTAATGCAAGCCTTGCCCTGTGCAGGGGCGACGATTCTTATGGTCTGCTCTTTCGGGCAAATAATAATTCATCCTATCGATATGCCCTCTCCTGCAACGGGACAGTTCGCCTCGAGCGGATGAGCGTCAGCCGCGCCCGCCCCATCCACGAAGCCATCTACAGTGGGGACGTGCCGCCCGGCTCTCCCGGAGATGTTCACCTCGGCGTTTGGGTGGCGGGCTCCGAGATGCGTTTCTTTTTGAACGGTCGCCATCAATTCACCGCTACAGACGTGAATTTGGGCATCGGGACAATTGGTGTTTTCGCCGAAACTGCCCCCGAGAATATGGCAATGACGGTCACTTTTTCTAATTTGAATGTACAATCAGTGGTGTACGTCAGCCCGACACCAACACCGACGATGACGAAGACACCGGTGCCGACGAGTACACGCTCACCTTAACCTGTCATCGCGAGGAGGATGTTTTTCCGACGCGGCGATCTCCACAACCGAGAGGGAGATTGCTTCAGTCGCTAACGCTCCTTCGCAATGACATACCTATTTGAGAAAATATACATGGCCTACAAAAACCGCATGAACGACATGGACAACAAAAGCTGGTTGAAGTTCCAAAAATCCTGGTTCATTCACAATCCACCACGCCGAAAGAAGGGCGTTTTGCGCCACCCCGCCAAATACCCGGAAACGATGGTGCAGGAGTTCATCGAGTTTTTCACGAAAGAAGGCGCGACCGTTCTCGACCCCATGGCGGGAACAGGCTCTTCGCTCGTGGCGGCGCTGCGCAGTGGACGACACTCTTACGGGATCGAGTTGAATCCCAAATACGCGCAGATCGCCCGAGATGTGCTGGCCGAGGAAAAAGAGATTTTAGCGGAATCAGGCCAAGAAACAAGTTTGAAAGCAGAAATCATCACCGGAGATGCCGCAAAGGCAAGAGATTATGCCATTCCCGAAATTGATTATCTGATCACATCTCCCCCTTATTGGGATATGCTGCATGCCCGCGGCGCGCAAACACAGAAGAAAAGACGCACAGAATCCGAGCTCGACGTGGTCTATTCGAATGATCCGAATGATGTCGGGAATATGAGCGATTACGAAGAGTTTCTGGAGAAGTTGGTCAATATTTATGCGGCGATGAAACCGCTGATGCGGGATCGGGCTTATCTGACGATCATCGTCAAGAATGTGAAAAAGGGCGGGAAAATTTACCCGCTGGCCTGGGATATTGGGCGCGAGTTGGGGAAGGTGTATACGCTGAAGGATGAGAAGATCTGGTGCCAGGATAACCAACGCCTTGCGCCTTATGGGATGGGGAATGCCTGGGTGAGCAATACTTTCCATCATTATTGTTTGCAGTTTAGGAAGGAAGATTAGGGCATAGAAAGTGGAAAGTAGGGGCGGGTTTTTCCCGTCCATGTGGGAGAAAGAAAATGGCAAACGAAGAGCAGTTGGTGATATTAAAACAAGGGGTTCATGTTTGGAATAAGTGGCACGAGGAAAACTTTGGTGTTTATATTGACTTTTCTGGAGCTAATCTTAAGAAAATCAGTCTTTTTGATGAAACAGCTTTCGTAGGAGCAAATCTCATTGGCGCAGTCTTCAGTGAAGCTGATCTTAGAGGGGCTAATCTTAGTTTTGCAAATCTAACGGTATCAAGTTTTGATAACACCAATTTGACATCGGCTAATCTATCTAGTGCTGTTCTTAGCCATGCCGACCTCTTATCTTCTAATTTAAAAAGAACTGTACTTCATGATGTTAACTTTATACAATACCTTCGCCACTTAGGGCGAAGAAATCATTGATTTAGCAGAGTGAACGCA
>CAZOOX010000029.1:0-35211 GCA_964581545.1 uncultured Anaerolineaceae bacterium
TTGATAATATGAAGTATATGTGAAAAGGAGAAAAATTTGAACCGAAAAACGCTCTTAACTTTGGGTTTGCTGATCGTTTTCATGCTTTCGGCTTGTACCCCGGCAACACCTGCCCCAGAAACCCCACCAGAACCTGCTCCTGTTGAAACGACGCAAGAAGAAGCTCCTCCGGCACCAGCAGCGACTGAAGCAGAAGCACCGACAGCAGCCCCTACCGCGGCAGAAGCCCCGGCCGAAGAATCGGTCGAAGAACCGGTTGCTGTGGCAACACCTCGCGGAAATGACCTTCATGCTACAGATCCAGCAACAGTAAATATCGCCAGCGGGAAGCCGCAGCTGATTGAATTCTTCGCCTTTTGGTGAGGTACCTGCCGTTCTATGGCGCCCGTCGTGCACGGGCTTGAATCACAGTATTTTGGTCAGGTCGATTTCGCTTATTTGGACATTGAAGACCCCGGCAACGCAGCTTTAATGAAAGAGTTTGAGTTCCGCTATCAGCCTATGTTCGTTCTTGTTGATGGAAATGGAACCCCTCTCAAAACCTGGTTTGGTGCAGTTTCCACCGCAGATTTTGAAACAGAGTTTGCGAAGGCAATCAATTAGAAAAGATAAAAAAAGGAGTCTTTGGCCATTTGACCAGAGGCTCCTTTTTTGTACATAAAGAATGGCAATTATATAGCGCTCTTGTTCTTTGCTATCTGTTTGATCAGGTCGTTAAAAATATAGTCATGGAAAGGGAGGAAGATATACCAATAAATTTTCCCAAAAAAACTCTTCGTTTGGTAATAAGCTTTAATATGCAGATTATTTCCTATCTTCTTTTTTTCGATTCTAAATTCCAGCCATGCTCTGCCGGGGAGTTTCATTTCAGCCCTGAGCAGCAATAATTGGTTGTGTTGCAGGTTTTCAACTCTCCAGAAATCCAGAACATCATTTATTTCTAATGTTGATGCGTTTCTTCTTCCACGAGCTGTACCTACACCCATAAGGAGTTTGTCTATTAATCCTCTAAGTTGCCACATCCAATTGCTGTTGAACCACCCCTCATCGCCTCCTACTTTGCAGATGTCACGAAAAAGAAGTGAAGGGTCTTTTTCTGTATAAAGAAAATAAGAACTTGTGTATTGTGGAACTTCTTCAAGCTCGTGCAGCTTTAGTGCAAGCTCATGGGCTGGTGGATAGGCATCAGACCACCTCGTGTGAACTTTGTCTTGCTCTTCCCGCGACATTGCTCTTAAGACAGTGGTTTTATAAGCCAATGTTTTAAAAGGCAATATCTCTAATAAGGCAGTGTTTTTGCAGACCACTTCGTTTTTGAGACCCTCCAAAAGGGATCTAATGATTGGAGATGGGACAGGAGTAATAAAGTTGGCAATATAAGCGAGAAACCTGATATTGGAAATTGGCATGGGAATAAAAACTATCTTTTTTCCAAATATCTCAGCAAACTTCCTAAGCATGCTTTCGTAAGTTAATATCTCCTCTCCTCCAATATCAAAGGAATGCCCAGAAGTTTCAGGCTTTTCTAGCACACCAACAAGATATTTAATGACGTCTCGGATGCCAATCGGTTGGCATTTGTTTTTCGCCCAGAGAGGGATTAAGAGAAAAGGCAGGTTTTTTACAAGATTTTTAATGATCTCATACGATGCGCTTCCTGAACCAATAATAATGGCAGCTCGAAGAATAGTTACAGGTGCTCCGCTTTGTTGCAGCTCGCTGGCTACTTCTATCCTGCTTCGAAGGTGAGGAGAAAGTAAGCTGTGTGTATCTCCAAGTCCCCCGAGATAGATAATTCTTTTAATGCCCTTTGCTTTGGCGATAGCAGCAAAGTTGTTGGCAGCTTTTTTGTCTGCAGATGCGAAGCGTCCTTCCCCTAAAAGCATTGAGTGGATTAAATAATAGGCTGTGTGAATATCTTCTAATGCTTTTTTGAGTGCGTCTTCATCCTGTACATCAGCTACAACTATTTCAGCATTGGGCCATCGTTCTTTGTAGACGGGAGAGAATGCCCGAACCATTACCCTGACTTTGTAGCCTCTGTGAATCAACTCTGGAATAAGTCTACCCCCGACATAGCCGGTAGCGCCAGTTACAAGGATTTTCCCAATTTCTGGCATTGGGGTTGATGGTAGATCTTCGCAGAAAAATCTGGTTTGTTTCATGATAGTTGACTGAGTTGAAACTTGTTTGTGTAGGGGATTATTTCCTTTCAAAACAGTTGGTGAGTTGGAATAGTTGCGCATTCGGAAGAGAAAGGATTTTTTGATACCATTCTCTTTTTTGGAGCAAGGCTCTTGGGTCAAAGCTTTGCTCTTTATTTCCAACGTAAATATAGTTTGCTTGGTTGCGGCAGAGAAAGCCCCTGGTTTCATTTGAGAGAAAGTCTAGCTCATAGGGAGCCATAAAGGTTTTTCTGTTTATTAGTTGCGGAATCCAAATTCCGGCATCTGAGCCAACTAAATCTGTAGATTTAATAAATGGGAGTACATTTAATCGGTTGGATGCTATAAGTATGGATGTGTTAGTAGGCAAATTATTATTTATCCATTCAAAAGCAATTGTGTCATCGTATTTTACAAAGTTGCAGCAATCAGATGGATAAAAGTTGTAGTTTTTGGTAATAAAAAACCCGATGCTACCAAAGAAAAGAGAGACTATCAAAAAAACAAGTAGCTTAGGGATTCTTTCATCCAGGAATTTGATGTCTTTTAATAATTCTGTGAGCGCAGCGAATCCCAGCCCGCCTAAAATGGATAAGGGAAAAAACAGACTAATTTCAACAAAAGGTCTGTCTAGTAAGCTTTGGGTTTCAAAGGCGGGCAATATCTTGGTGACAGGAATAAATAGGCTAATAAAAAGGAAAAGGATAAAAAATAGCGAGAAATGAAGGCCTTGGGGGTATTTGTGCGTAGCAAAAGGCGCCAGAAGAAAAACAATAGCCGTGATCCAGGTTCCTTCGTTGATATATGGCTCTAAAGCCAGTTTTAAGAAAGGTTCCCGATAGATCAAAATACCAAATATAAATATGCCTAAAAGCCCTATTCTCAAAATTTTGTATTGAATTTCTTTTTCTAAGGTAATTATCTTGCGTGAAAGAAAATAACTGGAAAAGGAAATAAGAAAGAGTATCAGGGTTCTGGAGTGTATAAAGACAGAAAGGAGTATGCCAAGAACAAGAACGATCTTGGCAAGAGAGTATTTTTTTTGTGTTTTTTTTCGGGAATTGATATAGGTGATTAGTAAAACAACTTCAAAAACAAGTAAGCCCGTTAGCGCAGGATATTTCCCCCAATTTATTGCAAAACCTGGCATGGACCAACCAAATCCTGCAAGAAGGGCGCTGAAAAATGCCGCTTGCCGGGATTCTGTTTCTCTCCAGACGAGAAAAAAAATGGGGATGGGAAGTATGGTAAGGGTAATCTGTCCAAAGACCAGCATCACGTTTATTGGATTGGCTCTCAAGCCAAAAACCAGGAGCGAAACGAGCGTGTGATATCCCAAGTGATAGTAATTTGGTGTCAGCCCTGAAAATGAAGCTAAAAAAGTAGAGGATCTTAATCCCTCCAGCATCGCTTTAATAATGCGGAAATGCTCTGCAGAATCAAAATAAGGCGGGACAAAAATATCCTGTATATATGCGAAACGAAGGAGTAGGGAGATAAAAAAGAAGACAGAAAGGGTGTATTTAAGCGAAGCTTCTTGCTTGGGCTTTTTGCCAAGCAAGAAGCTTAGAGCGTATCCTGAAAAAAAGATTGCTGTTATCCCCAGAGTAATTGCCCAATTTTCACTTAGCGCAAAAAGACCATCTAAAAGAGTTTCGGACATATAAATTATGTAGTTATTTATTAGGGTAGTTAGGATAGCTGGGGTAGTTTGGATAACTTAGAGGAGAGGAGGCGTTTGGGTATGCCTCTGAGTTCAAATTTCTTTCCAACTCTATCTTGCCATATTGGATTTTGAAATCCCCTGTGGAGATAAGGCTTTTGTCTTGCTCAGAAAAAACTTTCAAATTGATCTCTGCACCGTTTGGGAGAATTTCTCCGATGCAATAGATATTTTCAGGAAAAAGTTGAGATTGTGAACATTCAAAAAGAAGTTTTTCTTTATCTTCGTTTATCTGAAGGTAGATATTTGCGAAGTCCCCCGGTTTTTTTGCTTTGAGGAGAATGATTGATTTGGTGTCATTTTCTTGTCCAAAGCCTTCCAGACAGATAGTAGATGAAGCGATATTGCAATATGTGATTTCCAATGGAGATAAAGAGGGGGGAACAGGAGTCTCTTCGGTTTTTTGTTCGCAGCCAATCAGAAAAATCACAGCCAGCGCTGTTAAAAAGAGTAGTTTTTTGGGATTATAGTATTTCATTTTTAGAATCCTTTGCTTTTCAAGAACGGGACTTTTCTTCCTTTTCTTCCCTGTTTAGAGGCGTTGGCGAATCTTCGCTGCGCCAGGACGTTAACCCATGCAGGATCAAGCCAAACTGAGAAAATCCAAACCAGAGAAGCGTGATCACTATTGTCACTGAAGCATGATCGATCCATTTGGGCAGCTTGTTTATTAGGTTGGCAAGTTGCTCACGCCACGATGCAATTTTTGTCTCATATTCATCAACGACTTCCATTAGGTCTTGGATATTATCTTTAGTTTCAGCTAGATCACCGCCCAATAGATAGGATGAGTCATTTAAAAAAGTCGAGGCTTGCTCTGCCATATCGCCTACGCGGTCAACTTCACTCTCAAGTGCTTCTGTGCTTTCCACAAAAAAAGACAGAAAGCCTTCATCGGGTATGGCGATTTCAACAAAGGGGATCCTATTAATATTTTCTAGCGTTTTATTTAGATCGTCCAGTGTTTCTTGTACTTGGTTGATCTTTTCTTTAGATGCATCCAAATTTGGCTGAATGGTTTCGTCCAGCAAACTCCTGACAGTGTCAAGAAATTCTTTTGCCTGAAGCCTTTGCTCACTCAAGGATTGAAGAGAGGCCTCTGCTGTTTCGACCATTCGTAAGGCACGCTTTAATTCATCTTGGGCGTTTTGCAAAGCGCTTTGAGCTTCTTCTAACTCATCGTCAATAGCTTCTAATTTTGTTGTCGAGTCTTTAGTCAATGGTTCGTTGTAATACCACGCAGCCCCGATCCCGACCAGGCTGAGTATTAGTAAAATTGAGCTGAGAACGATTAAAGTGCCACTAAGAACTTTGCGCGCCATTTGATTATCCTTTTTTTGCAGAAATTCATTTGGTACTTGAGCACCGCCTATGTTTAAAAAGATTATAACGCTTTTGCTTATCTATAGGTATAATCCCATCCATGTTTGAATATAATCTCCTCGCAAAACAAGGTCGCGCCCGCGTGGGCGTTTTTAGTACGCCTCACGGCGCCTTGGAAACGCCTGTTTTTGCTCCTGTCGGCACACAGGCAACGGTCAAGTTGCTCACCCCAGAGCAAGTCAAGGGGGTTGACGCTTCGCTTGTTCTTTCCAACACTTACCATCTTTATCTGCGCCCCGGCGATGAACTCGTTCGTGATATGGGTGGTTTGCATAATTTTATGAAATGGGATGGCCCCATGCTGACCGATTCAGGCGGATTTCAGGTTTTTTCTCTTTCTGGAACACGCAAAGTAGATGAAGAAGGCGTTACATTTCGCAGTCATATTGACGGTTCAAAACATCGCTTTACACCTGAAAAATCCGTTGCCATTCAGGAGAATCTTGGCGCGGATATCATCATGGCTTTTGATGAATGCGCTGACCCTAGCGATGAGGCTTATATCAAAAAAGCGATGGAGCGGACTCACCGCTGGGCAGTTCGATCTGTGGAAGCACATAAACACCCCGACCAAGCGCTTTTTGCAATTGTGCAGGGCGGTATCAATCCTGACTTTAGGCGTGAATCCGCTGAATTTATATCGTCTCTCGATACACCGGGTGTTGCCATTGGCGGCTTGAGTGTTGGGGAAACAAAAAAAGACATGTACGGCACCCTCGATGTGGTTGACCCCATCCTCCCCGAAAACAAGCCTCGTTATCTGATGGGAGTTGGCACCCCCGAAGATCTGATCGAAGGTGTTCGGCGTGGCGTGGATATCTTCGACTGCGTTCTCCCAACCCGCTTGGCACGTCATCATGCTGCTTTTTCTCCTGAAGGTCGCCTAAATCTCAAAAATGCCACCTTCAAACGCGATGAGCGCCCCATAGATGAAAGCTGCACCTGCTACACCTGCCAGACTTTTACGCGCGCTTATATCCGTCATCTTGTTGTCGCAAAGGAGTTGTTGGCAGGCACGTTGCTCTCCATTCATAATTTGCATGCACTCATTCATCTCGTCAAAGATATGCGTGCAGCGGTGCTTGATGGCTCCTTTGACGCCAAAGTGCCCACATGGTTAACTTATTGGGCAGGGAATGCCTCGAAGCGAAAATAGCAACAAAATAATAATATGACTCTCACTCAAGCTTTTCTTCTTGGCATCATACAAGGATTGACCGAATTTATCCCCGTTTCATCGACGGCTCATTTGCTTATTGGGCAGAAAGCGCTTGGCGTGGCATCCAGCGAGCTTGTTTTTGCGTTCCTTATTATTGTCCAATTGGGTACCGTGCTTTCGCTCATTATTTACTTTTGGGCTGATCTATTGAAGGTCGCAAAAGCCTTTTTGTATAGTTTGCAAGACTTCCGAAGTTTTAAAAACTTCGGAAGTCTGTCTGTTGAAGCCCGCATCGGTTGGTATATCATTCTGGCTACCATTCCGGCAGCATTGGTCGGTTATTTTGTGCGTGGATTAGTAGAAACCCTCTTTCTTTCTCCTCTTTTGAGCGCATCCATTCGTCTTTTCTCAGCAGCGACCCTCATGTCATCTGCAGAATGGCTGGGGAAGCGCACCCGAAAACTGGATGAGATGAATTGGCTCGATTCTTTTATTATTGGCTTTTTTCAGGTTTTGGCGATTTTTCCCGGTGCATCACGTTCTGGCTCTACCATCTCTGGTGGAATGTTGCGCGGATTTGACCGAGCAGCCTCAGCCAGATTCGCTTTTTTGATGTCTGTGCCCATTATGCTGGGTGTGGGGATTTACGAATCTTTCGGCGCTTTTCACTTGGTCGGCTTTGATGAATTTTTACCTGCCCTGATTGTCGGTTTCATCAGCGCAGCGATTGTCGGATGGCTGGCTGTGAAATGGCTTCTAACATATCTCAATAAAAACTCACTCTATTCTTTTGCTGTTTATTGCGCATCTTTGGGGGTAATTATTCTGAGTATCTATCTTTTAGGATAAGAATTATGGACTTGAAAGCTCGCACCCCCGAAATGATCGCTTTGCTCAAGAAGTTGGTCGAGACCGAGTCGCCGACCAACGATAAAAAAGCCGTGGATCGAGTTGGTGCTATTTTGGCGGAAGCAAGCCGAAATCTGGGAGCGCACCTGGTTTTTCATCCGCAGGAAAAAAGAGGCGATCATATTGTCGCAAAATGGGGCCGCCCCCATCCTCAATCCCTCCCCCGAGGGGAGAGGGAGACTAAAGGCGGTATCCTTCTGCTCGGACATATGGATACGGTTTTCCCGCTTGGCACGCTAAAAACGATGCCTTTTTACGAGAAGGATGGCAAGGTTTTTGGCCCTGGAGTGTTGGATATGAAAGCCGGGCTTGTAATTGGATTATCTGCGATCGCTGCGTTACAGGAAGCGGGGAAAATGCCAAAACGTCCTGTGACCTTTCTCTTCACTTCGGACGAAGAAGTTGGGAGCCAAACTTCTCGTAGCTTGATTGAAGAAATAGCTGCGGGTGCAGACTTGGTTTTAGTACTGGAAGCTGCTTTGCTGGATGGTTCGCTGAAAACCTGGCGTAAGGGTGTGGGAGATTTCACTGTGCGAACGCATGGACGTGCAGCGCATGCAGGCGGCGCTCATGCCGAGGGGCGAAATGCCATCGAAGAAATGGCGCACCAAATTTTGGCGATCCAGGAAATGACAGATTATGAAAAAGAGACCACGCTGAATGTCGGGGAGATCTGTGGCGGTACGACAAGAAATGTTGTGCCGGAATTTGCTGAAATAGCAATAGATCTGCGAGTGTTGCAGCCTGGCGAATATGAACGTGTCGAAAAAGAAATGCACGCATTGCGCCCCGTTTTGGATGGCACATCTCTTGAAGTGATCGGTGAACTAAATCGACCACCGATGCCTTTTGATGAGCAAATGCAGCGCACTTTTGCAAAAGCGCAGAAGATCGCAAGGAATATTGGCATGGATCTTAAAGCTGGCGGTACGGGCGGGGCATCGGATGCGAATTTTGTCTCTCCGCTGGGCATTCCCGTTTTAGATGGCTTGGGGGCAGTCGGTGAGGGTTTACATTCCTCGCGAGAATTTCTCTTCAAAGAAAGTTTGGCTGAGAAAGCAAGATTGCTCGCGGCATTGATCAGGGAGTGGTAAATGCCTCTTCGAATTTTTCTTTTACTCCTTTTTCTTGCAGCTTGTGCGCCGCAAAAAAATGCTGTGGATGAGATGCCCGAAATTCTTTCTGTCTACTCATCATCTACGACAGAGGCATGGATACCGCTTGTCTACACTTGTGCGGAACGCCCTCCTTTTAGGCTTGTTGCGCGTAACCACAGCATCGCCTCGGCAGATATGTCTCTGCGTTTAATCGCGCCGCAAGATTCGGCGTTGACTGCCTATCAGGTCGGCGAAGTAGAGATTGTCGTTGCGGGGAACGCAATCAACCCGATCCCTGCGCTAACGCAGGCGCAGGTTGCAGCCATTTTCGATGGACGCATCAGCAATTGGGCGCAGGTTGGCGGGGAGGATGGGGAGATCAGGCTCTGGGTTTATGGTCAAGAAGATGACCTTCAGCAGATATTTAACGAGACTCTGCTTGGGGGTGGAAAACTTTCATCTTTAGCGAGGCAAGCCCAAAACACGGAAGAGATGCGCCGAGAAATTGCTCAAGATGCGTATGCGCTGGGGATCATTTCTCAAGCTGAAGGCGAGGAGAATCTCCGTATCCTCTATAATGTAGGCAAATTCCCTGTTTTTACTGTCCTTCAGGAGGAGATGGGAGAAGAGCTTTTTTCGCTGCTAAAATGTTTGCAAGAGGGGTAAGAAATGCTATACTGTGAGATACACTGACGAAAAAATCCATTAGGAGGCTTTTATGGAATACGCAATTGGTCCCGATGTTAGTTTTTATCAAGACGAAGACTCTACCCCCGAAGGGATAGATTTTTTCAAGATGCGTGAACGCTCGGATTTTGTGATTATCCGTGCCGGGCAAAACAAGTGGATCGACCCTGATTTTAGAACAAATTGGAAGGCAGCTAAAAAAGCAGGTCTGCCACGCGGCTCTTATTGGTTTTACGATAGCCGTGTTGAACCACAGCGCCAGGCAGAGCTTTGGCGAGATGCGCTAGAAGGAGATTTGGGCGAGTTGCCTCTTTGCGCTGATTTTGAAGAAAGTTATGGCGGTCCTTATGAAGGTTGGCGAAAATGGTATGCCTTTTTGGAGTATCTGAAAGATTTGATGCCCGGCAAAGAGATCATTCTCTATACAGGCTATTATTATTGGATGGAAAATGGACCAAATGCAGATACACAAGCAAGCAGCTTGGAATATTTTCATCAATATCCTTTATGGATCGCGCGCTATAACGCGACAGAGCCGCTCGTGCCTGCGCCATGGAAAAAAGATGAGTGGATGCTCTGGCAATATACCGAAACAGGTGACGGCAAAGGCTTTGGTGTTGAAAGTAAAGGAATTGATCTGAATTACTTCAACGGTACATCAGAAGAGTTCAGAGCACGCTTCAATATCTCTGATACTCCACCACCATCAGGTACTGTGGAATATAAAGTTGATTTAAGTCTCCGAAAAACACCGGAAAGAGAGGCTGAGGCGATAGGTGTGCTGGAGCATGACGAGCTTGTAGAGCGCATTGAATCAAGTAGCGATGCGGAGTGGATAAAGGTTAAACGCGCAAATGGAGATGAAGGCTGGAGCGCGCTTGAGTATTTGGTACGTCAAGTGGATGATACGCCTGACCCAGACCCTGATCCTGATCCTGATCCCGTGGAGAAGTGGGGGCGTGTTTTACCGGCTGCATTAAATGTGCGTGAGGGTGATAGTGCGCTCTTTGCTGTTGTCGGCACACTTAAGCAAGATGATGTTGTGAAAATTGTTGAATATAACGACGACCAAAGTTGGGTAAAGATTTTGGAAGAGCCGGCCGGATTAACAGGTTGGTCTGATGCGCGTTATTTCGTTTTTCTGGATGCGCCGCCTGATCCCGATCCAGACCCGGACCCTGATCCTGATCCTGTAGTGGATAAATGGTTCCGTGTGACTCCCTTTGCGCTAAACGTGCGCCAGGGTCCCAGCACAACCTATGAAGTTGTTGGCAAGGTTTTGAAAAATGACGTCGTTGAGAAAATCGATATTAACGATGATGAGAAATGGTTCAAGATCCGCACAGAAAACGGCTTGGTTGGCTGGGTTTATGCAAGCTATTTGGTAGAGACGGAAGCTCCTGAAGACCCTGGTCCTGATCCTGATCCCGATCCTGATCCTGATGATGGGAACGAACTGCTTGGTCGTTTTCAGGTGACTGCGACATCGCTAAATGTGCGCGAAAGTCCTAGCACATCTGGGGCTAAGGTTGGAAAGCTTCAAAAAAATGAAGTTGTTGTTGCTGTAGGAGCTAATGAAGATGGTTCTTGGCGAAAAATTGAAAAAGGTGATCTTGTTGGTTGGTGTGCTGCCAGGTATCTTGTCCGTTACCCGCAACCAATTGCTGTGAACCAGAAATATTTCAATAAAAGCGTTCGCTATATCCGTGAGATCTCTTCATCGCCGCGCAAAATGATCACACATGTTTTTGTGATCGATCTGAAATATCCGAAATTGCATTTCCTTGTGACGCCACCAGACCATCAAGAAGATGCAGCGCCGGTTTGCGGAAGAACGACATCTGAATTTTTGGAGCGACATGGTGTGCAAATAGCGATCAATGGCGATGGCTATACTTATGTTGATCCTACTTCTGTATCGGGAATTTCTTGTCCCGAAGGGCGTGATCTCTTCAACCCGAACAGCTACGCAGCATCTCGCGGGAAAATTTATTCCCAGCGCATGAATGCAGACCGCCCGATCATGTATATTAATAACAAAAATACTGTTACTTATAATAAGCCAAAGGGTGCAATCTACAATGCCATTTCCGGAGACAGGATGCTGGTTGAGAAAGGAAAACCCGTTGCTGGTTTAGACAGTACCACGCTTCAGCCACGCACTGCTGTTGGCACAAATGGTAATGGTCGCTGGATGGTGATGATCGTTGTAGATGGCCGGCAACCTGGTTATAGCGAAGGTTGTACGCTCAAAGAGTTAGCCGATATGCTGATCAAATTTGGCGGTGTTTATAACGCGATCAATCTTGACGGTGGAGGCTCATCAGCTATGGTCATTGAGAAAGATGGCAAAGCCGATTTGCTGAATTCACCCATCGAAGATGGTATTGCAGGTAGAGAGAGAAAGGTTGCAAATCATTTGGGTATTCAGATCAGGTAAAAAGGCTTGCTACAAAAAACTTCCGAAGTCTCTAAGACTTCGGAAGTTTGCGTTTAACGTGAGCGTGCGCTTTAGCGTTTAATAAACCCCTGCTCAACGAGCAACTCTGCATTATAGATCGAGCCGCCTGCCGCACCACGGATGGTGTTGTGTGAGACGGTCACCATCCGCAGGTCGAAGAGGTCATCGGGGCGGACGCGGCCGACGGATGTGGTCATGCCTTTGCCTGCCATGATGTCGAGACGCGGTTGGGGGCGGTTGGCTTCATCGCGGACGCGGATGACAGGCTGGGGTGCGGAGGGTAGGGAGCGGGAAACTTCAGGGGCTTGGTACTCTGCCAGAGCAGCGGCGACCAAGCTGAAATCCGCGGGCGGATCGGTGAGTTCCACTGTTAGAACAACGGTATGCCCATCGACCACGGGTACGCGGTTGGTGTGGATCGAGAATCCTATATCCGCTAATTCCACTTCGTTATTTGATACTTTTCCGAGCATTTTGCGCGGCTCCCAGGCGACTTTTTCTTCTTCGCCGCCGATGTAGGGGACGACGTTGCCGAGAATGTCGAGCGATGCAACGCCAGGATAGCCGCCGCCAGAAATGGCTTGCATGGACGTGGCGAAAACGCGCGTGACGCCAAAGGCTTTTTGGAGGGCTTTGAGTGAGACGGTCATGCCCGTGCTGGTGCAGTTAGGGTTGGTGACGATGAAGCCGTCCCAGCCTTGTTTTTCTCGCTGAGCGTGGATGAGCGCCGTATGCTCAGGGTTTACTTCGGGGAGCAGGATGGGCGTGTGCGGGTCTTCGCGGAACGCGCCCGCGTTGGTGCAGACGGCTGTGCCCGCTTTGGCGAAGAGCGGCTCGATAATTTTTGCTTCGCTCTTTGGCAGCGCGGAGAAAACGAGCGGTGTTTGGACGGCTTCGGGCGTGGAGGACAGCACTTCAAGATCACGCACGCTTTCGGGGATGTCGGTAGGCAGAAGCCAACTGCCCGTTTCGCCATATGTTTTGCCGATGGTGCGCGGTGAGCCTGTCACGGTAACCACGTCGAACCAGGGGTGACCTTCGAGAAGTTGGACGAAACGTTGTCCCACCGCGCCAGTGGCGGCGAGAACGGCTACGGGGATTTTTTTAGGAGACATTGGATTTTAGACCTTAGGTTTTAGATTTGAACCGCGAAGACGCGAAGAGCGCCAAGGTTGTAAGTATGCCAGCGGCGGTTGAGTAGCCCCGATGCTTTTCGGGGCGTATCGAAACCAGAGCGGGTTTTGATGGCGCCGCTTTGGTTTCGATACGTTTCTCGCTGCGCTTGAAACTACTCAACCGCCGCTGGTGGGTTTTTATTAGCTCGCAATAAACTCATGCAGAGTCTGCACGGCTTTATCAGAAGATTCTGCTTTGACGATCAGGCTGATCGCCACTTTTGACGAACCTTGCGCAATGGCGTAGATATTCACCTTTGCAGCACCGAGGGCGCTGAAAATTTGCCCTGCCACGCCGGGGGTGCATTGCAGCCCCGCACCAACGGCGGTGATGATGGCTACATCGTCTGTCGCCCAGATGCGGTCGATATCTCGCTGGGCGATCTCTGTTTCAAAAACTTCTTGCAGAGAATTGAGCACGGCATCAGCTGAATCGCTGGGAACGGAGAAGGAAATACTCTGTTCAGACGATGCCTGCGTGATGAGCGGAACGCTCGTCCCTGTTGCGGCAACTGCGCCGAAAGTCCGCGCAGCGACGCCGGGGACCCCTAGCATGCCACGTCCCTCGACCGTTATCAAGCGTTGACGCGGGATCGCTGTGACCGCCTTGATTACACGCTGACTATCAGCCATTTGCGGCGCATCGCCATCTTTTTCTTTGACAACGAAGCTGCCCTTTTCATCGGGCTTGAATGTGTTGCAGATCCGCAAGGGGATTCCGGCTTCCACAACAGGGCGCACGGCTTTGGGATGCAGTACTTTCGCCCCAAAATAGGATAGCTCCGCCATCTCGCGATAACTCACTTCGGGGATGGTCTGTGCTTCAGACACCACACGCGGATCAGCCGTCATCACGCCGCTGACGTCCGTCCAGATCCAGACTTCGTCAGCGGGGATGGTCGCGCCGATGATGGCCGCTGAGTAGTCCCCACCGCCACGACCGAGCGTGGTCGTGATCCCGTCTTTTGTTGCGCCGATGAAGCCCGTTATCACGGGAATCTGTTTTTGCATCAAGATCGGGATCAATGTGCTTTGTACCTTTTCAGCCGTTTTCTCAAGGTTGGGATATGCGGATTGGAAAACATCGTCCGTTTCGACGAGATGTGTTGCTTCCACAAATTGCGCGGGAAAACCAGCGGCTTGCAAAGCGCCAGCCAGCAAACGCACAGAGAAACGCTCGCCCAAAGAGACAACGGCATCCAGTGCGCGTGGAGTGGCTTCGCCCAAAATGCTGATCGCGCGGCAAATGCTGGCAAACTCAGTGGCGAGATGTTTCACTTCCTGCTTGAGTTGAGCACGCTGCGCAGAATTGGGGATGAGCTTCTCAACCATACCAAGATGCTTGTCAATTAGCTCACGTTCTGCCTGTGAGATGAAGACTTCATCCCCGCTGATGGCGCGTTCCGCGCTCTCGACGAGCAGGTTGGTCACTCCGGCAACGGCAGAGGTGACGATGACAACACGGTCCCATTTAAGGCGCGTTTTGCGGACGTTTTCAATAACCTGTTCGATCGCCTGTGGCGTCCCGACCGATGTGCCGCCAAATTTCATGACGAGGGTGGATGATTTCTTTTTTGACATAATTTTTACCTGCGCCGCTACGATTTCGATACGAATGACGATAAAGCTGTCATTCTACTCAATCTCCGCTAGATTTTATAAAAACTGCGAGCGGCGGTTGTGTAGCGAAAGCACAGCTTTATCGTGCTGTAGCGTATCGAAACCAGAGCGGATTTGCTAGAAAAAAGACCTTATTGCGTAGTGCGTATTCCGTAAACCTTCTTTGTGTGAAAGTCATTACGAAATACGCATTACGATTTACTCCAACAACAAATCCCCATAAGCTTGCAATGCATCATAATAAGGCTTGATACTGGGAATATAATGCCGCTCTTGCGATGTATGCGGCCCGATTCCGCTCTGGCCCCAGACCACGCCCTGGCCTTCGGAGGCAAAACGCGCTGAGGTGCCCGGTAATTTGCGTCCAATGCGGGCTTTTTCTCCCGAAGCAACTTCAACAGCGGCTACCAAGTTTTTCAGGTATGGATTTTCGGGATCACAGGCGATCCCGCCTTCTATCGCACCGACACGGATATCAAGCCCGTTTTTATCGCAGTATTGACGCGCATCCACGATCAAGGCTCCCAGATCATCTTGCGGGATGCTGCGGATCTCGATGCCCAGCACGCCATAATCAGCCGTGATATTGTAAACATCGGGGGTGCCGACCTGAATGAAGGGGAAACGAATTTGCGACTTCCAGCCATCGTCACTTGTGAGTGTTAGGTATTCTTCAGCAAGTTCTTTCATCTTGGTGCGTGCACCGATCAGGCGCTCGGAAAGGTCGGCATTTGCGCCCGCGATACCAGAGTGACCGCGTTTGCCCGTCGCCACAATGTCGAAGCGCATTGCGCCGCGATTTTCGGTGCAAATTTCGCCCCAAAGTCCTGTACCTGTTTCTTCAGTACGTTCACCCGCGATGAAGATTTTCGGCGCATAGCCACTTTCTTCTTTTAGCAATTCCAAAACGTGCGGCGTGCCCATAGGCTCGCCTTCGCCGTTCTCTTCATTCCCGATCAGCATCAGGTTGATGGGAGGGTAGGGAGCGCCTTGTTTGAGTCTGTCTTTCATCCAGACCATATAGGTCGCGACGACGGTCTTCATATCGCCAGAGCCGCGTCCCCAGAGGTAATCGCCTTCAATATAGGGATTGAATTGCTCATCATCGGGTTCTGGTTCAACAACGTCGAAGTGACCGCTGAGCATCACGGGCGCTTCTTCCTGCCCGGGGAAAGAGACGAGCATGGAGGGGTATTTTTCATCGTCGAAAAGGCGCACGGTCAGGCCATGACTGCGTAAATAGTCATAGATGAAAACAGCCGTGCGATGAACTTCACCCAGGCGCTCGGCGGGAGATGCCGTGATGCCAGGGATGCGGATCAGACGTGTGGAAAGGTCAACGATCTCGCTGGTGATGTCTGGATATTCAACATCCACGAGGCTGTCTTGTTTGGGACTAAAACGAATTGGTGCATGTGAATCTTTGTGGGCATGGCTGCGGAGTTTGTTGAGTACATCCCCCAACTTTTCTTTTTCGTCATCCCAAAGCCCTACGCTGGAAGCGATAAACTCAATATCTTTGGCTATTTCTTTCTCGTGTTTGGCAACAACTTCTTTAAATACATCAGGTGGCACAACCTCTTTTTCGCCGATCTGGGCGCGGATTTCATCGCGCAGCTGTTGAGCTGTGTTGGGCGCGCCAGCAACCATCTCCGTAAGTGGACGCAGGTCTTCCCATTGCTCAAGAGCTTCTGCCAAGGGACGGACTTCAGCAAGGGTCCAACGAAGGAAATCACGCATCATCACAGGTTTGCCTGTGAAGGGGTTTGATATCTCAGCTTCCAAACCGTCTTTGCCGGCGATCGCTTCGTTTTGGCGGGCAATACGAATATCCTCGTTGTCGTAACGGAAGGCACGGGCGAATTCAGAATCCGCGTAGATGCGTATCGTCAGGAGATTTTTCAAGGTCATATTCGCAAGCGCAAGGTCAAGTGGGTTCCCGCCATCGTCAGTGCGGACTTCAACTCTCGTCATCGGAAGATCTACCCGCGCAAGCATATTCTGCACTTCGATCTGACGCGCCATCTCATCGAGGGGTTGGGCTTCTCCCGCCGCGTAAAGTCCGCGTGAGTAAAGTTTTTCCAATTCACCGCTGGTCACTTCGATCAGACTCTCAACACGCTCTTCCAAAGAACGTGCACGGACGGGGATCCAGTTATTATTCCCAAAACGAACGCCGCGTCGTACAAGGTCGTAAGATGCCTGAATATAATCCTTGTGAGAACGATAAATATCCGGCACATCCAGAATGGCAGGTTTCGGGAAAATCTGGCTGCGCAAGGAATTATGCTCGGTTATCAAGACAACGGGTTCGCCATCGCGCACAGCCGCCTGGAAAGGCGATGCCGCAGAAGTAGCAATAAAGAGCGGTGCAAAAGCACGCAAAAGGCGCGTAGCGGTAATATAAACATCGTTCTTATAATTGTCGAGCAAAAAGCCTTCTCGCTCAGCGGCGGGTAGGTGCATAAAATCCCACATCAGGAGCGTTTCAGGCAGCGAGATATTTGTGTGGTTCCCCGCAGTCGAAAGCGTGTCGCCGTACATGTCTACACATTTTTCAATATAGCGCCGCTTGGCAATATGCCAGCCACCGGGGATTGAATCGTAATCAACAATGGTTGAATAAGGCAAGTTTCCCTGCCAAAGATGCAACTTTTCCTTATACCTTTGCCCCGCTGTATGCAGCGCATTCAAGATTACGCCTTGCAAAACTCGCCCTTCATAAATGGCACCGCGTGCCGAATAATAAGGGTTTGTGCCCCATTCCACCATCCATTGAAAGGCTTCCAGATCGGTTTGGGGGAGTACAGCCTCAGGGATCGTATTTTCTCGTAAATAATCCACAAAAGATTGTTTGCTAGGACCAGAGCCAACGGTTAACAAAGGTCTCAGATCAGAATCCAGTAAAAATAATTCAACTTCAAGCCCGCAAATCCCCTGTTCGGGATAATCCTGTCGTGCAGCTTCGATGGATAGTTGATATTTCTTGGCAAATTGAATGGGGTCGTAACTCATACTTTCTCCTTCTTTCTGGATGAAAAACAGCTTCGCTCCTGTTTTTGGCTTGGTACCGTTAAATTGGCAAAGTGACAGTCACTTATTCTGATTATTTCAGGCTATTCAACCCCTCCAATAAACGTTCTGCGGCACCCTGCGTACGTTCGGGCGGCGTGGCGTAAGAGAAACGCACCCATTGACCACCAAATTTCGAGAAGAAAGCGCCCGGCACGATGGCAATACCATGCTCTTCGGCGAGATACTGTCCAAGCGCTTCGGTATCTTCCCAGCCTTTGACTTCCAGCCACTCTGCAACATTGATGAAAGCATAATAGCCCTTGCCAAGGATATATTTGAAATTATTCTCTTGCAAGAAGCTTTGCAAAACTTTTCGGCTGGCATTGGTCGGCTCGACGATGGAGCGGCTGGCTTCCTTATAGCCCATCTCATAAGCAGCCATCGCAACCGCAGTCCCATAAAATGGCGGGATGATATTATGCGAAGCACGCGCAGTGATGAATTTGGCAACTTTCTCAGGGGCAACCAAATGTGCGCTGCGCAAGTTTGAACCACCTAGGCTTTTGGTAAGACCATCAAGAATGATAATGCGCTCGCGCTCTTCAGGAGAGAAGGCGCGCATAAAGGCGTTGATGTCCATCGGCTCTTCGTTAGTGACCTGGTGATAGATCCAGTCATAAAGCACGAAGGCAACGCCCGATTTGAGCGCGGCTTTACCGAGCGAAATCTGCTTTTCGGTGGAGATAGTCTGACCTGTGGGGTTGTCGGGGTTGGTGACAACCATTCCGGTGATCTTGCGTCCCGATTTGGCGGCAAACTCCACGCTGGCTTGAATGCCTTCTTCGCTGTAAGTCCAGCCCTCTTCTTCGCGACCGGGAGCGAGCATCACGTTTGCGCCGATGCCATAAGGACCCCAGTTATAAGAAATCCAGGGTACGCGGGAGACGAGCAGCGCGTCGCCCTGACGCCCATGACCAAGTGCCAGCATGGCTTCGTAGGATTTAACGAGACCATCGCGTCCACCCACGGTAGCGATCACATTAGCGGGAGCAAGCCCAGTATCAGGAGCGAAACCCCAATACTTTTCGGCAACAACCTCACGGAATTTGGCAGTCCCGAAGGGGGAGTCGTATCCGGTTCCGTGATCCAACTGAAGCTGTGCAGCGCGTTCCAGAATTTCGGGCGGGGTACCGGGTAGACTGGCACCACCATCACCCTGGGAGGCGTCGTAGACAGTTTTTTCGGGATTGTTTTCTAAGTAAGTCTTGAGCGATTTCTTTATGATGAACATCCGTGAAGGGGGGATTTCCTTCATCTTTGAAAGGTGATCGCTAGCGGGAACTAGGTTTTCGTCGGGCACAGCGTAAACAGGTTGGTCTGGGGATGCTTGGGCGGGCATTTGCTTCTCCTAATTTTGTTATGGCGCAAAAAAAAACGTCCCGATTTGCTCGGGACGTTTTTGCATTTGCTTGGCTTGTGTAAATTTATCTTTGCCTCTAGCTACGCGGGAACATCCCGTTGATAACGAGTTGTAGTATTGCGCATATTGGTGGTGGTATTAAGGCAGATGCTTTTCATGTCGGGCGAAACTATACCATTAGGGTGATGAATGCGTCAAGGTGATTGTGAAAAGTTTATCGGATTTTTAGGTAGTTTTGTGATAAACTTTTGGATAGTTCTTTTATCATGCAAAACAGTAGGGAGGTCATTGGTGGAGTTTGAATTTTGGCGGTGTTTTATCTAAGAAATATTAAGGCAAGTTCTAAATCATCTTTCATGCGGAGGGGTTATGAATCTTCAGGCTTTTTGGAACAGTTATAAAAATGAGATTCTTTTAATTGTTGCGACGTCTCTAGCGACGTTAGTTTTTTCCAAGCTAATACCTTGGATATGGCAAAATCTTCTCTTGAATTCCTTTTTGTGGGTAGCAAAAAAGGTAAGTCGTCAATGGGAGAAAAAGGGATTTGAAATTGAATATCTCAATTGGTTGATCGAAGACAACATGCATTTACAAGTTCGTGGATTGAGAATGCGGACTGTCGTATCTCCATACCTTGAATCTATCTTCATTCCATTACAGGCTTCAGCCAGTCTGCATGTCGGAGATAAGGAAACAGGGAAGGGAAATATTACCCAAACCCTTGTGTCAGCTAATGAAATGATTACGAATAATAAGCGAGTTGTAATTCTTGGGGATCCAGGTTCTGGAAAAACAACTCTATTAAGGTATTTAGTCTTGAGCTATGCACGCCTTCTGCGTAATAATCGTCATAGAGGGGATAAACCAGACATTATTAAAAGACGTTTAGGTTTGAGTACAGACCTCAAGACATCTATGTACAGGGGGGATGGCGAGAATCCTTTACCGATCTATATTTCTTTTCGATCTGTTACTCTCAAGCAATTAAGAGAGCCAAATTTAAAAATGGATGATTTGATTTTTGGGAGACATTTGTCATATCCCAACGATTATCTTGTGGAAAATCTGCAAGATGGGAAGTGTATTCTTTTTTTAGATGGCTTGGACGAAGTGCCTAGCATTGAACGAGGGGAGATTGTTAATTGGGTAGAAGATTTGGTGTGTACTTACCCAGATAATAAATACATCGTTACTTCGAGAATAGTAGGATATACAAATCCCTTAACCAACGGATTTGTTACATACAAGCTTGAGGATTTTTCTAATAATGATATTGAAAGTTTTATAAAGCAATGGTATTTAGCGGTCGAGACTTCCACAGGAAGAATGCCAGCAGATCAAGCCAATATCCTTGAACAAGCTGGTGACTTAATTGATGCAATTTTTGAGAATAAGCAAGTTAGATTACTGGCCGTAAACCCGCTTCTTCTATCAATTATTGCGTTAGTCCATCGAGCTCGAGTTAAGTTGCCAGAGAAAAGAGTCGATTTATATGATGAATGTACCATTGTGCTTTTAGGGCACTGGGATCGGGCAAAAGGTCTCTTTGGAGAACTTCAACCATCACAAAAAAGGACGATTCTCGAAGCTGTTGCGTATGACATGCAACAGAAAAAACTTCAAGAGATAACTACCGAAGAGCTAACTTCAATATTGGAAACCGAACTTCCAAAATATGGTGGAAATTACCAAGACGCATTACATTTTCTCGAAGAAATAAAGGAAAGAAGCGGGCTTTTGGTAGAGCGAGGAGCAAGTATTTTTTCTTTCTCGCACTTAACTTTTCAAGAGTATCTAGCTGCAAGGTATTTGACTAGATCCAATAACAACATTGAGATTTTGCTGGAGAAAATTCGTGACGATCAATGGCAGGAAGTAATTTTATTATTTTGTGGCATGCAAGACCCCTCTTTGTTGGTGAGGCATATTTTGGATTTTCAAGATGATATGTTCTTTACATGGATTGCATTGGCTGGGCAATGCGTTGCTGATGCTTTGTTTGTAACCGAATCCCTTAGAAAAGAAATAGTAGACAAATTAACCAAAATTTCAATAGAATCTAGGTATTCGTCCCTAAGAGTTTCAATGATGAAGATTTGCTCAAAGATAGATCTAACGACATTGCTAAATGCCATAGAGGATGGATTTCGAAATTTACCAGAATTTAACACTAATGTTGTTTCGGACAGTATTTCATTACTAATTGACAATTTTCCAGATGAATTATGTATGGAGTTTTTAATGAATACTGAACTGCGATTTTCAACCCTAAGGGCACTGTCAAAGAAAAGGGAGATTTCTGATCGTCTTATGGGGGTTGTCGTTGAGAACTTGCCTGATTTTAATGAAAAAGAGAGAATGGCTTTTGTACGTGTCGTTGAAAAAAAACCTGAAGCTATCGGCCTAGATGTTATTAAACAAGTCTTGTTATATGATGATTCTGAGCGGGTCAGGTCACTTGCTATAAAAATCGTGGGGGAGCATGACGACCCGATGGTATTTGAACGACTAGGCTTGTTTATGTTAGATGAGTCTGGCATGGTTATTGATCAAGTAATGCGTTCATTGATTGGTATTATTAACTCAAAAAACGATCAAACCTTATTGCGATTGAGTCGAGTTTCATTGTTTGAGCTATTCAAGAATTTACGAAATAAAGAAAAACGACCACAATCATCCATGGCTTTGTTCAGCGGTATGATTTTCGGTTTCGGAATACTGCTAATACGCTCGTCAAAGTTTCTTAGACTTAACTTGCGAGAAGATCGAAAAGATTTAGTTGCTACTATTTTGTGGGGCGTGTACAGAGGTCTGTTGGGTACTTATGTAGCTCTGTGGAAGAGCCTTTTGCTAAAGGCTGTACATTATAACGATATAGAGTTTTGGGTTGCATATCACAAAGCTCTATTTGCATTTTCTTTGAACGACCCAAATTCAGGTGCTCCTTTTAACGGCATTTTGCCAGCTTTGTCAAAAAAGCACTTAGACTTCTTGGGGGAAAATCTGACTATGCTGAACATAGATTCAGTCTTAACTGAAGAATTAATCTATGCGTTGATTACGAAGACAGAAAAAATGGAAGATTTATGGGGATTGGGTTCTGCAATGGACAATTTAAAACACAATAATCGTGATTTAGCATTAGTTCTGGCTTCGAAGATGGTTAATAGTCCGCTCTTGCCAGTTCGTGGTGAGGGGATTTTTGCTATGTATGAGCTTAGGCAGTACATTGATGATGAGCAAATTGAGATTCTTGCCACCGCAGCAAAAGATGACGCCTACGAAATAAGGCAAATATCAGCTTGGGCAATTGCAGAAATTAAAGAACTTCAGACAAAGGGGTTGATTTTCGCGTTGCTCAAAGACAAGGAAACAAAAGTGCTTAGAGAGATACTTGATACAACAGGCCAAATAGGGTCGCCTGAATATATTGAGGGTATTCGTCCGTTTCTTTTACATGAGGACGCAACTGTAAGAGATGCCGCATATAATAGTTTGTGGAAAATTGCAAAGAAAAACGAAATTGTCATTTCTTCCCTCTCTGGAAACTAACACCAACCAGCAAACACGACGCGAGCGGACAGTGACATTCTTTCTGGTAAATGGATAGTTTTCTCGTAAAAAACTCCCCATCAATTGATGGGGAGTTCGCTTTTCAAAATTTATCCTAAAAGATCAGGCAATTCTTCGGGATGTTTGGCAACACGTACGCCAGCTTCTTCGAGCGCTTTGATCTTATCTGCTGCTGCGCCAGAACCGGATTGAATGATCGCGCCCGTTAGCTCATTTGCTTTCGCGTCGGGAAGCCAGCATTTTCATCAAGCCGGCAAGAACGCCCAGATGAGCAAGCACGGCGACGATAATCGCTGCACCGCCACCAAATACCAATACGGGGTTTTGAAGATGGGCATTGATGGCGATCAGAACGATCACGATAAATACCAGGATCAACGCGTATCTGGCGAATTTTGCCGTTGTAATCCCTTTCTGTTCGGAACTTTGTGAAGACATATTTACTCCTTTCTCGATTACATTCCGTGCAAAGAACGGAAAAGGTCGGGTAAATAGATGGCTGCGGCAGCGATCGCGGCAAGTGCCAAAACGCCAATGACTGCGTAGACAATAATTTTGGTTTTGCTTGTTTTCTTTTGCATGATTTTCTCCTTTGAGTTTTAGGGATCAGTTGATTAGAGACTAGGTATCAGGAAATCAAGGAACTGGTCTACTGCTTCCTGATGCCTAGCTTTACTCATACGCCAACACTTCATGGACTGGCATCTCTGTCGCATTTACAGCGGGCAGCGCGGAGGCGATGGCTGTAAGTATCAGCACGACCCCCAGCCAGATGCCAAATCCCGACCAGGAATAGACGATATTCAGCGGTGCTTCGATAAAGAGTTTGCCAGCCGCATTCCCGATCACGCTTGTCAGTGGGAGTGAGAGCAGCATGGCAAGCAGCCAACTGAGTAGCCCAATGAAAACACCCTCCACAAGGATGATCTGTAAGACCTTGAGTGATTTTGCGCCCACTGCCCGCATCACGCCGATCTCTCGCTGACGTTCCAAAACATTCAGGCTCATTGTCGAAGCCAGCCCCAATCCGCTGACCACCGCGACCAGGATCGCCATAATCATCAACAGGCTGACAATGATGAGCAGATGATCGTCCAGCACTTGCTTGCCATCCAGAGAAGTGCCTGCGGCAGCCACAGCGATGTCTGCATCCGCCAGCGCGGCTTCGATGGCTTGCAGAGAAGCTGCCTGCCCCTCGGCGCTATGATCGGTGGATACAACGGTAAAGGTATTGCTCTGCCCTCTTTGAGTGGTAAGGGTTGCCAGGATTTCCTGATTGCTATAGGCAATATTGGGACCGATCTGGCGGATAATGCCGACCACCGTCCAGGCAGTTATTTGCCCGTTAAGTTCGATCTCTACTTCACTGCCGACGGTCAGCGAGGGTTCGTGATCCACGAGCATGTGGGTGACGACCAGCGCGTTTTCATCTTCAGGACGCAACCAACGTCCTTCCATCACAGGCATATCCAGCATTGGGGTTTCGGGCGGCAAGCCCACCATCCGGAAGAGATCGCCGTTGTCGCCGTTTGAGTACAGCAGCGAGGCTTGGGCTTCGTTCCAGGCTTCCAGCGCCAGCACGTCAGACACATCCGATAACGCATCCTCCAGACGCGCAACATCATAAGGTTGCTTCAGACGCAACATCGAATCGAAATTACGCGCTTCAAACTCACCGTCCACGGTATTCGTCCAGGATGAGCCCACATTGAGCGCCACCATAAAGACCGCGCCGCCAACCGCCAGCGTGAGCAGCGTCAGCAACAGCCGCCCCTGACGTCGAAAGATGTTGCGCAGCGACAACAGGAGAGTGCGTCCCAATCCCTGTACACGCCCCAGGAGGGTGTCAATCGGGCGAACGCCGACAGCATTTTCACTGACGCCGGATGCACTGATTGCCTCACGGACGGTGATGCGGCTGCCGCGCCAGACTGGAAAGCCCGCGCCGATGATGGGGATGAGTAATGCGGCGGCGAATTCCACCAGATAGACCCAGCCATCCACACTATAGGAGGCAATAGTGAAATTAAGTTGCCCTGCGGCAAAATCAGAATAGGCGCGTCCCAGCATATTTCCAAGCGGGGCGCCTACGACCAGCGCTAACAGCCCCAAAACACTTACAGTTCCCAGGTAGACTCCGGCGATCTGCGTCCGACCTGCGCCGAGGGTTTTCATGACCCCGATCTGGCGGATCTGCTGTTCGATCAGGGCAGAGATCATGGTTGTGACCAACATACCGCTGAGCAGCAAAGCCAAGACGCCGAAAGATTGCAGTATGAAAAGCAGCGTCACCAACTGGTCGTTGTGGGGGTGTTCGCCCGGCACGGGAACCTGGATGCGGTTGACGGAGTACCCCTCGCTTTCGAGCGTGGCGCGCAATGATTTGGCGGCAGTCAGGTTGCTGCCCTGATCTAGATTATTTTCTGCAAAGATCACGCGCAATTCGGTGAAAATCGGCACTTCGCCCAACCGCGCCAGCCCTGCCGGGCTAATGTAGCCATACACGAAACCTTCCATCCAGGCGGGTGCCTGTCCCGGGTCGTGGACGATGCCGTTGATCTGCATCTCCTGGGGCGCGTTCCCGGGCGTTTTTATGATGGCGGTATCACCCAAATCGTCTTCAATAAGACTCAGATCCGCCCTCTCCAGCAGGATTTCATCCGCCGCCGGGGTCCAGCCCCCGCGCTCCGATGTATATGTGTTGACGCGCAAATCATCGAAATCTGCGACCACGAAAAGACGAATGGTCAGCCATTGATTCTCGTCCAGTTGATAGCGCGCATTTACAGTACGCCGCGCCTCAGCCTGGGCAATTTCAGGACGGGCTTCAACAGCTTGCACGAGGTCGGCGTCCACACCTTCCAAGTAAAGGATCGCCGAAGCCGGGTTGGTGTCCATATAGTTGCGATCCATCTCGCGAGTCAAAATCGAATAAGCGGTCAGGATGGAGCCGACCCCGAGGATCCCAACGGCAATTGCCAGCACAACCAGAAAGGTGCGCGTTTTATTAAGCCACAGGTCGCGCAGGGTTTTTCGCCAACGAGTGCTAAGCATGGGCAGCCTCCTCGTTCACAATTTGACCGTCCACCAGTGTGATCACCCGAGAGACCCAGGCTGCCGCATCACGTTCGTGGGTGACTATAACAACGGTCTTTCCATCCGCAGAGAGTTCTTTGAAAAGGGTCAAAATATCATCAGCGGTTTGTGAGTCAAGATTGCCCGTTGGCTCATCTGCTACAACGATGGGCGGATCGTTGGCAAGCGCACGCGCAATTGCCACGCGCTGCTGCTGACCACCCGAAAGTGCGGCGGGAAATTTATTTGCCTGGTCGGCAATATCCACGCGCTCCAGCAGTTGCATGGCTTTCTTGCGACGTTCTCTTGGGGCATAGACGTTGCAAAAATCCATCGGCAGCGTCACGTTCTCGGCGACGGTCAGCGTGGGCATCAACTGAAAAAATTGGAAAACCACGCCGATATTACGCCCGCGCCATTCGGCGATCTCGTCTTCACCCAGATCGGTCAGCGTCGTGCCATTGATGGCTACCGCACCAGATGTCGTGCGATCAATACCCGTCAGCATATTCAACAGGGTCGATTTTCCGCTACCCGATTTACCGACCACAGCCACAAACTTCCCCGCTGCGATCTGCAGATCAACATCCTTGAGCGCCGTAAAGGGTCCCGCAGCCGTTTCATAGGTTTTGGTCACGCCGCCTAG
Source organism: uncultured Anaerolineaceae bacterium (assembly GCA_964581545.1). GTDB lineage: Bacteria > Chloroflexota > Anaerolineae > Anaerolineales > Villigracilaceae > Desulfolinea. The sequence continues at coordinate 26,109 of CAZOOX010000029.1, forward strand.
CGCGATCAAGTCGCCATTACTCGGTTGGGCTGGTCCGCGGTCGCGCTTGTGAAAGTTAGAAAAATGATTTTGCATTTGGGTTGACAACTCCTTTGTTATCGAATAAGATATTTTTTATTGAACATCGTGTTCAGAAATAAATTTACACAAAGACCCTTCACGGGTCAACAACCAGTATTTTCTTTTTGTTCGATATGGGACAAAAATGCAAATTTGTTCAGAAACGGAACTGATTGAAACTTTTGATGAGAAAAAAGAAGTTTCATCAGAGAATTAGCCCCCCCCTCAATCCCCCCCAAATACCAAGTGCGTGGAATTTGGGGGGAAGTAGCCCCTCCCCTAAATTTGACAGTTTTATCGTCACATTTGGGGGAGGCTGGGAGGGGGCGGAAACTTGAAGCCAAACATAATTCTCTGGAAGAATCTACTTCACACCAGAATAAGTTTCAACGAATTCATGGAGTACAAATGCCCCCTAAAAAAACAGATCGCCGTATCCAGCGCACGCGCAAACTCTTGCAAGATGCCCTCATCAACCTGATTCTTGAAAAAGGCTACGACAAGATCACGATCCAAGACATCATAGACCGCGCCAACATCGGGCGCTCAACTTTTTACGCCCACTATCTCGATAAAGACGACCTGATGGCAAGCGGTGTTGAAAAACTAAAGGCAGAGTTGGCACATCATTTCACCCCCGCCGCCGATGGTGAAGCGGCAATCCCCATGCCTGCGCTGGCATTATTTCGGCACACACAGGAACAACACCACCTCTACAAAGCCATGATCGGCGGACGTGGGATCGAAGTCGTCATCAAAGCCATTCAGGATGGATTGACCGCACACGCGCGCGCCCATTTCGAAGCAGCGGAGCGCGCGGGTAAAAGGCTTGCTATCCCTATGGATATTTTAGTGACACATCTGGCAGGGTCATTGCAAACCCTGCTCACCTGGTGGCTCGATAACGACATGCCCCACCCGCCTGAAGAGATGAATGATATTTATATGAAACTGGTCGTGGGAGGAGTTGATTCGATAGTAGTGGATAATGAACAAGCTGTGTGACGTATTTGTGTTGACAAGGGCAGGGACGCCCGATTTGTGAGCCAAGCACTAAAAAAAACTCCCCATCCAATGATGGGGAGTTCGCTTTTCAATATTTAGCCTAAGAGATCAGGCAACTCTTCGGGGTGTTTCGCGACGCGCACACCAGCTTCTTCGAGCGCTTTGATCTTGTCTTCTGCCGCGCCAGAGCCGGATTGAATGATCGCGCCTGCGTGTCCCATTCTTTTGCCGGGAGGGGCAGTTTGCCCTGCGATAAAGGCCGCGACAGGTTTGGTCATCTTTGTGGCGATGAATTCAGCGGCTTTTTCTTCGTCTGTGCCGCCAATCTCACCGAGCATCACGACTTTATCAGTTGCGGGGTCTTCTTCGAACATACCAAGCACGTCGATGAAGTTGGTGCCATTTACAGGATCACCGCCGATCCCCACACAAGTAGATGCGCCCATATTCTTTTGCTTGAGCGCGTAAAGGACTTCATAAGTCAGCGTGCCGGAGCGGGAGACCGCACCTACGTTGCCGGGGATAGCGATATTGCCGGGGATGATACCAACTTTAGCTTCGCCGGGGGTCAATAAGCCGGGACAATTTGGCCCCAGTAAGCGGGTTTCAAGTTGATCAATATAAGCACGAACGCGCATCATATCTTTAACAGGAACGCCTTCGGTGATGCAGACGATCAATTCGAGACCGGCATCAGCTGCTTCGAAGATCGCGTCTGCGGCAAAACGTGCGGGGACAAAGATCACGCTGGCGTTCGCGCCAGTCGCTTCAGCCGCGAGTTTAACGGAATCAAAGACGGGGACCTTCCCGTCCATTACCCATTCGCCACCCTTGCCGGGGGTCACACCTGCGACGACATTCGTCCCGTAAGCGACCATCTGTTGGGTATGAAAGAGACCTTCATTGCCGGTGATTCCTTGTACTAAGAGTCGAGTATCTTTATTGACTAAAATGCTCATCTTAAGCCTCCTTGGCAACTGCCACAGCTTTTTCGGCTGCTTCAGCGAGTGTTTCTGCGGTGATCATGTCAGCATTAGCCAGTAAGGCGCGCCCTTCTTCGGCATTGGTGCCAACCAGGCGGACAACCATCGGAACTTCTGGTTTTACCTCTTCGATCGCTTCCAAAATACCTTTGGCAACTTCATCACCACGGGTGATACCGCCGAAAATATTAATAAGAACGGCTTTAACATTAGGATCAGCCAAAATGATACGGAATGCTGCGGCAACTTTTTCTGCATTTGCGCCGCCACCAATATCGAGGAAGTTTGCGGGGCTGCCGCCGAAAAGATTGACGATATCCATCGTCGTCATTGCCAAGCCCGCGCCGTTGACCATACAGCCGATCTCGCCATCCAACTGGATATAAGCCAGATCATGTTCACGAGCAATGGTTTCGGATTCTGCTTCAGTATCAAGGTCGCGCATTTCAGCAAGATCGTGATGACGGAAAAGAGCGCTATCGTCGATCAGCATTTTTCCATCAACGGCCAAAAGGGTTTCTTCTTCAGTAATGATCAGGGGGTTGATCTCGGCAAGGGTTGCATCGCTACCGTTATATGCTTTCCAAAGACCATTGGCGATCACACCAAATTCTTTCCAGTTTTTGCGCGGAAGCTCAATACTTGCCGCAATATCTCTAATTTGATATCCCTGCAATCCCAAAAGCGGGTTGATGTGCATTTTGATGATCTTCTCAGGGCTAACGCGAGCAACTTCTTCGATATCCACGCCACCTTCAGCAGAAACCATCATCACGGGCATCCGTTTTTCGCGGTCATTGGTGATGCCCAGATAAATTTCGCTTTTAATATTTGATGCTTCATCGATCAAGACCTTACGAACAGTAAGCCCCTTAATATCCATCCCTAAAATATTAGCAGCGTGTTTCTCGGCTTCTTCGGGGTTCTTTGCCAGTTTCACGCCGCCAGCTTTTCCACGCCCACCTACGAGCACTTGCGATTTTACGATTGTTTTGCCGCCTAAATCTTTGGCGATAGCATACGCCTCTTTGGGCGAAATTGCGACCCTTCCCTTCGGGATCGGCACGCCATATTCGGCGAAAACACGTTTTGATTGATACTCATGAATTTTCATGCAAACTCCTTTTACTCTAAGGATTTGTAAAGACAATTTAACAAAGCGATTATACCATCGGGGGAAATCAATATTTGTCTGTTTGGATGGATGAGTGATGTTTATCTCAAATATAAATGACAGGATGAAACGTCCTTGTTTTGGACTTGCCTGCACCCAACGGGCATGGTTTTGCCCCTTTGCTAATACCGTTTAAAAAAGAAGAGCTGCAAAAGTCTTCAAAACTTTTGCAGCTTTTTTGCTTTTGCTATTCTGGTAAAGTAAAGCGCATCACCCGATGATTGCCTGCATCTGTGACCCAGACATGCCCTCGATCATCGACCGCGACCGCTGCCGCAAGCCCAAAGGTCTGACTATCAAATCCATAATCTCCCCAGGTGCGAATAAATTCACCCTCTGTGGAAAATTGCAAAACGCGATAGCCCTCAGGATCAGCGACAAATACAGAGCCTTGATTATCAACCGTTAAGAAAGGTTTATTGTCGAGCGATTGCCCATACCAGGCACTTACATCCCATTGGTTGAGAGGGAAATAAGTGCTTCCATCATCGCTGGGGATAAAAGTCTGGATACGTTGATTCCATGTATCGGTGACGTAGACAATACCTTCATCATCAACAGCAACGCCAACCTGCTCGTCAAATTCTCCTGCGCCCATGCCAACGCTGCCAAATTCGGTGATAAAGTTGCCATTTGAATCAAATTTGACAATGCGTTTGTTGCCGGTATCTGAAACGTAAACATTGCCTTCAGAATCTACAGCGATGCCTCGTGGACCCCAGAAAGCAAAGCCATCCTCTGCTTGCCCATAGTAGCCCCAGTGTGTGATGGGGGTTCCGTCGGCGTCAAATTTTTGGATACGGTGGCTCCAAGTATCTGAAACATAAACAGAGCCATCGGGGCCAACGGCAATCCCCCAGGGTTCGTTAAAAGTGCCGCCGGGCAGGTCTTCGGAGGTGGCATCCCCAAACTGCCCCCACATATTAATAAAATTACCATCGGCATCAAAATGTTGAATGCGGTGGTTGCGAGAGTCTGCAATATAGAAAGTGCCGTCCGGTGCAAAGGCGATTCCGCGCGGGGCATCGAATTGGCCTTCGGCGGCACCATTCATGCCAACCGTGAAATCAGCCGTTAGGGTGATCGTGTTCTTTTCGTAAATGTCGATGGTTACAGATTCGCTTGTTTCAGGGAGAACGCCATAATTCCAAACTTGGGAGGCAACATCTTTGCGGACGTAGAGCCGCATCTTGTCGGCGGGATTCCAGTCTGTGGGGCCAAAGCCTGATTTGCCCGTTGCCTGGGCATATTTGGTGAAGTCACGTTTTGCCCAGATGTCGATCAGACCCGCGCGGATAGCGGGATCGGTGAATGCTTCGCAGACTCGTGAGAAATCTTTTCCGCTGAATAGCTTGAAGACGCTAAATACACCGGTGCAGGGATAATCTACCGAGAAGAGCATGTGAGAGTCTCGGTTGCTGACCAAGCCGTAATAGTCTTGGTTGGGCCACCACATACGAATATAGTCGCTGCGATAGTAACCTTCACCGACAACGGGTTCAATTTTTTCGAAATTCTTTTCGTCTACGACAATGACAGAGGCTTCGCGCAGGGAGCGTGTTGGCGCATCAAAAGAGCGCAGATTGGTGAAATCGCGCAAATACCAGACAAAGGGCCATGAAATGCCTGTGTCGGGTGCGCTGGCATCGTAGGCAATGACTGCATTTAGATCTCCGCTGGTTCGCATGGATATCTCTTCGGCTTGCGCCATGACATCCTTAACACCCCGTGCAGCATGGGCGTAAACGAGGTATTCTTTTGCGCTGTCGTAGTTGATGTAGGCGGCTCTGTAGGCGGCACGCCCTGTCCACAGCGTGAGCAAGCCAAAAATTACGAGCGTGGTTAAGTTGAGGAGGTTTTGCCATGTCCAATCACGGAAGATGTAGAAGATGCCTATCCCGCTTGCGATCGCGATGATCAGAGGGAGCAGGAATTCGCTCGTAGCTTGCAATTCTTCCAAACCCTTCCCTTGAAATGAACCGCCTGCGCCAAGGATCGTATTGGTAAGGCTGCTAAAGAAGATGAAGATAAGCGCGGCTCCCAGCCATCCTTTTTTGCTGTGAAGCTCATCCCATGAAATGTTTTTGACGAGCTGATTCAGCCCCCATGCGGTGAGCAGGATCATGGGCAGGGTGATGTGGTAGGTGAGCCAGGGCATCCGTTCGCCAGCGTAGGAGTAGGCGATGAGACTGCTGAGAGTCCACCAGCTTAAGAGCGCGAAAGTAGTGGACGAGTTAGAAAATGCTGGTGGCGTTGGTGTCTCAGTATCTGAATATTCTTTTTCTGTTTCTATAGCTGCTTTTTTCTTGAAGCCGTAATAAACCCCAACCCATACGCCTATGGCGGGAAGGAATTCATAGATCGGGATTTGAACGAAGGCATAGTAATACCAGGGTTGACCACCGCGTGCGACTTCCTGCTGTACCATCCAGTAGCCGAGTGAGCCGAAAATGCCAGTGAAGAATCCGGCGCTATTGGTGAACACAGTGGTGAAGAGAATTGTGAAAAGCGCGTAGAAGGTGATTGCGTTTTTCCACCAGACTTTTGCTCTCCACCAAAGCCCCAGGCCAATGCTGATGCTAAAGGTGATCAATATTGCTGCGCCAATTTGAATATAATCCTGCGTCAACATTGTTGCGAGTTCAGGGGTGGTGGTGGGTATGCTCCAGCCAAATAGCTGTGATATGAGCGGCGTGAGCAGCGGGATAACAAGAGTGCCGACGAGCATTAATAGGTCAAAAGAGCGCTCAGCGCGAATACTTTCCCAGCCAAGCCCTTGGATAAGATAGTACGCCGCAAAAGCAATTGTAGCGAAGGCTGCAAATCCCAAAACCACTGCCCAGGGGAAAGATGTGGAGCCTGCGACTGCTATTGGCACATCTCCGAGGGGATTGGCAGGCATGGCCGGTTCTGTTGCCATCGGAACTGCATCTCCTTTGGAGAGTAAAGCCGCGCCAAGGGCGCCACCGATCAGTAACAAGGCAACAGTGATTAGGATGATAAAAGCATTGCGGCTATTTTCGTCTCGCCATGTTTTTGAGAGTAGCTTCCAGAAAAAGTGGAAAGCAAGGAAAAGAAGCAGTTGAGCGGTGTAGATATAGGCTGTTTCTTTGGATGTAAAATTGATCAGCAAGCTGAGTGTAAGCCAATAAAAATAACGTTTTTCGCCACTTTGCAGATAACGCAAGACAGCGAAGAACATGAGCATTCCAGCGAAGCCACTAAAGGGTTCGTTGCGGACATAGCGCCCATAAAAGAGCAAATAAGGCGAGATGAGCATCATCAAACCAGCGATCAATACACCTGCTTTGCCGAGATAGCGTCGCCAATACCAGAGCATCCAAATGGTGGCGAGATTGAAGATCACGCCCGGGATGCGGGCGGTGAAATCGCTTACGCCAAAAAGGAAATAGGTCAGGGCGAGCAGATGAAACTGGAAAGGCCCGTGCATCATTGGTGTGTGTTGGTATCCATCGCCTTTGTAGAGCAGCCATGAGAAATAAGTGTGCAGGCTTTCGTCATGGCTCATTACACGCGTTCCAAGATCGTAGAAGCGACTGATAAGTGTGAAAATGATGATCAGGGCGAAGAGAAACACTTCACCGGTGATGGCGGGGATGGATGCGATCAGGGGGCGTTCAAGGAAGTTTTTTTCTTTCATAGTGAATTAGTGATTAGGAATTAGTCGACTAGGAATCAGGGGGGTAATTACTGATTACTGTACACGGCCTACTGTCTGCTGGCAAGTTGACCACAGCCAGCCTGAATATCTATACCACGATGAGCGCGGATTGAGCAAGAAACCCCGTGCTCTTCTAATGTGTCTTTAAATATCTTGGCTCTTTCACTCCCTGCACCGCGACCATGATATCCACGGGTGGGATTAAGCGGAATGGCGTTGACGTGACAAAGCAGCCCTTTTAGTTTGCGCGCCAGAATGTGGGCTTGTTCGGGGGTATCGTTAACGCCTTCGATCAGCGCCCATTCAAAGGTGATCTGTCTGTGGGTTTGATCGACATAGTAGCGACAGGCTTCGAGTAATTTGTTGATCGGGTATTTTTCGTTGATCGGGAGCATCGACGAGCGTAATTCATCGTCAGCAGCGTGCAAAGAAATTGCGAGATTATATTGCAGCTTTTCTTCGGCAAATTGCCAGATCATCGGTACCAAACCTACGGTCGAGATGGTAAAGCGCCGCGCACCGAAGGCGAAGCCATCTGCATCGTTCAGGCGGGCTAAGGCTTTCAGGGTTTCATCGTAATTATGGAAAGGTTCGCCCATGCCCATTACGACAACATTGGTTAATGCTTCTCCGTCATCCTGAAGCTGTCGGGCAGCATAGATCACCTGCGCCACAATTTCGCCGCTGCTGAGCTGACGTTTGAAGCCCATTTGTCCCGTGGCACAGAATTTACAGCCCATCCCGCAGCCGACTTGGGTGGAGATACAGACCGTGTTCCGGGATTGTTTTTCTTCACGGTCATAATGCATGATAACGGTTTCAATGCGTTGGCCATCCTGTAGTTCAAAGAGAGTTTTTTGCGTGTCGCCATCTTTGGATTCTTGAATCTGTACAGGTTTCAAAGCATCAAAAGTGAGCAGGTTGCCCATTTTCTCGCGCAGAGATTTAGGAAGGTTTGTAAACTCTTCGGGCGTGAGCCAGAGATTTTTGTAAATGCCTTCCCAAATTTGTTTGCCGCGGTATTTAGGCTCGCCCCAGCTTTTAATGCGGGCGGCGAATTCTGGGAAGTCGAAGTCGTAGAGTAAAGGTGTTTTCATGAGTTTTTATCTTTTTGTGGTTCTTCTTTAGGTCGTCCGATTTTACCATCATTAAGCATTTTTCTTCTTCGCAGGTAGCCGTAATTTTTCCATTTCAAAGAATAGCTCAAATTATACTTTGTGAAAAAGAAAAGCCGACTCTCGTCGGCTTATTTGTGTAGATCAATGAATATCGCTATTTTAGCATTTCCAAGACTTGTGATAAATTTTCTGCGATCAAATCCGGTTTTGGCTCCCAAATTTCGGCATCTTCACGTTTTGTGACACCGCTCAGAACTAGTGCTGTTTTACAACCTGCGTTTTGTCCACCGAGAACATCCGTCTCCAGGCGGTCGCCGACCATTAGTGTCTCTTCGGGTATTACGTCCATTCGGCGCATCGCAAGTTGAAACAAGTAAGGTTCCGGCTTTCCCGCAACAATAGGTTTAACGCCAGATGCTGTTTCTATTGCTGTAAGGATAGTTCCTGCACCAGGCAGTAATCCTTGTGGCGTGGGGAAAGTTCTATCAGGGTTTGTTCCATAATAAGGCGCGCCATTTTGGATAAGGGTAGATGCGTTTGCAATTTTTTGATAATCAATTTTCCAGTCTAAACCTGCTACAACTGCTACAGGTTTTTCCGGCACATTCTCTTCGCAAAAAGTACGAAAACCCTCTGCTTCAACTGCTTTAAAAAGCCCATCCATCCCGACAATATACAAGTCACCGCCTTTAGGGAAGTTCTCTTTTAGTAAAGCGGCTGTAGCCATGGAAGATGTAAGTGCTTGTGATGCATCGAGTTTTACGCCAAAGCGTGCCAGTTTTGCTAAATGTGCTTCTGGTGTGCGCGTGGAATTATTTGTTGCCAGAGTGACTTTTAGGCCACGTTGAGCAATGGCATCAAAAATAGCGGGTAAATCGCCAATAGCTTCTTCGCCGCGCCAAAGAACGCCGTCCATATCGAGGATCAGGGCTTTGATATTTGAGAAAGTTTTCATAGTCTTGTCCGTAAAAAGTAGGGGCGGGTCTTCGCGCAGTACCCTTTAGGGCAGACCCGCCCCTATGGGCGTTTATTGTCTAACTGGGTTCAATACCCCGCCGCTTGCGGCGTGATACTATGTTTG
>CAZOOX010000030.1:0-34265 GCA_964581545.1 uncultured Anaerolineaceae bacterium
AGGCATCCAGCCAAATGGATTAGTTCTCGTTTTCGTAAAATACCAGCAGAAAGAAATCTGGAATTAGAAGAGTTCGTTATGAATGAAGCATTGGACTTCTTTATAGATTATTCAAATGAAATTTATTCTTGTATTGGTCAAAGTAATAAATTGTTTTTGTCTTACAAAAAACTTTATGAAGAGCAATTTTTGCACTCTCAGCCAAGTTGGGCGGCTATGATGCGTTTTCTATTTACATCCGTTGATGTAGATATTCTGAGAAAAAGTATAAACAACAATATTGCGGATGGAGAAAATTCTGATTTGGTACAACGATATTTCAATACAAAACCGTCTGGGCTTCTTCAGTTAACAGATGTAGAGAGTTTGATTTCTAAAATGATATCTGGTGAACTGAAATCACGTCTTAGCCCAAAAGTTCTTAACTTTTTCATTGCAAATAACTACACGTAGATGCGTCATAGAAAAAAGATGGAGTATAAACTTAAAAAAACAATCAAGAAGGTAAAGCGAATTCCGAAAAATGTGATATGGAAATTCCGGCAAAGCACTTGGGAGTCCCGATCTTTGCCAGATTTTATCATTATTGGTGCAATGAAATCTGGGACTACAAGCTTGTTTCATTATTTGCGGCAGCACCCTTCTCTAACTCCTTCTTATAAAAAGGAAGTTCATTTCTTTGATGGAGGACGCAAACCCAGTGCGGACAACTACGAAAAAGGGAAATCTTGGTATCAATCTCATTTTCCGCTAAAGTGGAGTGTTCGTAATGATCGAAAAACATTTGAAGCGTCGCCTTTATATATATTCAACCCTCTTGCTCCGCAACGGATTTATGAATTGCTTCCTGATGCTAAGCTTATTGCCATCTTACGTAATCCTGTGGAGCGAGCCATTTCGCACTATTTTCACGAAAAGCAGAGAGGACGCGAAACGTTACCTATTATGGAAGCCCTTCAGGCAGAAGAAGAGCGATTAGATCCTATACTTACCAAACAAGATTACAAGAACAATATATTCATACATTTTTCTTACAAGAGGCGTGGACTGTATCATGAGCAAATAAAAAGATATCTTGATTATTTTCAAATGAACAATATTCTAATCATAGATAGCACAATGCTTTTCACAAAGCCGAAAGATGTTCTTCGGCGCATTTTCCAATTTGTCGGTGTAGATACAGAGTTTACGGTTAATGACCTGAAACCGCGTAAGGTTGGACGCAATAGAACCGAAGTTGACTCAAGAGTTTATGAGTATTTAGAAGATTTTTTTCGGCCTCATAATGAGGAACTGTACGAAATAATAGGGGAAAATTATAGTTGGTGATATTACTAGCTATCTATAAAAGATGGTAAAAAATAATGAGCATATTTGTCCATATTGGCTACCCAAAATCTGCCAGTTCAACTTTACAAAAGCAATTATTCCAAAAGCATCCCAATATAAACTATTTTGGGTTGTATCCAACAAAGAACCTTGGTAAAGACACATCTGAAATTGACAGAGAAGCAAGGTTCCTAACAGACAAGAACCTAAAGTTATTTTATAAGGAATTAGTCTCTGCACCCAATGATCAGTATGACCATCAAAAAGCATTGAGGCTTTTCAAGACAAGTATAGAAAAATCTTTGGATTCCTCTAAAACAAATCTATTAAGCCATGAACGCTTTTCATCAGCATTATTTGGACATAGAAATATCGAGGAAAAAGCAAAGCGCTTGAAAAGTATCATCCCTGATGCAAAAATCATTATCATAATTCGCAATCAATTAGCGATTATTAAATCTCAATATAGAGATTGGCCATTCCATCCTTTTGATATGCGCAAAGGAAAACCGGTTACCATTAAAAAGTGGATTAAGATCTGTACCACGCACGATCAGGAAATTGGTTATTTTAGTGCGCTAAAATATGATCATACACTAGAAGTTTATGCTGACTTATTTGGAATTGAAAATATACATGTTCTTTGTATGGAGAGCCTGGCAAAGAACAAAAAAGGGTTTGCAAGAAATATTTCTGAACTATTGCAAATTAACTTTGAAGCAACTGAGATGTTGCTAGAATCAGCACATGAAAACAAAGCAATTTCCTGGAAAATGAACCTTTTTCGTCAATGGTCACGGAGGACAAATTTGTTTAATAAGACAGGGCGTTTTCTTAATCCCGATTTAAAAAGAAAAGTTCTAAGTTATCTTGGCACGGGAACGGGAAAAGAGCTTTCTTACGATCAAAAATCACTAGAACTTCTCAAAAATACTTTTAGCTCATCAAACCAGATTCTTTTGGAAAAATGGCATGTCCCTGTTGATAAATATCAGTATTTACTGTAATTAGAAAAATATTATGACAGAATTTGAATTCATAAAGGAAGTAGTTAAGAAATACCCCCTAAAGATTTTCGTATTACTCATCAGTGATATTTTTGGCGGTTTTCTAATTCTCGTTGGGATTGGCGGCATTGTCACTGTGTTAGCTGCGTTGTTTAGTGGAGATGCAGGAAACGCCAACCTGCCTGCCCCCCTTGATAAAATATTAGGCTACTTGGGCCTAGAAGAAACTAGCAGTATGCAAATATTGTTGTTTTTGCTAGGGTTATATTTACTTCAATTAATATTGGATGGATTGAAGAAATATTTTGTAGCAAAGATTTCAATTGGCTTTCGCAAGGATATCCGCCAAAAACTGAACCATGTACTTCTAAATATAGATTGGGTTTCATTCACAGTCCTTGACCAAGGAAAATATATTAACAATTTAATATCGGAAAGCAGTACAGCTGGAGGAGCTGTACGCACATTGGCGAAGTTGTTCGCAGATGGGTTGATCACCATAATCTTCCTTGGTTGGATTGCCTTATTTTCTTTTCCAACCTTTGCTGTTTTTATAATTATCAGCATATTATCCTTCTTTATTGCCCAACCTTTATTCCAGCGTTCACGTCTCGCGACTGAAGAAAAAATTATAGTCAACAATTTAATAGGAAACGCAATTAACGATACGAAAAATCTCTTTAAAATATTAATTGTTGAAAACCTGGTGTCTGTACGGACAGCGATTGTCGATCATCTTATAAGAAAAATAGCCGAGGCAGAAGAAAAAAACTCACTCTATTCAACCATTACTGCCCAATTCTTGAATTTAGTGCCATTATTATTAATCGCATCATTAGCCTTCTATTATTTAAGTTTTGAAAAAAATGCCGGCGAAAAACTGATTTTTGACCTGCTTATACTGCAACAAATTGGAAAATACTTCATCAGCTTCCAATCCAACAGGCAGAGCTTAATTAATAAAATCCCTTCCTATGAATTCTGCATGGAAATGGCAGGAAAAGTTTCTGATGTCCATGAAGAAAGAAAAGGCACTGTAAAAATCAACTCCTTGCATACAGGCGTTGTGTTTGAGCAAGTTTCATATCTTCATTCGGGAGGCTATGCAGGAATCACTAATGTAGAATGCAGCCTCCCTGCAAAAGGGCTTGTCTTCATTCTTGGGCGTTCTGGCAGCGGAAAAACCACCTTGGTTGATGTTCTTCTCAAAGTATATTCCCCTCAAAAAGGAAGAGTTCTCATCGATGGGAGCGACCTAAGACAAATAGAAAAAGAAAGCTTTTCAAGGATCGTCGCCTATTTGCCACAAGAAGTTTATTTGTTCCAAGGCTCACTCCGAGAGAATTTGCTTTTGGGCAGTGATGAAAGAGATGATCAAAAAATATTCAAGGCACTTGATGCAGCAGATTGCCTAGACCTTGTGGAGAATTTACCCCAAGGACTCGATACTTTGATTTCTTCAGGCGGAAGCAATTTCTCTGGTGGAGAACGTCATCGCTTGGCACTCGCACGTGCCCTGATCCGAAAAGCAAAAATTCTCGTACTGGACGAACCTTCTTCCAGTGTCGATAGACATTCAGAAGAAGCAATTCTAAAGGCACTAAAAACACTAAGCCAAGAAATTTTGGTTATTGTAATATCGCATTCCCGAGATATTATTCAGGGCAACACAAATTTAATTGCCATGAAAGATGGGAATTGTGTCTGGCAAGGAAACTATGACCAATTTATAGATACAATCATTTTCGATGATATATTCACAGCACTTAACGAGAAATAGCCTTTTACAGAAAAGATGCGCAACAAAAAAGGGATAAAAGATGATTGTTTCACACAAATATAAATTTATTTTCATTAAGACTTCGAAAACCGCAGGCACAAGCATAGAGATCGCATTATCTCGTTTCTGTGGAAAGAAAGACATCATCACGAAAATCTCAAAGAGCGATGAAAATATCAGAAGAGGCTTAGGCTATCCTGGACCGCAGAACTATTTCATTCCTCTATATAGATATAAAATCAGAGACTGGGCGCGTCTTCTTATACGAGGAAAAAGAATTAAGTTTATGAATCACATGTCTGCAGAAGAGATCAAACGACTGGTTGGAAAGAAAACCTGGAACAGCTATTACAAGTTTTGTTTTGAAAGAAACCCATACGACCGTGTTATCTCAATGTATTATTGGTTTTTTGGCAGAAATCAAAAAAAAATTAAGCCTTTACTTACACTTTCAGATTTCTTGGAGACAAAAGTTCCATTAAATTATAAAAGAAAAGGAATAGGGCTTTATACGATAGAAGGCAAAGTTGTCGCAGATCAGATATGTAAATTTGAAAATTTAAAAGAAGAGCTTGAAGAGATACGTTTGCATCTAGGAATACCAGATAAATTAGAATTGCCGAATGCAAAGTCGGGTTTTCGTAAAGACAAACGTCACTATCGTGATGTTTTGACAGACAAAGAAAGAGCAAAAATTGCTGAGATTTTTGCAGAGGAGATAGAATTGTTCGACTACGAGTTTTAAATCCATCCCTTCATGCAGCTTATAAAAAGACAATCACCTAAAAAGTATTGACATTGATATAAAATGAAAAAGATATTCTTAGTACACGGATTACAACGAAGTGGGAATCACGCGATCATTAATTGGATAAGAAAACAAGATCGTTTTGTGTTTTTTGATAACGTGATTCCAATTACTCCAATTCTAACGGGGCAAAATCAAATCCCCGCGCCCCTTAATTACTCTAAGTGGCTTCGCAAAAACCTAACTCAAAGGAAGCTCCCTCTTTATAATTATCTAAAGCAAATAATGCTAATGCGCCATTCTTTGCTGGTAAGCCTTGAAGACCACCCCTTAACTCTAAGACCCTTCAAAAATACACCGTATCCAATTAGCAACATCTTGATTTTACGTTCCCCTAGCAACTTGTTTGCCAGTCGAATACGAAGAGCATCTTCTGAAAAAGTTAGGAACAAGCTTGGGAAAGATTTAGTTTATCCATCAAAGATGGGTGTTGCAATGGAGCGTGTAATAGATCTATGGAAGCTTTATGCAAACGAATGCCTTGGCAACACCAACTTTTTAGAAAATAAAACTTGTATTTACTTTGATGCCTGGTTTGCAAATCAAGATTACAGAAAAAATATTAGTCAAAAATTGGGCATATCTTTTACAGATTATGGGTTTTCAAAAGTGCCAAAGGCTGGTGGAGGCAGTTCATTTGACAAGAGGCGCTTCACAGGAGAGAATATAAAAATGGATGTGCTAAATAGAGCAAATCACCTTACCGATGCTGAGCAAAAAGTGCTTGAACAAGTAATATCTGATCAAGAGTTACGCGAGCTTAATAACAAGATAACTCAGAAATATGCTCGATTTCTGGGTGAAAACTAGAAATGCATATTGCAATTTATACTGAAAATAAAAAGGTTGGTCCTGTAGACTTCCGTCACCCGGAAAAGGGAAATCCTGGTACAGGATATGCTTTATACTGGCCAATAGCGATCACTTATGCTTTGCAAAAATATTTTCCAGAGATCAAAATTACATTATTCGCCCAGGAAACTCGTTCTCTCCCGACGATGTTCAATACTGTTGAGGCAAACTCAATAACAGAAGCTGCAGTCAAAGCCAAAGAGGCAGGAGTAGATTTTTTTGTTCTCCGCTCCAGCCAAAAAGAAGATAAAGATTTTTACATGCTTATTGACCAATTAAAACTTCCTTCTATTGGCAGAGCGGCATTGACACCATACCCGAAACATATCAGGTATATGGCATCAAGCAAGTTTTTTAAAGCCCTGGTTTGTGTGGGGAAAGAACAATATGATACCCTGCAAGATACTCCTATAAGCAATAAAATCGCGCTAATCGACAATGGCCTTTTTGTCTCCAGCTTTCACTCCGAAAACAAAGTGCAAAAGGATGAGCGGCTTGTCGTTTATCTTGGGGCGTTGGTTCCACAAAAAGGTTTCCACATTCTTGCAGAAGCTTGGCCCAAGGTGCTCAAGCGAGTCCCTGATGCCAGGTTGAAAGTGATCGGAAGTGGAAAGATCTATCGGGAGGATGCCAAACTTGGTACCTGGAATGTTGCCAACCCAAAGTTTGAAAAAGAATCCATTATTCCTTTTTTATCATTACCGGATGGGACTCCACACCCGTCTGTAGAGTTTATGGGTAAGATGGGAGTAGAAAAGAATGAACTCTTGTCAAAAGCCTCTGTCGGGATAGCAAACCCATCGGGTTCTACTGAAACTTGTTGTGTCTCTGCTTTAGAAATTCAGGCAAGTGGCACCCCGGTCGTTTCCGGGGCATTTTATGCATTACTTGATAGTGTGATTGACAAAGAAACCGGTTTGTTAGGAACTTCCATCGATGATCTAGCTGAAAATATTTCAGCCTTGCTTCTTGATCCAGATAGAAGTAAAGCTATGGGCGAATCTGCTTATCAATTTGTACAAAGTAATTACGATTTCTCTACAGTGTCTGCAAAGTGGATTGAATTGTTTGGTACACTCAAAGCAGGCAAGAATATAAAATTCATTCCCTCGTCCAGAAATTTCTTCAAACACAGCAAGTGGCTTCGTATCGCCAACAGACCTTTGCAACTCTTGATCGGAAGTTGGTTCTGGTGGCCTTCAGTTTATGACGCAAGATGGCATTTATCACAAATCAAAAAACAAATGCTGAAAAAAGTAAGGTAGCGAAAGCCATCATGGTACTTTCAAATCTATGCAGAGTTCTAATTTAGTCCTACTGAGATACTGATTTTATGACAATTACTGAAAGAAACCCCAAATATTCGATCTGCACAATAAACTACAACATGGCAAACACCCTTGAAGTTGCCTTAAGAAGCGTTTTGGATCAATTGGATGAACGGTTTGAACTGGTGCTTGTTGATGATGGCTCGTCTGACAGCAGCGTAGAGATCATCAAAGCTCTGGAAAAAGAATATCCTGTTTTGCGATTGGTGGCGCTCCAAAGAAGCCGGCAGAGAAAACTGGGTTTTACGCGCAATATAAGCGTAGAAGAAGCCAAAGGCGAATATGTTTTATTGCAACTCGATTGTGATGATGAATATGGCCCCCATGTTATTCCCGACTTTGTAAATATATTTCATCAATTAGAGGCCTGTGTCGGACGAGATTTTTATCTGAAAGGTAGAAAGATAAATATGGGGCGAAAAGAATTTTTGATGCAATTTGGCCCATATCGAAATATGGCTCGGGCATCAGATATTGATCTATGGAAGCGCTTGGCTGCAGTAGATGCCTATATCAAGCTTGATCACCCTCCTATCATGCGCAGACTTCCGAAAACAAGAAAGCAGCGAGCTACAAGAGCCATGAACCATACGTGGCATATTCTAAACAATCGCTTTCGTTATAATCCATCGTTGCTATTTAATCTTCTCCGCAACATCGAAAAGTGGTCGAAAGAATCCCTCACTCTTAATATTTATAAGCTCATAATGTTATTGCCCGCGTATGTGGCGGCTAAATTTCAGGAGCCACTGGTATTGCCTGCGAACATGAATGCGGGAAAAAAATTCGGAGTTTATCGCAGCCAACATCGTGGAAGTTTTAAAGAGCTCATGAAGCGCTACGAAGGAGAAGCCGATTGCTCTGTTCTAAGCGAAAAAGGTAAAGAAATATTCTGCTAAAGTGCAGCAAAATCGAGATACGAAAATGATTTCATACACACACAAATGTATCTTTATCCACATTCCAAAAGCTGGCGGCAGCAGCATAGAAAAAATTATTTGGCCGTCAAAAACCGATAGGACCGAAAAAAACCTTTGGAAAGGTCATATTAATGCTTCCCCGCCTTATCGTAATAAATACCAAACTGGCGGTTTACAGCATTTGCTTGCAAAACAGGTAAAAGAAGAGGTGGGGGAGAGCATCTATAATGCTTGTTATAAATTTACGATTGTTCGTAACCCCTGGGATAAAGTGATCTCACAATTCATTTATATGCAGGGAAGAAAAGATTTACAGGAATATATTGGTGTTTCAGATGTAAACAGTCTGAAAGAATATTTGGGATTAACTCAAAAGAAAGAGCATATTCAGTGGGCATCGCAAGTGTCGTTTATCTTGGACGATAACGGTAACAAGCTGGTCGATTTTATCGGACGCTTTGAAACTTATGAAATTTCCGTCAGAGAAGTTCTGGGCCGATTAGGGTTGGGGCATCATTTTTTTGGCCTTATAAAAACAAAGATCCCTCATCAGAAAAAAGGGCAGCGCAAAAAATATCAAGAATATTATGATGAGGAAAGTCGTGAAATGGTTCAAGCCATATACCAAGAAGATATTGAATATTTCAATTACGCTTATTAAAAACAGTTATGATAAAAACAGAAATTTCTACAGGCAATATTATCCTTTTTACTCATATCCCCAAATGTGGAGGCACGAGTTTTCGGAAAGGATTGGAGGACACTTATAAGGAAAGGCTCCTGAGCTTTTATGTAAACCCCTTACGTCATCGCCTATTTGATGCTCTTGAATTCAAAGCTTGGCGAATCAAAAATCGCATTTTGCCAACAAAACTATCTTATGATGTTGATATTATTTATGGTCACTTTTGTTTTGACGATTTACATGATGTGCCTAAGTCAAAAAAAACTCTTCGAGGAGCTTTTTTCAGAGATCCAATAGAATGGTTCGGATCATTTTATTTTTATACATATAACAAATACCCGGGAGAGATACCAGATAACCCATTACAACTAATAAAAAAACTAGACCTTTCAAATGCGTTTGAAAAGTATCTCGGTAAAACCCAAGTACATGAGTTAGACTTCGTCGGTATTACCGAAGAATATGATGCAAGCTTAACACTTTTTGACAGGATATTTGGTAAAAAGATACCGTTATTCCATGAAAGAAAGACGCTCCTGAAAAATAAAAAGGCCAAGGAAACTTACCGTCAACACTTTGAAAAAACAGGGCTTCTTGATGCAATTGAAAGCAAAATGAAAAAGAATCAGCTTATATATGAAAGCGCTCAAGAGTGTTTTCGTATTCTAAAAAAGCGACATAAACTTACCTAAACCTATCTCCAAATTATTGATTTTCTCATGGCTAATTCAAACTACGTTGACAAGTTATTAATTCATATCGGTTATCACAAAACAGCAACTACGTGGTTACAAAAAAAACTGTTTATCTCCGAAAGTCCCTATTTTGAACCTTTATCAAAAAAAAGCAAAGGGCATAGTTCTATTGCAAAAGATTTTTTCTTCAATGATGGTGGATATATGTTATCCCCATTTGACATCAATGAAGAAAAAATTAAGACTGAACTTGAGAATATACTAGAGGATTCCAAGAGATATGAGAATAAAATCCCTGTTATTTCACACGAACGGCTATCAGGGAATCCACATAGTGGAGGCTTTGATGCTAAAAAAATAGCACATATGCTAAAGCAAACTTTTTCATCCGCGAAAATTCTCATTATGATCCGCGAGCAGAAGAATTTTATCTTCTCAAATTATTTTCAATACCTTTCAATTGGAGGAACTAAAAGTTTAGAGCAATATCTTTCATCAAGATATGATGGTCGCATTCCATTTTTCTCCCCAGATCATATCCGATATATACCGCTCATTCTTGAGTACTACAATTTGTTTGGAAAAGATAAAGTTCTTGTACTGCCATATGAAATGTTTTCAAATGATCCCGTCATATTCCTTAAGCGACTAAATCAATTTCTAAATTTAGATATTCAATTTGAGCAATCTATGTTTGAACAGATCTATAATAAAAAGAGTTTTCATTTTTCTAATTATTCTTTGCGAGTTCTAAACCTGTTTCGTCAATCATCCTCGGTCAACAATTACTCTTCATGGAGCAATAAATATTTTCAAAAAGCTGCAGACGGTTTGGTCAAAGTTCTTGGGGCGTTAACATCTTCTAGGCTAGAAGCCCACTTTAAACATGCTTTGCAGACAGAGATAGCTACATGGGTTGCAGATAGATACTTACAATCAAATAAGAAGCTTAGCCAATTAATAGAGATTGATCTGTCACAGTATGGATATTATTAGAAGCACCTTGAGTAGTGACAAAAAATCAAGCATCATTTTTACAAGTATTTTCCTTTACACATTAGGAACTGGGCTACTTATTCAAATCGTCATTCTCCCTTACCTCTTTCCCGCCTGGCACTGGGGAGACGGTTTATTATCAGGGCTTGATTCCGTCCGGTTTCATAAACTTGCCATTATCCTGGCTGAGAGAATCAAGACCCAACGATGGGATGCTTGGGTTTTACGCCCTGAAAGGCAAGCGCCGGCAGGAATCACTTCTATTTTTTATACGTTTTTTCCTGCCCATCCATATGTGCTGCTTCCGCTAAATGCTTTTTTACACGCTGTTTCAGGACTAACTCTCTTTAAAATTATTAAAAAGATCGTGTTTGATGAGCAATTGGCAATCATTGCGATTTTGCCCTTTACCTTTTTCCCGTCTTCACTGACATGGACATCTCAAATTCATAAGGATGGTTTATTCATAGCAGGAATTTATCTCTATCTTTATGCCTGGCTAATACTTATAAATTTGAATGAGCCCAAGTCCTCAAAAATGCGAGGGATGGTATTGTCTGTTTTAGGGTTATTTTTTGTTTGGATTGTGCGCGAATACGCAGTGAAAATGTTGGCAGCAACAAGCATTTTATTATTTGCGCTGTATATTTTTCAAATGTACAGAAAGAAGAATGAGCAAAAAGCATTTCCTTTCGGTTCTGCTTTTGCCATGATCGGTATTATCGCGTTAGGCTTTTCGCTAAGCAACATAAAAATAAAAAACGATTTCAAACGATATCCAAGCATTGCAACTTTAGAAGAAGCTTCACAAATAATAGATGAAGAAGTGTTGCCTATGCGTTCAAAATTTACCTGGGAACCATCAATATTACCAAATTTTATTGACATACAATTGCGATCTTTTGCCAAAAAAAGAGAAGGGTATAGGCTAGGCTACCCAAATGCAGGTAGCAATATTGATGTGGAAATTAGCCTAAACAGTGTTTCAGAAATCATTCTTTATATTCCCCGGGCAACACAAATTGGCTTATTAGCACCTTTCCCAGACGAGTGGTTTGGTGAAGGGTCCCGCCCGGTAAACACACTTCAACGTCGTATTTCAGCACTAGAGATGAGCTTTGCCTATATCGCCTTGTTCTTTTTGCCATTTGCTATCAACCTGAGTTATGGATAAGACAGGGTTCCTGATTAGATTAAACTATTGGTTAGCACACCATAGTCTCTAAAAAGGAACCCTACGATGAGTTTAGTTGAATTATTTGCAGATGTCGATGATTTTTGCCAGTTATTTGAGCCACGTTGGAAAAGATTTCAATTGTCCAATGGTCTACGTCAGCGCAATAGAGACACACAACTGTCTTTGAGCGAGATTATGACGATCATGATCCAATTTCATCAATCTGGTTACCGTTTTTTCAAAAGCTATTACCAAAACTATGTTCAAAAGCATCTCAAGGAAGAGTTTCCAAAATTAGTCAGTTATCATCGTTTTGTGACGCTTAAGGCTCGTGCTTTTGTGCCTCTAGTCTTTTATCTGCTTTCTAAACGAGGTTCTTGTACAGGCATCTCTTTTGTGGATTCAACATCACTCAGAGTTTGCCACAATAAACGTATCGAGCGAAACAGGGTTTTTGCAGGTATTGCGACTAGAGGCAAGACAACGATGGGATGGTTCTATGGCTTCAAATTGCATCTGGTTGTGAATGAGTATGGTGAAATTCTCTCGTTCCAATTGACACCAGGCAATGTAGATGATCGAAAACCAATCCCCTTTCTTTTTGAAGGACTATTTGGCAAGGTTTTTGCTGACAAAGGCTACATTTCAAAAGGTTTATTTGCCAAGCTCTTGGAAGAGAATATCCAACTTATCACAGGTTTACGCAAGAATATGAAGAATAAATTGATGGCCTTCCAAGATAAACTACTTTTACGAAAACGTTCTATTATTGAAACGATCAATGACCAACTGAAGAATATTTCGCAGATCGAACATTCAAGGCACCGCAGCTTCACAAACTTTTTGGTCAACCTTATTGCTGGCTTGATTGCTTATGCTCTCAAACCAGTCAAACCTGCCTTGAATTCGAAGCCAACCTTACCGACTACTGTCTGCTAAACATAACTCAGGTTATCAAGAATTGGCGCTCCAGTCACACGTTATGGCATGTGCTAGCCTTCTCTTTTGTCATGATCCTGCTCTATTCATTGGTTGTTGCAAATGTTGGTACACTATACCGTTTCCGCTATGCATTCTACACGATGTTAATAGGATTAGGATTAGCCGCATTGGTACAACAAATATGGAAAAAGGTACAATAGCTACCTATGTGTGGTATCACCGGTTTCCTCTCCCCTTCAGATCACTTTTCTGCACCTGCCCTGCAAGCACAGGTTGAGCACATGAGCCAAACCCTCTCTCATCGCGGACCTGATCAGAGCGGCACGTGGACGCACGCCCCCAGCGGCTTGGCGCTCGGCTTTCGCCGCCTTGCTATTCTTGACCTTTCTCCAACCGGGCATCAGCCAATGCAATCCGCCAGCGGGCGTTACATCATCGTTTTCAACGGCGAAGTATACAATTTCAAAGAACTGCGCGCCGAACTAAGAAAACACGGGGCAAGTTTCAAGGGTGGCTCTGATACTGAAGTCCTGCTTGCCTCGATCGAAGCTTGGGGTATAAAAAAAGCCCTGCAACGCTTCAACGGCATGTTCGCCCTTGCCCTTTGGGATACTAAAACCCGTACGCTTTATCTTGCGCGTGACCGCATGGGTATCAAACCGCTTTACTATGGCATCTTCAACGGCATATTGCTTTTCGGCTCAGAACTCAAGGCTCTGCGCGCACATCCTGCCTTTCGAGCAGAAATAGACCGTAATGCCCTTAGCCTTTATTTGCGTCATAACTGTATTCCAGCACCACATAGTATCTATCAGTGTATTTACAAATTAGCACCTGCTAGCTTGCTCACCATTCGTGCTGAAAACTTGAGTCATTTTCCACAGCCAGAAAAATATTGGCAGCTAAGCGAAATAGTCCAAAGCGGGCTTGCCGACCCATTAGAAGGCAGCGACACCGAGATTATTAGCATCTTTCATGATCATCTACTCAGCTCAATCGGTGCACGCATGGTTTCCGATGTTCCGCTGGGCGCATTTCTCTCAGGCGGTATAGACTCATCCCTCGTCGTTGCTCTCATGCAGGCACAAAGCGCACGTTCTGTACAGACCTTTACGATTGGCTTTCAAGAGACTGGCTTCAACGAGGCAGGCTATGCCAAAGATGTTGCTCATCGTCTTGGCACCGATCATACAGAGCTTTATATAAGATCTGCAGAAGCTCAAGCCATCATCCCTTCTCTGCCAAGCATCTACGATGAGCCTTTTGCAGATTCATCGCAGATCCCCACCTATTTGGTTTCAAAACTTGCACGAAAACACGTCACCGTTAGCCTTTCTGGAGATGGTGGGGACGAACTTTTTGGCGGCTATAATCGCTATTTTTGGATACAACAAATCTGGCATAGGGTTGGCTGGCTTCCGTTAAAGCTACGGCGTGCCCTATCTCAATTGCTTACCCGCGTCCCTGTCCATATGTGGGCTAGCTTGCTTGGCCCTATTCAACTTCCTAACGCGGCTAATAAAATACATACCTTTGCCGAAATGCTCTCAGAGTCGAATGCTACAGGCCTTTACAAAAGTGTAATTTCGCATTGGAAAGCCCCAGCTAGCATTGTTATTGGTGCCAAAGAGCCACTTACCCCAATAACGGATCCGGGATATTGGGCACATGCATTACCTCAGCCTCAGCAAATGATGGCTCTCGATATAGCGACCTATCTGCACGATGATATTCTTACCAAAGTTGATCGGGCTAGCATGGCTGTTGGTCTTGAAGTGCGCCCTCCCTTCCTCGACGATCACGAGACCATTGCACTTGCCTGGCGCTTGCCGCTAGAGCAGAAGATTCGCGCTGGTAATGGAAAATGGATATTAAAAGAAATTCTTTCAGAATATTTGCCGACTTCACTCTTTGAGCGTCCTAAAATGGGCTTTGGTGTCCCTATTGATAGCTGGTTGCGTGGCCCATTACGTGACTGGGCAGAAGACCTGCTCAACGAAGAGCGCCTAAAAACAGAGGGTTTCTTTTACCCGACACCGATTCGTGCAAAATGGGCCGAGCATCTTTCAGGACAACGTAACTGGCAATATGATCTTTGGGACGTACTTACCTTCCAGGCATGGTGGCAAGCCCAAAGCCAGGAGCGACCGTGAAAGTAATCCTTTTTGCCAACACTGATTGGTATCTCTATAATTATCGTCTTCCACTTGCGCGTGCTTTACGTCAGATAGGCTATGAAGTTATCTTGCTTTCTCCAAGGGGTGATTATGCAGCTCGCCTCCAGGCAGAAGGTTTTATTTGGCGAGAATTTCCTCTCTCACGGCGAGGCTTTAATCTTTTAGAAGAATTTAGGGCTTGGTGGAGATTGGTGCGCATATATCAAGAAGAAAAGCCTGCTGTGGTTCATCACTTTACGATAAAGTGTATTATGTATGGTTCTTTTGCTGCTAAATTAGCGCAAGTTCCCCAAATTATTAATGCAATCACAGGGTTGGGATATATGTTCTCTGCAGGAGGTTTCCTAAAGGAAATTTTACAGAAAATTTTATTTGTTGTTTATCGAATAGTCTTGAAAAACACAGAGACGGTCTTTCAAAATCCAGATGACCAAAGGCTTTTTCTAAAAATAGGATTGATAAAAAAAGATAATCATCTTATTCGTAGCTCGGGCGTTAATATTCAGCGTTTTACGCCACAACCAGAAAAATCTGGCATCCCTGTGGTTGTTTTGCCCGCTCGTATGTTACGTGAAAAAGGGATTGAAGAGTTTGTTGGTGCGGCAAGAATGCTCATGGGAAAAGGGATTTCAGCACGTTTTGTCTTGGTGGGAGACGTAGATGAAGGGAACCCTGCAACTATTTCTCGTAGAGTGTTGGAAAACTGGAAGGATGAGGAGGTGATAGAATGGTGGGGTTGGCAGTCAGATATGTTAGCAGTCTATGCTCAGGCACATATTATTTGTCTACCTTCGTATTATGGAGAGGGAGTTCCACGTACATTGCTAGAAGCTGGTGCTTGTGCCCGCCCACTTGTAGCCACCGATGCCTCTGGTTGTCGCGAAGTTGTTGTTGATAGTGAAAATGGTTTCTTGGTACCTGTGCGAAATGCTGACGCCTTGAGCATTGCTTTAGAAAAGTTGCTGCTCTCACCACCCTTACGCAAAAAAATGGGGATTAATAGCCGAAAAATGATTGTTAATAATTTTTCGGAAGAAAAAGTTCTTTCTGAAACACTAATAATCTATCAAAAGGGAAAAGAACGATAATGACTTCTTTATTTATTCAATTCCAAGAATTATTTGCAGCAGTATCGATATCTCTTTTGCTAGCGCTCCTTTTTGCCCCCCTCATAATCGGTTTTGCTAAAAGAATAAATCTGTTGGATATGCCGAATCGTTCGGCCCATAATCAACATACTCGTCCGATACCCCTAACTGGGGGGATGATAGTTTTTGCTGTCTTAATAAGTGCTTCCTTTTTGTTTAGCTTTGGGGATGACAAAAATATTGTGGGAATGCTTATTGCGGGGTTGGTTGTTTTGGGGTTTGGCCTGTGGGATGATTTCAGAGGACTTTCAACTGGCCCAAAACTAACAGGGCAAATTTTGGCAGCCTTATTGCTTATCAAACTCGATATTTATATTCGTGTATTTGAGGGCAGTAGCATCTCCTTTTTATCAAAAGAAATTGGTTTATTATTGAATTGGGTAGTTACTGTTTTTTGGGTGATTGCAGTTACAAATGCTTTTAATTTAATTGACAGCATGGACGGAATAGTATCTAGCATTTCAAGTATTACTTTTGCTACTTTTGTATTTATTTCTATTACTTCAGGTCAAAGAGAGCTCTCTGTTTTCAGTGCCACAATGTTAGGTATTTGCATTGGAGTTTTTTTTTACAATTCATTTCCCGCACAACTATTTTTAGGAGATTCAGGCTCGCAGTTTTTAGGTTTTTTATTGGCGTCAACTGCAATCATATTTAATCCGCGAGGTTTTTCTCAAGCAGGATCTTGGTTTTTGCCAATTCTTTTATTAGGCTTACCATTATTTGACACAGCATTAGTTGTATATTCACGGTATTATCACCAAAGGCCTTTATTTCAGGGCGATTTGGGGCACACTTTTCATCGGCTTGTCAATATGGGACTTGGTAAAAATAGGGCGGTGATTCTTATGCAAACAATTACGCTTTTACTAAGCTTTGCATCTGTTTTCTTGTTATCTGTTCCAACGCTATTAGCAAATATTATTTTTGGTGCAATCATAGTTGCAGGAAGCTCGCTAGTAATAATTTTGGGAAGAAAAGAGATCCCAAAGAAGTTACCATGAGACTTCTCTAACAGCGAATATTGAGAAGTGTACTTTTACGTAATGGACTGAACCTGTATACACTTTAGAAAAAAATGAAAAATCGTTTTCTTATTATTCTCATTATTATAGAAGGCCTAATAACTAGCTTCTTTTATCTGAATAGTCCTTCAGAAAAAAGTAGTCAGGTCTTTTTAGGTTTTTCTCTGCCTAAACTGGTTTTAATAGGCTTTTCAATTTCATTGACAATCTTTTTTATTTTTCTTTTTTCTAACAACATAATAGCAAGAAGTCTTGTCAATTATTTCTCAATACAAAGACAAAGAGAAGGAGGCTACAAAAGACTTTCCTTTATAGCTGTGTTTATGCTAAGTAATATTTTGTTTTTTGTTCCCGATTATCGTTTCGGTGTTCTTGCACCTGTTATATACCAACTAAAACCGGTGCTACTGTGGTTATGTCTAATCTTTCTGAAAATATTTATCATCTTAGTCAAAAAAACAAAACCAGATCTTAGAATCATATGGAATGAGATTCACAACAGTTCTCGACACTTGGCTTTCTACTTATTTCTGCTTGTTATCTGGGCTTTTGTTTCCATAACTAAAATAGGTATTGCGCCAGGGGAGCCTTATTGGAATATGGTTGGGGTTCCTCTGCTAAATGAGCAAATAATCTTATCCGTGATTTTCTCTATTGCCTTTTTACTTATATTACGAGTTATTTCTCGAAAAACAGGTAAGCTGCACGAAAAAAAGGTAGATTTCGTAATTTTTCTCTTACTATGGGGATGTGCTGCTTTGTTGTGGGTTGTTGAACCATTACCCAAAAGTTTTTTCGCTGTCGGCCCTTACCCTCCCAATTTTGAGTACTATCCTTACGCCGATCCGTCATACTTTGATATCGGAGCACAGTTTGCCCTTATCGGGGAAGGTTTGTTTGCAGGAAAGTTCTATGATCGAGCATTGCTGTCTGGATTTTTGACTTTTGTTCATCTTATTTTCGGGCAAAGCTATAAGGGGGTTGTTAACTTTCAATCTTTTCTATTTGCATCAATTGTCCCAGTTTTATATTTGATAGGGAAAAAGTTACACTCTCCTACAAGTGGTTTTTTGTTGGCTTTTTTGGGCATATTCAAAGTAATTAACTCTATTGCGGCAAGTACGCTTGTTCAAACATCACACCCCAAATTCTTATTAACAGAATTTCCAACAGCTGTTTTAGTAGCCCTGTTTACATTGTATTTGATAAAGTGGTGCGAAAATGGTGAAAAGGAGCTCGTATATTTAATAGTTCTTAGTGGGCTAGTAGGGCTAGGGATAATGCTTAGAACTAATATGTTTTCGATTTTTGTGCTTCCTTTTGTATTAATTTATTTTAAAAAAACACCGGCTAAAAAGAAATTTAGATACAGCATTGTGTTAATTTTGGCCTTCTTTGTCACCATTTCACCTTGGATGTGGCGTAACTATTCTGTAGCAAACAAGCCATTTTTCTTTTTGGGCAGGTTTAAGACTGTCATTAAAAGTCGATACTCAACATATTCTTCCTCTGCTCCCGATCGCTCATTAGTGCGACATTTTGCGAGGGGAGAGCAAGCTGTGGATTATATAGATGCTCCATTTGAGTATGTGAATGAACAATACGATTTCGTGTTAAAGCACTTTTTTCACAATATTGTGACCACCATTATTGCGCTCCCTACCTCGCCATATTTAAACAATTTGAACTATTCTCTCCGAGAAGCCTTTCCATACTGGAATAAGCACGGATACTTTTGGGACGGAAGGCTATTAGGTGTTGAGGCTATATTTGTTGGAATAAATCTTTTTTTGATAGCGACGGGTATTTCTCTAGCTTATAAGATTAAAAAAGTCACAGGGTTAGCCCCTTTTTATATGTTTTTACTGTACCATTTCTCTAATGGACTAGCACGTACATCTGGTGGGCGCTATATTGTGCCGGTGGATTGGATCATCCTTTTATATTATGCTATTGGCCTCGCTCAAGTCATTTTATATCTCTCTACGAAGCTTGGGCTTTTAGATACACAATCTGATATATTTGCGTCTGAAAGTAAAAGTCCTAAGATACAGATATCCCCTCCCTCTATAATCAAAGCGATTCTCCCCTTTTTTTCTCTAGTCTTTTTGATCACAGTTTTTGACCAAGCAATTCCCCAAGCATACACAGCTAAAACAACAGAGGAGCTTGTCATCGAGTTTGGTAGTTATTCTAATTCTCATATTTCAGAAACAGAAATTTTAAGTTTTCTCGTAGAAGAAGATGCCCGCATAATAGAGGGGCGAGTGTTGTATCCACGTTTTTACAAAGAAGGGCAAGGTGAAATCTGGATACAGGATGCTCATGCAAAAAAAGATTTTTCTCGTTTATCATTTACAATGATAGGCACATTTGGGCGAACAGGTGTGGTTTTAGATTCAGACAAACAAATAGATTTTTTCCCAAATGCCAGCGATGTAATTGTCATAGGGTGTCAGCATCCAAAAAAAAGACTGGATATGTCATATATTGATGCATTACTTATTCTTTTGAGTACAGAAGATGAGGTTATACTCTTGAAATCAGATCATTCTAGACCATTGAATTGCCAAGATTTAGATCCATAAACATTAATATGTGTCCCGCTCATGGCTGTGCCAATTTCGGCAGTGCTTTAGTTTTAGCAACATGATCGTCGAAATCGATGGCGATCTGATGCTGTTGGGCGCATCCTCTATCCCCTAGAAGACTGACTTGGTAGCTGCGGTGGCGAGGAGAAAAATCTCGTTTGAAAACATCGGTCGTTGCAAGCTTAGGGCTGGCGATAGCCTCACAGCTGCTAGAAGCTGTGAATTTAAGAAGAAGGCGGGTTGCGGTTGAATTTTCGATGATTTTATAGGGACAGTGAGCAGAATTCTAAAAGGTCGATGAATCTATTCAAGTTCATCGACCTTTTCTGTTTAGCAACCATATATAGGCATAATCAGCCTAGCCCTAACCATATATTGTTGTCTCTTGTGATTATATCGTCAACATGTAAGCATCCCCTAAAATCATACCAGCAGAAAGGGAATTATAATTGTCGTTAAGCGCACGCCCAAACCTGGAACGAAATACACGTGGTTATTGTACACGGCATGGATATTGTCGGGCTGCCAAATCAGGCCGTCAAAGAAAGCCGCGAGCGCGTTCAGGCTGCTATCAAAAACAGTGGTCTCCCCTATCCCCGAAAACGTATTATTGTTAATCTCGCTCCCGCTGCCGTCCGCAAAGAAGGGCCTGCCTACGACCTTCCCATCGCGCTCGGTGTTTTGCTCATGCAAATGCTCGTTCCGCCCGGTAGTGTGGATGAATCTATGGTCATCGGAGAACTTTCTTTGGATGGCACAGTCCGTCATTCAAAGGGGATATTGCCGATGGCGGCCGCAGCCAGAGAAGAGGGCTTCAAACAGATATTTGTTCCTGAAATGGATGCAGCAGAAGCCGCCCTCATCCCCGATTTGGACGTGATACCGGTTAAGTCACTTTCCGAGCTATATAAGCATTTGATCGGTGAAAAAACGATTGAACCTCATCAACCTCCTCTTGTGGATACAGTTCCCATCCCCAGCAATATCACAGACTTTTCTGAAATAAAGGGACAAGAACACGTCAAGCGCGCCCTCGAGATCGCTGCCGCTGGTGGACATAATATCCTGATGATGGGACCACCTGGCGCTGGCAAAACCTTGCTGGCACGCGCCATGCCCAGCATCCTGCCCGAAATGAGCATCAACGAAGCCCTCGACGTGACCCGCATCTACTCGGTGGCAGACCAACTCCCCGCCGATACCCCGTTGATGCAGCTACGTCCTTTCCGCGCGCCGCATCACACCATCAGCCACGCGGGCCTGGTCGGCGGCGGCAACTGGCCCCGTCCCGGCGAAATTTCTCTCGCGCATCGTGGCGTGCTCTTCCTCGATGAATTCCCCGAATTTGGCTCGCGCGTCCTCGAAGTGATGCGCCAACCGATGGAAGACAAAGAAGTTACCATCAGCCGCGCTCAGGGCACGCTGACCTTTCCCGCCAACTTCCAACTCATCGCGGCGATGAACCCCTGTCCCTGCGGCTACGCGGGAGATCCTGAGCGCGCCTGCACCTGCTCCCACCAAACCGTTACCCGCTACCAAAAACGGATATCGGGCCCCATGCTCGACCGCATCGACATCCACATCGAAGTGCCGCGCGTCGATTTTGAAAAACTCTCCGATAAACGGCGTGGCGAAAGCTCAGAAGAAATTAGGGAGAGAGTGGAAGCCGCGCGAGAGAAACAGCGCCAGCGATTTAACGGTTTAGAAAACGGGGTGATGACAAATACTGATATGCGCGTCGCAGAAGTTCGTCAGTTTTGCGAATTAGATGGCGCGGGGCAGGAACTCGTCAAGGCTGCAATGACCCAGCTTCAACTCTCCGCGCGAGCTTATCACCGTATCCTGAAGCTGGCGCGTACGATAGCCGATCTGGCTGGGGAGGAGAGTATTCAGTCATCCCATCTGGCGGAGGCGTTGCAGTATAGGCCGAAGGGGATGATGGTGTAGTCAACAGGCGGGGCGAGACATCTTAGCGATGCACCGACAACGTTTATGGATTTCGTCGTAAAAGGAAATGAAGGTTGTCTTGCGGTGTATTTTCTCTGTCCTTGAAATGGATGTGATATTAGCCGCCCCCTGCCATCCGAAAGAAACGTAGAAGGTCACCATCCGCGAGTGGATGCTCAATATCTTGCAATATCTCATCGTTGAGCGAGGCTTTCACGCTTTGAGAAAGATCAAGCTCCTTGATCACATCCATTACGGTAGCTCCCTCGGAGAGCCTAAGGGTTGTTTTTCCCTTAAGTTCCGATGGCAGTTTATCCCGCAAAGTTGAATGCAAGATGACACTCACCTGCATGGTTAAAGCTCAACCCAATCAAGCCCCAATGCCCGCAGATTTTCTGATGATGGATTTCCCGTTTTAGCATCCCAGCCTGCAAAGTTGTAATAGGCTTCTTTTGCTTTTTCCAGTTCTTCTTTATCAAGAGACGTGCCTGCTGATGGACCTTTGCCTTGTAGCGGCTTATAGAATTTTTCAGGCAGGGTGTCATCGTCTCTGGTAAATCCTTCACGGGCATTGAATGCTCGCATCATGTTCAGGCGGCGTTCGCCCACATCCAGAATCTCCTGCATATCAATATCCCAGCCAGTGGCCGCTTTCAATATCGCGACCATTTCAGCAGGTCCATAAAGCTGCCAGGCGGGACCAAAAACAAATTGACACAGGCTATAACTTTCCAGCGCCGAGAAAAAGAGCTGGGTGACGTAGGCAAAACGGACTTTCTCATCTGTCAGGCTGCCTTCAGGTTGGGGAGTTTCCAAACCTAAAAGTGCTAGACGATCCAGGAAGAATGGATCGCTTTCGCCCTCGTAGGCTGGATCATGTTCACTGGACTGGTGATCCGCCCCAAAGGGATTCACGGCATAGATCAAGCCCAAACTCTTCTTGACCTGCGGCATGTGGGCAGGCGCTTCAGCCCCTTTTGATGTGATCAGATATTGCTCAGCCCCATTGCCGATCTTTTCCGCTGCCCTGACAGAGCCTTCTGCCAAAAGAGCGCCAAAACTCTCACCCGTGCCAATCTGCTCGACCATTCTCAGCATGGCGTCTGTGTTGCCAAAACGAAGTTCAACGCCGCCCGTGTCTTCGGTCGTGATCAGCCCGTTTTCAAAACACTCCATCGCAAAAGCAATCGTTGCGCCACAGGAGATGGTATCCATGCCGTAGGCGTTACACATCTGGTTGGCAAGTGAGATGGCATCCAGATCGGTGATGCCGCAGTAAGTCCCCAGTGTGGAGAGTGATTCGTATTCAGGACCACCATAATCGGGGTCAATTTTTCGGTTTTGATACTCCGTCTTCACCATGCGCTTACAGCGGATCGAGCAGGCATAGCAGGTATCCTCTTTGACCAGAATCGTATCTGTCATCGTCTCGCCGCTCAAATTCATATAATTCTCAATCGTTCCTTCATTGAAATTAAACGAAGGCAGCCCCCCCACAGCGTTTTGCCCGCCTATAGTCCCCGCCGTGCCATAATCGGATAGCCCAATCATATCTTCATTAATCTTTGCGTTTGCCGCCCCTTCACGGGCATATTCTGTCAGCCTGGCTTTATCAGCCGCCACCACACGAAAATTGCCCTGCACCACAATCGCCTTCAGCATCTTCGATCCCATCACCGCCCCCATGCCCGTGCGCCCGTGCGCTCGATTGTGCATATTCATAATGGATGCGTAGCGCACGAGATTCTCACCAGCGGGACCAATTTGGGCGACTTCGATCTTCTTCCCATATTTTTCTTGCAGGATTTCCTCAACTTCAGCCGTTTCCTTGCCCCAAAGCGACGCTGCGCTCTCCAATTTGGCTTGGTCGCCGTTAAGATGCAGATATACCGGCTCGGATGCCTTACCGTTAATCACAAGCCCGTCGTAGCCAGTGTTCTTCAGCACAGCGGGGAAGAAGCCTCCAGCCTGACTATCGCCAATTGCGCCTGTCAACGGAGAGCGGGCATTGGCACAGATCCGTGACTGCCCAGGGACAGGCAGCCCCGTCAGCGTTCCCGTGAACAAGGTCAGGATATTTTCCGCTCCGAGCGGGTCAGCATTCTTAGGCATATCCCGCAAGATGTAAAACATGCCCATTGCGCTGCCACCGGCATAGGTGCGGTAAAAATCTTCAGAAGGGTGTTCTTCTTTAAGTTCACCTTTTGTCAGATCAACGTGCAGGATTTTTCCTGCATAAGATGTAGACATAATATTTCCTTGAGATTGAGTCAAGATTTTTTTGCCGGATCAGCCAGGTGATGTAGTATCTTCGGGAACTCACGATTTCAACAAATCCTTCAACGCGGCTAATAATAATACGACGTTTTCCTTGCGAGATGAGTAGCCCATCAAGCCAATCCGCCAGATTTTGCCAGCCAGGGGACCGAAACCGCCGGCGATTTCGATGTTGTATTCGTTAAGCAATTTTCTGCGGACGGCGAGGTCTTCAATACCTTCGGGGAGCTGTGGCGTGGTCAGCGTGGGCAGACGATATTCGACGGGGACGCGCGGCGGCAGACCGAGTTCTTCCAGGCCAACCCAGAACATTTCGGCGTGGGCGCGATGACGAGCAAAGCGCGCTTCCAAACCTTCTTCGGCGACGATTCGCAGGGCTTCGCGTAGGGCAAAATTCATGTTGACCGGCGCAGTGTGATGATAGGTGCGTTCGCTGCCCCAGTATTTGGTCAGCAGGCTCATATCGAGATACCAATTGGCGACTTTGGTCTTGCGATTTTCGAGCACTTCGCGGGCGCGGTTGCCAATTGTCAACGGGGACAAGCCGGGGGGACAGGAGAGCGCTTTCTGCGTGCCACTGTAGGCAATGTCCACATCCCAGGCGTCAATCTCTACAGGTACTCCACCAAGCGAGGTGACCGTATCCAGCACGAGCAGCACACCGTGGCGATGGGCTGCGGCCGCGATCTCGTCAATTTGGGGCTGATGCGCACCAGTCGAAGTCTCAGCATGGACGATGCCAAGTAGTTTGTAGCTCTTCTTTTGGAGTGCGGCATCCAGTTCCTCGGGGCTGAACACTTCTCCCCAGGGGCGATCCACACGATCCACATTGGCACCGTAGCGCCCTGCCATATCCACCAGGCGTTCGCCAAAATAGCCGTTTACCGCGATCAGCACATCGTCACCGGGTTCGATGAAATTGCACAGCGCCGCTTCCATCGCTGCACTGCCCGTCCCCGAAACGGGAATGGTGAGTTGGTTTTCAGTCTGGAAGACATAGCGCAAAAGCTCTTGCACATCGCCCATGACTTCCAAAAACTGCGGATCCAGGTGTCCCACTGGCGGTTGAGCCAGCGCCCGCAATACGCGCGGCGATACCATACTGGGTCCAGGACCCAATAAAATTCTCTCAGATGTATTCAGATCTTTATACTTACTCATTGGTTTCCTTTCAATTTTTATACAAATTTTCACGCCTTGGCGCGACTTTAGATCTTACTATGCCCAACGGCGTTTGACCGGCACACTTGGCATGCTGGCAATCGTTTCTTTATTGATATTCAAGTAGACAACTTTCTCTTCGATACGCTCGATATATGAAAGCGGGATTGTGATATCGCGATCCTGCCATAAATGGCTTTCGCGCAAAACCAGATGCGTGATATTGCCGCTCATAGGACCAACAAGCAGTTCGTCAACTGTCCCGACAAAACCATCCGTAGCTCGCACTCGGGTACCGCGCCGCACAGCCAACTCCCCTGGCGGAATGCGACGAATTTTATCGTCAATGATACGTTTGACCGGCACAACATATGGCCACAACATCGTCAGGTTCGGGTCAGACGCATGCTGGGGCACATTGGCGTAGAGAAATTCAGGTTCGTTGAAGGCTTCTAATTTAGCGAACTCTTCCTTCGTGCAATTTAGCAAAATCACTTCAGCGGCGGTATTGGCAATCAACTTGATGGATATCAGCCGTTCAATATTCGGAGATTTACTGGCTTTGACGACAATGTGGCTGACTTGCTCAGTAACCGGGTTCAGAATAATATGCGTCGAGCGACCACATAACCCATCACTGCAATGCACACTAACATTTAGGGGAAACTCCATAAGGTACCTCCGGAAAAGAACACGGATACACTAATTGGTTATTTTGCTGCCGCCTTTATCATCGGCAAGATGGCAAGCTACAAAATGTCCGGGAGAAATTTCACGTGATTCAGGCTCTGCGGTGATGCATGTATCAACCGCCAACGGACAACGAGTGTGGAAGACGCACCCCGAGGGTGGATTCGCCGGAC
Organism: uncultured Anaerolineaceae bacterium; assembly: GCA_964581545.1. Lineage (GTDB taxonomy): Bacteria > Chloroflexota > Anaerolineae > Anaerolineales > Villigracilaceae > Desulfolinea. The sequence continues at coordinate 25,709 of CAZOOX010000030.1, forward strand.
TGGGCGGATCGCCTTTGAGGATGAAGCGCTTGCGGGCACGCTCCATCTTCGGATCGGGAACCGGCACGGCGGAGTTGAGTGATTGTGTGTATGGATGCAAGGGATTGTCAAAAAGGGTGTTGCGCTCAGCAAGTTCCATTATCTTGCCCAGATACATCACCACGATACGATGCGAGATATGCTTGACCATGCTCAGGTCATGGGCAATGAAAAGATACGCCACCTCAAGCTGCTCCTGCAAATCCTGCATCAGATTAACTACCTGCGCCTGAATGGAGACATCCAACGCCGAAATCGGTTCATCACAAACGATAAAATCCGGCTCCAGCGAAAGCGCACGCGCAATGCCAATACGTTGACGCTGCCCGCCGGAAAATTCATGCGGAAAACGTTTCATATACGCCGGGTTCATGCCGACGAGTTCAAGTAATTCGGCGACGCGGTCTGTTAGTTCAGCGCTGTTGGCTTTCATCATCCCGTGGACCACCAATGGCTCACCAATGATTTTGCGCACCGAGTGGCGCGGGTTGAGGGTGGCGTAGGGATCCTGGAAGATCATCTGCATTTTGGGGCGCAGGGAACGCAAGGATTCTGCACTCATTTGGGTAAGGTCATTGCCCTCATAGAAGACTTTCCCAGAGGTGGGTTTGTGCAATTGCAAGATGGCTCTTCCAGCCGTGGATTTGCCACATCCGGATTCACCGACCAGCCCCAGGGTCTCACCCCGCTGAATATCAAATGAGATACTATCCACAGCTTTGACCGCGCCAATCCGGCGCCCTAACATCCCTCCGATGATCGGAAAGTGTTTTCTCAAGTTGACGACTTGTAATAAGGCTCCATTTTCAGACATCGCGGGGGCCTCCTTTTTCCATATCGTAGAAACACGCCGTCTGGTGGTATTCACTCACCGTGATCAGGGGCGGAATTTCTTCCCAGCAACGCTCAAAAGCGTAATCGCAGCGCCACGCAAAGGGACAGTGTTTCAAGGGGAGCAGCAGATCGGGCGGAGCGCCCTGAATGCTCACCAGACGTTTCGATTCACGGGCATCCAATCGCGGAAGGGCACCAAGCAAACCCAGTGTGTAGGGATGTTGCGGGCGCTCGTAAAGATCATCCACCGATGCGATTTCGGCGGGTCTGCCGCCGTACATCACCAGTACACGCTCGGCGATACCGGCAACCACGCCCAGGTCATGTGTGATCCAGATCACGGCTACGTCGAGGGTTTCACGCAACTGCTTGAAAAGATCGACAATTTGCGCCTGCACGGTCACATCCAGAGCGGTGGTCGGCTCATCAGCAATGATGATGCGGGGCGTGCAGGCGATGGCGATGGCGATCACCACGCGCTGGCGCATTCCGCCGGAAAACTGGAACGGGTAGGCGTTGTAGCGCAGTTCCGGATCGGGGATGCCTACTTGAGACAGAAGTTCAATCGTGTATTCACGGGCCTCTTCCTTGCTCATGTCTTTATGGCGGGTCAATGTTTCGGAGATTTGCTCACCGATGGTCAGGATCGGGTTCAGGGTGGAAATCGGATCCTGGAATACAAAGCCGATCTGCCCACCGCGTACATTGCGCAATTCTTCGGGCGACATTTTCAGCAGATCGCTGCGCCCATCCGAACCTGTGAAATAAGCCGTCCCGCTCTCGATCTTGCCGGGAGGCATGGGGATCAGCCCCAGCAACGACATCATGGTGACGCTTTTGCCGCTGCCACTCTCGCCAACGATTGCCAGGGTTTCGCCTTCTTCAAGGTCAAAGCTGACACCGTTGACAGCGTTAACAATGCCATCCAGTGTGTAAAATTTTGTAATGAGGTCGTTTACTTCCAGTATTTTTGTCATGATCTACCTCCTCATTTCCTTGACCGTCGCAAACGTGGATCCAGAACATCACGCAGCCAGTCGCCCAGCAGGTTCATCCCCAGTGATGTGAACATAATCGCTAAACCGGGGAAAGATGCCATCCAGGGGTAACTGGTCATATATTTTCGTCCGGCGGCGAGCATATTGCCCCAGGTAGGATATTCATTGGGGGGAACACTCAACCCCAAAAAGCCCAAGCCGGCTTCGTAGAAGATCATGCGTGACATTTCAAAGGTCGCCAGGGTGATCAACGGTCCCAACAGGTTGGGAAGGATGTGATCAAACAAGATGCGCGGCCAGCGTACTCCGGCGCTGATTGCCGATTCGACGTAACCTGATTCACGGATGCGCAGGACTTCCCCGCGGGTGACGCGTGCAAAAATGGGGGCATCTGTGATCCCGAAGATCAGGATTACGTTTACAAGACTACGCCCCAGCACCGAGGCGATGAAGACAACAAACAACAAATACGGCAACGATAATATCAAATTAACGCCCCCCATAATGAACGCATCCAGCCGTCCACCGGCATACCCGGCAATTGCACCAATAACCATGCCCAGCGCCCCGGCGATCAGCACCCCAAAAAGACCAACCAATAACGAGACACGCGCGCCATAAAGCACACGGCTGAAGACGTCTTTCCCTAGGCTATCCGTGCCAAAGGGATGCACCCAATCCCCTCCCTCTTGCCATGCGGGAGGCATTTTGCTATCGCGCAAATTTTGCTCCAACGGGCTTTGATCGGTAATCATCGGCGCGAAAATGGCTGCAAAAACAACGATCAGGAAAACGATCAAGCCGACTACGCCGCTGCGATCACGCCATAGAAAGCGCCCGAAATAGGCTACGCGCTCTTTGAGGGTCTTTTCGGTATCGAGCAGGCTGTCAATTGTTTTGGGAGTGGTCGTTGTCTTAGCGTCCATAGCGGATCCTCGGATCAATGATAGAGTAAGCCATGTCGGTGATGATATTCAGTGCCAAAACGATCACGCTGGTGAAGACGGCAATCGCCTGCACCAACGGAAAATCACGCCAGCCGATCGATTGCTCCAGCAGTCCACCCATGCCTGGCCAGGAGAAAATCGCTTCGATATAGATCGAACCGCCGAGCATATAGCCAAACTGCACACCGATCACACTCACCAGCGGGATAGCCACATTGCGCAGCACATGCTTGGTGTAGATCGTCTTCGGTTCGAGACCTTTACTGTGAGCGGTGCGGATGAAGTCTTCACCGCGAATCTCAAGCACAGCGGAGCGCGTCAGGCGCACAATCTGACCCAGAACGGGCAATCCCAGAACGAAGGCAGGCATCACGACTGAGTTCCACTCATCACGCCCAAAGGTGGGAAACCAGCCCAACTCCACCCCAAAGTACAAGATCATCATCAAGCCAAGCCAAAAGTTCGGCACCGACTGTCCCATCAGGGCGATGAAACGGCCAATATTATCAGTCACGCTGCCGGGGGTAAATCCACCGATCAAGCCGATGGGAATACCGACGATCATCGCCATCAGCAAGCCCATCGTGGCAAGTTGGACCGTGGCTGGCAGCCGTTCCACAACCAGTGGCATGGCCGGGGTTTTGAAGTGCAGCGAGTTACCAAAATCGCCTTTCACCGCTTCAACAATAAAACGCCGAAACTGCGTCAGGAGTGGATCGTTGAAGCCCATTTCTTCACGAAAAGCTTCAATTTGCTCGGGGGATGATTCTCGCGGCATCATCAGGGCGGCGGGATCGCCGGTGACACGCACCATCATAAAGACGAGAAATAAGACCCCAAATAAAAGAAGCAGCGATTGGGCTAACTTCGAAAAAAAATAACGGTGCATAGCCTCCTCCGGTATCTAATAACTTCACTCCGACATATTATACACGTCAGAATTTTTCCTCACACAGAGACGCAAAGGCGCAAAGAGAAATTTGCGTAGGAAGAAATCGTCAGGTTAACCTTACTTGTTGCTCTCTTAACGCCTGCTGAACGCGCTCTACTTCTACTGAGCGCGGGGTACTTCGGGTTTTTATCGCCACTGCGGCGGCTGCGCCCGCACCCTGCCCCGTGACGGTGCAACACATCATATTACGTGTAGCGGTATGGGCGATCTTGTCTCCGGCAACGATCCGCCCGGCGACGAGCAGATTATCGATTTTCTGCGGCACAAGGATACGATAAGGAATCTGGAAATAGCGTCCGGTGGTTGGCAACACCAACAAGCCATAGCCATCCAAAAATTCGGGAAAAATGCCGACGGAATCGTCAAATTGGGCTTGGTTGCGGACATCGTACTCATTGAGGGTATAGTCGCTGATGATTTTGCGCGAGTCACGCGTTCCCAAGGTCATGCCAAAGTTGCGTAATTTGGCGTTCTCAAAGCCCGGCACATAGGCACGCATCGCGTCAATTGCCAGCATCGCCTGCTTGCGACCTTCGACCTCGGCATTGGTCAAATCCCATACGTCGGTGCAATCATATCCGGTCATGTAGACCATATTCAAACTCGTAGCTTCGCCAAAGTCTGTGATGGTGCTCCAGGTACCGCTGATACTCTTGGGGATAATTCCGGCTTTACGAGCAAGATCGAAAGGCTCTTCAAGATATGTGCTGAAAAGATCGTCTTCTTTGCCTGTGGTCTGAACTTCCCAATGTTTTCCCCAGTCCCCATAAGTGGATGGGTTGGCGCGAATATATTCCTGAAAACGAGTCTTACTGACCCCGGAACAGGAAAACATCACCGTTACACCGAGCATTTCGTCTTTGGGCATCTTGACAGTAGGCGCGCCAGCGCGGTCAGCAATATCCGCATCGCCGGAAGCATCAATGACGATTTTGGCAAAGATGGCTTTGCGCCCCATTTTGCTCTCGGTGATGACCCCTTTAAGGATGTTGCCTTCCAAAATTGGTGCAACCACCGAGCAGTGCAGCAGCGGCCTGACTCCAGCTTCGCTGACCATCTGATCGGCTACATATTTGAACATCTCCGCGTCCAGGGCTTCGCTTTGCGATTGAGCTTCTTTTTGCGTGCCGCCCATCGCCTTGGCGCACTGCTCAAATTCGATGCCAATGCCTTCAACGTCCGTGGTGCCTTCGTGCCGATACCAGGCTATTGTCTCCACCCCGACTTGTGAGATCACGCCGCCAAAGCAGCCGTAGCGCTCCGCCAGTATGACATCCACCCCTGCGCGCGCCGCGGCTATTGCTGCTGCCAATCCGCCCGGTCCGCTGCCGACAACCAAAACATCGGTTTCGGCAATCACTTCAATCCTTTTTGATGGCTCGACAATTTGATTCATATCTGTCTCAGTGGCGTTTTCTATACTGGCACAGCGCCATGTTCAACCGTCAGGGCGACTATATCTTTGCTGCTGATCTCTCGCGAGGGGACGCCGCGTTGTACAGCCAATGCCGCAGCTGCACCCATGGCCTGTCCCATTGCCATGCAAACGCATTGGGCACGAACCCCGCCCAAAGCCACGCGGTGCGCCGAAACGATCCGCCCGGCAACGGTGATGCGATTGCTGCCTTTGGGGATCAACGCCCTGAAAGGTACTTTGGGCAGCAGGGTTTGATCGTCATGAAAGGTGACATCGCAACCGCGTTCCTCGCTGTGCATGTCGATGTAGTTGAAGGCGTTGCAAATTTTGTCATCAAAGTCGGTGGCGTGCATAAAATCATCTTTGGTGATGATATATTCGCCTTCGGTACGATAGGTCTCGCGCGCCACAGCGCGCGGATACATCGTCTTCAGCACCGCCCGTTCACAGCCGGGGATAGACGAAGTCACGAACTTGAACATGCGCAGCATGCGGGCGCGCCCTTCCAGATTGGCGGCGGTTTGCCCGTCCACGTCGGAGGTGTCCGAGTTGTAAATATGCGTGCCGTTGTGTCCGCCGTGGTCGAGATAGTATTTGAAAGGCAGCATATTGGGGTACGAAAAATCGCCCTTTTGCAATTCCCCACTTTCCATCGCTTCTTCGTAGATTTTCTGGACTTCACCCTCCCAGATCTGCTCATATTCGATCCCCTCTATCTTGTACTGGTAGCTGCCCGGTTGACGCACTTCGTCACGCATCACGCCCAAGCCCAGAGCCCTGACCACGTCGGAGTCACCGGTGGCGTCGATTATTTCACGCGCCCGTGTCACTCGCCGAATCCCACGTCCGAGCGACGTGACCTCCCAATAATCCCCCACAGCCTTTACATCCGAAATGAATTCATGGTAATGGATAATAATGCCAGCCTTAGCGGCTTCTTCTTCCGCCACTGCCACATAGATGGGCACATTGATGTAGCTGTAATAACCGGGGGACTCGACAGGACGCCGTTTTGTATAATTGGGGATCGGCAGCCCCTCAATTTCTTTCGATTTGGTATAAAGTTCCCACGGAATACCCAGCACTACGGGGCCCATCGTGCTGTAAAAATGATTGGGCATATTTACTCCCCCAGCAGTCATGGTTCCAGCTAACATGGAACCCGCCTCAATCACCGACGTTTTCACCCCAACTCTGGCAGCTTGCAAAGCGGCAATATGTCCGGCAGTTCCCCCGCCTGCAACAAGAAGATCAACAGTTTCTCTAACTGTTTTCATTCGATTTTATCATCCTGCGAGAGAATAAAAAATAAGTGCCCGACTGGAAGTTGGATTGCGTCCCTGTCGGGCACTTATTATCTAGTGAATTTACTCAAAACAAGGGGGGAGCTTACTTGCCAGCATCAACCCAGGTCCCGAACAGCCAATAGCTTTCGTTTGAGTGAGGGTTGTAGTCCATCACACGGTTCTGAACAGCCTCAAATGCAACCGGTTCATACAGGTAGATGAAGGGGGGATCTTCCTGCATATAGACCTGCAACTCTTCATAGAGTGCTTTTCGCTCGTCGCGGTCGACGGTGGTAGAGATCTTTGCCAGCAGGTCGTCGATGACGGGATCAGACCAGGATGAGTAAGCTGCATCCATGCCGCCCAAAGCACCGGTCAGACGGCGTAATGCTTCGCCAGAACCTGTCGACCAGCTATCACCAAAGAGCGGGGGCAGTTCCTTGGCAGCTTCAAGCTCCCAGTATTGACCGGATTCCATGATCTCAAGGTTGACCGTAATGCCAACTTCACCCAGGTAACCTGTCACGGCTTCACAAACTTCTTCAAAGTGTGTGTAAGCGCCTTCAGGGCAAGCCATATCCATCTCAAAGCCATCGGCGTAACCGGCTTCAGCCAGCAATTCCATGGCTTTCTCGGGGTTATAGCCAAAGGGTTCTACAACGCCAAAACCCAATTCGCTGGATGCCACATAGCCAGCTGCTGGAACGCCATGCCCGTCAAATAGCGCATCAATGATAGTGTCTACGTCTACGGCGTAGTTCATCGCCTGACGTACTTTGGCATCCATGGTGGGCTGATCTACACCAGTGGTGAGGTTATTGAAGGCAATATAGTAAATGCGGGTGACCGGGTAGCTCACAACGGTAACACCTTCAGCACCTTCCAGGCTGGCGGCTTCTTCGGATGAAAGGCGACCAACAATATCCACTTCATCAGCCGAAACAGCAGCTACGCGGGTAGCCGATTCGGGGATCGGGCGGAAGACCAGGGTTTCAATCAGCGGGTAGCCTTCCATCCAGTAGTCAGGATTAGCGCTATAGGTAATATGATCGCCCTTGACCCATTCCACAAACATGAAAGGACCGGTGCCAATCGGGTGTTCCTGGAAACCATCCAGTCCAACTTCGGCGTAGTATTCATCAGGGATAACAGCCCAGAAGTCGTGAATTGTGTCGAACAATTCCGGGTTCGGGGCTTCGGTGGTCAGCGTGACGGTGTAGTCATCCACTTTTTCAACTACCACGAGAGTATATTTGTCGGTCCACTCACCTACTTCTGAACCAGCCTGCCAGGTGGCAATAACATCATCAGCTGTGAATGCTTCTCCGTTGTGGAAGGTGACGCCTTCGCGCAGATGGAAGGTATAAACCGTGCCATCTTCAGAAATATCCCAGCTTTCTGCCAGCGCGGGCTGAATGACACCCTCATTATTAATATATACCAGACTGTCGAAAAGTTGGGTGGCGGCGTTGTCGGCATTACGTTCAGCCGTCAGGGGGATAAACAGGGAGTTGGGCAAAGTGGATAGCGCCACTCGCAATGTTCCTGAGGGACCGCCCATTTCCTCAACTTCTGGTGCTTCTTCTTCGGCAACGGGCGCCTCTTCAACTTCTGGTGCTTCTTCTTCGGCAGCAGGTGCCTCTTCAACCTCTGCTGGCTTGCAGGCGACAACACCAACCGCAAAGACTACCAGCAAAACCAAAAGACTAATCAGCCATTTTTTTGAAAACATAATTTTCTCCTCACATTAGTGTGTTTTAGGGGATACGGTTTGGAAAAGTTATGATTATTATCTGCTGATGGCGACCTCCTTATTACTCTCTTTGCGCTTTCAATAAACACAGATGCTTGCAATGGGAATTGCGATCTAAACATTGACATACAGTTAAAATTGCGTCTACAATCAACACTATACCATCTGGACGGTACAGGTGTCAATTGATTTTTTTGTTTCAGTGAAGATATATCGATGATGCCAGTTATCCAACTTATCAATACAATAAAGAGGCAAACAGAAAGACAATGGGAATCGTTACAATCAATCAACGCAACTATATAATTGATGGCATTATCTTTGACACCTT
>CAZOOX010000031.1:0-33495 GCA_964581545.1 uncultured Anaerolineaceae bacterium
GGAGCAATGTTATCAGATAGCCAAAGACGCACACCATCCTCTACATCTTTATTCTCCTGTGAGTTGCACCCGGAAGAAATTCAATCCGGGGAGAGTGTGCGCGTGCGGATCAAGAATCTGGCTTACTCCAGCAAGTCTTTCACTATTCGGGGGCGATCTCGGGGGATTAATTTTGAGCCGGAGAAAGAAGAAGTAGAACTTAAAGCAGGGCAAAGTAAAACATTGTCTTTTCGCCCGATGCCTTCATCGCCGCCGCTTGTTGGGAGCGATAAAAAATATTCTTTCAGGATTCGGGTGCAATCTTCAAGTGGGGAGACACAAATTTTGCGAGGAAAGGTCAGAGCCAAAGCCAGATTTTCCCTCCCACAGGCGTTACTCCTGCTTCTTTTACTGGTCTTTTCTTATATTTCCGTAAAAGCTAGTACGCCAAAAGTCTTGGCTATTTTGGCGACAGACACACCTACCCCCACAATAACGCCCCTCCCAACGATCACGCCAACACCACGACCCCATGAAGGCGAGGTTTTATATCTTAGCTTTGATGATGGTCCCTCCACGCAATGGACGGAGCAGATTCTCAATATTCTGGCGAAGTATGATGCCAAAGCCACATTTTTTATCGTTGGTAAAAAAGCGAAGGAACACCCTGAAGTGATCGACGCCATTGAGAGAGCGGGACACAGCATTGGGCATCACAGCTGGGCACATACTTCCCTAAACGGGATCGGTTTTGATGCTTTTGCTTCTGAAGTTTATCTGACCAACGCTGTCTTGCCGAATGGTGCTGCATCTTGCATCCGCCTGCCCTTTGCTGATGAAGGCTATTACACTGAAGACCATGCCGCAAATTTAGGCTTGGAGATCATCTGGTGGGATATTGACCCTCTTGATTGGCAAAGCCCCGGACAAGAGAGCATTGAATACACTGTTCTCTCTGAAGTCGAAGACGAAGCGATCATTCTGCTTCACGATGGCGGGGGGAATCGTGCTCAAACCGTAGCAGCTTTGGAAAATATTATGCAAGAGCTTGATAAGCAGGGCTATCGCTTTGAAGTGCTTTGTACAGAATAAGGGAAGGATCAAATGAAAATAAAATCGGAAAAGAAGATACTCATTCTAATTTTAGTTCTACTGCTTGCTGCGTGTGCCCCTGCTCCTTCTGAGGGAGCAGAAAGAATAGCAGATGAGAGTTTTCCTGTTGAAGAAACGCCCTCTTTGATTATAGAAGTTTCTACAGCTACGAAGGAACCTTCGCCGACATCTATTATCCCATCTGCTACGGCTACAGAGCAGCCTATTCCTGCCGCAACGCCTACTGCTGAATTTACCTTTGAAGTTGTCGATTCGCCTTTGCTCACCAAAATTGAGATGCTCGATCCGTTCAATGGGTGGGGGCAAGCAGTCAACAGGATACTGCGTACAGAAAACGGCGGGCAGACTTGGCTTGATATCACACCTTCCGATATTCCCAATGACCCCGCTTATGCTCAATCCTATTTTCTTGATGCGCAAAGGGGCTGGGTATTGATCGAAGATCGTGATAATTTTAGTGTTGGGGTTCTTTATCAGACTATTGATGGCGGAAAAAACTGGAGGTGGCGCAATACGCCTTTTGGCCGCTCGGAGATCACCTTCCTGGATGGCGAGAATGGCTATGCTCTCACTGATCTGGGTGCCGGCGCAGGCTCTATGGGGGTGGCAATTTGGCAGACGAAAAACAGTGGCGATGATTTTAATCGCGTTTTTCTACATAAAAGCGGTTATGATGCCAGTCTGCCTATGAGCGGTATCAAAAATGGGATCAGCTTCATTGATCCGCAAAATGGATGGGTGACCGGGTCACAGCCACAAGATGCTTTTATCTGGTTTTATCGCACGCGAGATGGGGGATTTTCATGGGAGCATCAAGTTTTGGAGATGCCCACAGCGTATGAGACAGCACAAACATCTGCCTACGCTCCACATTTCTTTGAAAACGGGCAGGGGCTACTCCCCGTTTATTTGCACGGTGAAAAGTCTGCGATGGTTTTCTATCGCTCTGTTGACGGTGGTGAAAACTGGGATGCGACACAAGTCCTTCCTACGCGTGGCAAATATGCGATTTTCTCAGCAAAGGAAATTATTGTTTGGGATGGGGGTGAAACGCTCTTCTTTAGTCTTGATGCCGGGGAAAATTGGCAATCTCGGATAACAACCTGGCAGCCTTTGGATACGTTCCGCTCGTTGGATTTTGTCTCGACAACAGAAGGTTGGGGATTAACGGATGATGGCTTGTATAGAACAGAAGATGGGGGCAAAACATGGGAGAAAATAGGGAAAGAATAGAGTTCTTTCAAAAAATCGTTGTTTTTTGTACACGGATGACACGGAAAAGTATTTAAAATACGGAAAGAGCAAAAGCTTTCTCCGTGTTTTTCATGCCCTCCGTGTAGAAAATTCTCTCTTGGAATTATTAGGAAGAAGTCTTCCGTACAAAGGGGTTCGCAATGACATATCTTTGCACAATTTCGGCACATGAGCAAAATCTATTCTGCCGCAGAAGTGATCTGGCTATGTACACCAGATACAGAACTGGCGGTTACAATGATCCCGTTGCGAGAGAGGGTCCCTTTGTAGGCTTCTGCACCATTATGCGGGATCCAATCTTCCATATCAAAAGGGATTGGCCCATCTGCTGCGATCCATTCGCCGTTGTATTTTCGGGCAATATGAATATGCGTTCCCGTTGTCTTCCCTCCCTCGCAAGAGGGGTAGCCCAGAGAGTCTCCCGCATTGACAATGCTGCCCAATTTTGGGCGATCAGGTGTAGCGATATGCAAATAGATAATAGCCCAACCTGTGCGCTCATCACCATCCATATCAAGATCCAATATCACCAAGCCGCGATCTACGCGCGTTACCATTCCGCTTGCTATTGCCGTTGTAAATTGTTGTGGGTCAGCAACAAAACATCCGCTAAATTCTGTTGGGGGCGCAAAATCGATAGCCGCAAAAGGCGCGCCTTCACCCCATCCTGTATGCGGACCGCCGGTATATGTCCAGGTTCGGCCGCGAGGAAAAGGGAGAATGAACTCGGGCTGCTTTAAAGAACCTGGGATATGGATACGCTCATCCACGTGCGGATCGCCAAAGAGCGTGGTATATGTCTCGTACAGCCCCTCTGCCCCGATCGCCTTTTCGTACGTGACCCCGGCGTGGTTGCGCGAAAAAAAATACTGGATACCGACCGTAGCTGCATTCTGCCATGGATCAGGTCTTTCGAGATGTCCATCTTCGCGGTCAAATTCGGTCAATGAGCCATCCCGCCAGCCATAATAACCATTATTGAGCGTATTGGCCGCCCAAATAAGTTGAAGATACATCCCTTTATGGGATTTCGGTTCGACATAACTGAGTGTGTAAGGCGTATCAGGTTCTTCCAATTCTGTGAGTGCACCAGCCTGATACTCAAGCAAAGCCAATAATAGACGGGGGCTAACGCTAAAATTTGTGGCAACATAATCGACAATTTCTGCCCCGCTTCGATTTTCTCCACCGGCATAAGCTTTGTAACCATTAAGCCAGCCGGGATAAGCATCAACAAAACTGGATGAGTCAAACTCCACCGTAGCAGGTCCATTTATAAAAGCAGAATCCGGCATAATTTGGAACTGGCTCCCCCAAAGCGGCAAATAATAGATCGGAATTTGCATTGGAAATCCCGGGGGGAGGGTGCTCACATCAGCGGGGATAATGGGGTTTGCAGCAAAAATTTCCTCTTCGCTGCTGTTAAAACGCCCGGCAAGCCCCGGTATGGTATCGCCCGTTTGCGCAAAATACTCGACCAATTCACCCGGTTTGTAGACAGGGCGAGATGTATAAGGAGTAGATGTGGCCTCGGGAGAGGGGGCAGCGGTTGCGGCAAACTGAAAAGAAGTGTTGCTTTCTGCACAGCCGATAAGAAAAAGAGTGAATACTGCGTAATATACGATACGCATTATTTTCCTGAATTTGAACATTAATAGAAAGAACCTTATTCCCCTTCTTCTTCACTATTTTCCGCGTCATCGGGGTTATCGCGGAAGATAACTGACCATTTTTCTCCAACTTGGCTTGCTGTAATTGTCTCTTCACCTCGAGTTAATGTGCCGGCATAATCTTTTTCATCAGCATGGGCGATCCAACCATCGAGGTCAAAGGGAAGCGGGCCATCTGCCAAGATCCACTCGCCATTGTATTTTCGTGCAAAATGGAGATGAGTGCCTGTTGAGGCACCTCCTTCGCAAGATGGTTGCCCCAAACGATCATCTATCTCTAGCCATGTGCCCAATGCAACACGCCCTTCTGTGGCGATGTGCATATAGAGCAAGTTCCAGCCGGTCTCTTCATTGCCATCTCCGTCAAGGTCAACCATGACTGCTCCCTGCTCAGAACGGACGACCAGCCCCGGTGTAGACGCTACGACCCATTTCTCTGTTTCTGCGCAACCGCTATAGTCATTAGCAGGGGCAAAATCTAGCGCGGCGTTCGCGCCTTTACGTCCCCAAGCGCCGTGAGGACCACCGGTATAAGCCCATTCCTGACGCGGCTCGAAGGGGAGAGCCAATTTGGGTTGTTCTAAGCCTGCTGGGAAAAGGGGCTCCACTGCATTTGCGCGCACCCAGGGGTCGCCGAAAAGTTCTTCGTAGAGCGCGGGGAAGCCCACACGTGGGTCGATAGTTTGTGCCCAGCGTTCGGGGTTTAATTTTTGGGCAAAGTAATACTGAATGGCAACGGAACCCGCATTCAGGTCAGGAGCGATCCGCTGTGTACTTCCATCCGGGAAGGTTAATTCGGTCAATGTCCCTTCTCTCCAGCCGTAGTAGCCTTGTGCCAGATCTTCTACAGCGATCAACATTTGACGATACATGCCGCGTCTACGCGTATCTACATAGCCGAGAGGGTATTCTTCTTTTTGCAAATTGCCGGGAACGCCTAGAACCCAGCCTGATTCATATTCGAGCAGGGCAACCAACAGGCGGGGGTTGAGCGCATTTTCTTCGGCAAGACGCACTATGCCTTCAGCACCTGTTGTCCAGCCGGTAGAGCCGAGGTATTCTTTATAGTCGCTTAAATGGCCTTGGGCATCAGCGATATAGGAAAGCGTATTGAAATCCATTCCTGTTGCAGAGAAAACGATTTCACTGTCGGGGAAGATCTTTTCAGCAGCCTGATGTTCTTCAAAATCATTGGGAATCAGGAGCAAAGTTTCAGGGTCAAGCAGGGTCTTGGAATCAGGGAGTTCTTCTGTAGATGTAATGCTTTCTACTTCCACGTCAAAATGAATGGCGACAACTTCGAGGGTATCTCCCGATTGTGAATAATAAAGGATCGTTTCACCCTGTTGGGTAGGGCGCGAGGAAACTTTTTGGGTGGGTGTTGCTGTATTTTGCGGCGGCGCTGATGTTGGTTGAAGTGTTGGTGGTGTTTCTGTAACCGGGCTTTGGCTTTCAATGGGCGTTGGCGTGATGATCGCTACTGGAGCAGCCTGTGCCAGAGCAAAGCCTTCGGGTGTAGGCGTGCTGTATTTGCCCCATAGATCGGGTTTTGGCCCGCAAGAAGCAAGGAAAATGGAAAAGAGTGAGAATAGGATGATCGTTTTTTTCATGTTTTAAATAAAGCCTAGCGTAAACGCCAAATATCAAATCCGCCAGAACCTGTTAGTCCTAAATGACTGTAGTCGCGGTCATTCCAGCGATAGAATAATCCCTCGTCAAGCGCGTTGGGATCATAGAGTATGAACTCATCAATTATATACCCATCGTCGGTATTGACGTTAGTCACTGTAAATGCTCTACCTTTTTCATCTACACGAGTAACGGTGAGCATATGGTCGAAATTTCCATTAGGTCCAGCATATAAATAAAGGAAATCACCCACAAAAAGCGGATCTTTAGCGAAGTCATATTGATCTAATGGAGTCCGAATTTCTCTTAGCTCAAAGCGCTTTTCTGGAAAAATCCTGGCTAAAATATCTGACTCCGTGCGTGGATTAAGCAGCCAAAAATCTTTTAGGTCTGTGCTGGCGCTGATAATACTGCCATCCCGTAAAATGACCCCAGCCAAAGGGCCGCACATATTAGAAGGGTGAGCATTATAAGGCAAATGTCCCAGAGCGTTGGCGACGATCGTTGCCTCGGCTTCACTTGGAGCAAGATATTGTAAAGAGATCGCGCCCAACCAAACAAAAGGAACGGGCGTTGGCGTAGCCGTAAATATCGGTGATATTTGTGTCGATGTTGCACTTGGCGTAGGAGAACTTTCTGCTATGGTGGGAACTGGCATCGTTGCCTTTGTCGGGACGATTTCCTTTGGGCTGCAAGATGTGAGAAAAATGACAAGGAGCAAGAAAAAAGAAATGTAAACTTTCAAAAAACACCTATCTCTTGATCTCGTTTTTCGCGTTTTGCCCATCCCACGCTTCGACGCTTTTACCGCCTTTTCGCAAAAAGCCATCATATTCGACACCGGTTCCGCTTGAAACCCAGCCATCAAGTATAAAGGGGATCTTGCCATCAGCGGGAATCCATTCTCCGTTGTAGCGGCGCGCAAAATGCAAATGCGCGGCATTCGACAAACCACCCTCACAGGATGGATGGCCGATCCGCGCGCCAGCATCTAGCTTGCTCCCGTTTTGGACACGTCCCTCGGACCCCATATGCATATAGAGCAAAGTCCAGCCAGTTTGCTCGTAACCATCTCCATCGAGATCAAGAACAACAGCTCCATTCTCTGAGCGGACAACGACGCCAGGTGCAGATGCAACAGCCCAAGCCTCGGAGGGGATACACCCCAGCGGTTCGCCGACGGCAAAATCTAGCGCTGCCCAACCTGAGCCTTCATCCCAGCCACCATGGGGGCCACCGGTATACGACCAGGTTTCTCCACGTTCAAAGGGGAGAGTTAATTGGGGTTGTGATAATCCTGTTGGTAAAAGTGGTTCGATGGCATAATCGAAAGGATAGCCAAAAAGTTCTTCGTAAGTGGAGAAAAAACCCTCATCTGAAACATCGTAATCCCAGACTTCGCGGGTATAGAGCGTGGCAAAATAGTTTTGCAGCGCTGCTGTCCCGGCGTTGATGCTGGGGTTAACGCCGACCACCTCTCCATCCACGAGCGTCCACTGAGTCACTGCGTTGGCACGCCAAAGATAATAGCCACGATTAAGCTCATTGGCAGACCAAACAAGCTGACGGTAAAGTCCCGCATACCATTCTGTATAATATCGCATCGGGAAATTGGTCTCGGAAACCGTTGGTTGAGTCACCCATCCACTTTGATATTCGAGCAGAGCCAATAAAAGGCGGGGATTCACGGAATAATCCTGCGCGACGCGGGTGATGATCTCTGCGCCGCTCAAGATTTCGCCATCCACTTCTTGTTCGTAAGTTTTTAGGTAACCATCCTTGCCTTTGAGATAAATTTCCATATCCAAAAGAAGGCTGGCGGGACCATAAACCAACTCAGAATCGGGGATGATCTTGAAACCGGAGCCTTGCTCAGCCGCGGGCAGAAAACGCGCTGCATTTGGCGTGGGCGTAGAGATGGCTTCACCCGCTGCACGGGTGGGCGGCAATAATGTGGAAAGGGGAATCGCTGCCTGCGGATTTGATACATCGAAGGGGTCGTAATTTTCCCAATCGGGGGCTTCTTCAGGTGCAGTGGTGCAGGCGCTAAGGATGAAAATGAGTAAGAATAGAATTGTCTTGCGCATGTGCGAATTGTAGCATGGATGGCTGAGGAGATTCTTAACATTTGATTGACAAATTCGTTATGAGTGACACACTTTTCGTTACGATATAATCTCTTTATGGCAGCAATAAAGGCAGTTTTTTTCGATCAGGATGGGGTCATCATTGATACCGAGTGCGATGGTCATCGCGTAGCCTTCAACCAGACTTTTCAGGACTTTGGCTTTGACTTTGAATGGAGTGTGGATTTTTATCACGAAATGCTTCAGGTTGCGGGCGGCAAAGAGCGGATGAAGCATTATTTTCAGCAGAAGGGCATAAGCATTAGCGATGAATTGATTAAAAAAATGCATAAGCATAAGACGGATATTTTCATCGAATTGATCGAGAGCGGGAAACTGCCGCTGCGCTCTGGCGTAAAACGATTGATGAAAGAGATCAATGATGCGGGACTAATTTTGGGGATATGCACCACGTCCACGGAGCGCGCCGCACGGGCTGTCGTTCGCACGATGTTGAGCGATGTAAAATTTGACTTTGTTCTAGCTGGAGATGTGGTCAAGATGAAAAAGCCCGACCCTGAGATTTATCAGCTTGCCCTCCAAAAAAGCGGATTGCAGCCCCACGAATGCCTCGTTATCGAAGATTCACGGCAGGGCGTTCTCGCTGCCCACGCGGCAGGGATACGCGTTGTCGCGACGACGAATCCCTATACCAAAAACGAAGACCTTTCGGGGGCGGAGATCATCGTCACGGCGTTGGGGGATGAGGGTGGGGAGAAGGGGAAACTGAAGAAGGGATGGGAAGGAATGGCCTATGATGGGAATTTGAGATTAGATCAGTTGGTGGCATTTTTTACCCGCTAACCTCTGCTAAAAAACAACATGAATGCAAAAGCCCTCCGAAACACCAATCTCGAAGGGCTTTCACTTTTCATGTTTCACTTGTCAGGTTTTAGGTCGCAAATCCACTTCCAAGAATGAAGTTCTCAAGGCCGATGATAGTGCTGTCGCGATTTTCCAGGGAGACCTGGACCACATCTCGCATGGAGATAACGCCGATCAATTGATTGTCGTCAACGATCGGGAGGTGACGAATATTGTGTTTTATCATCAGCGCGGTGCAATCATCTACAGCTGTATCTGAGCTGACAGTGTACATATCCTTGGTCATCAGGTCTTTTACCTGTGTTGTGTCTGAACTAAGCCCCTTTAATATGACCTTGCGGAGGTAATCGCGCTCGGTGAAGATGCCGGCGATCTTGTCTCCTTCAGTAACAAGTACAGCGCTGATATTGGCGTCTGCCATGACGCCAATGGCTTTGAGTACACTCTCTGTGCCCCCTATGGAGTAATTACTGCCATCTTTTTTGATTTCAATTAAATCCTTTACGGTAGCCATTTACTGGTCTCCTTAATATTTTTTCTTATTTTTAATCTTCTATGAGAGTATAGCAAATTTTGTCTGTCTACAGTATGTCATTCGTGCGTAATATGGTATGACGCTCTACACGTTGCAGTATAATTTCCATCGGAAAGCGGAGGTTTTATGGCGATCAGAAAAGTTCTTTTTCTCCCCGATCATTATTATCATATCTACAATCGCGGCGCACATAAGGCGGATATTTTCCGAGATGATCGTGATTATATTTATCTCTTGAAAGTGCTCAAAAAGAAATCAGTAGAATTCGATATTTCAGTAATAGCCTATTGCTTGATGAATAATCATTATCATTTTTTGCTCAGACAAAACGGGGGATGCGACTATTAGCCAATTTATGCAGGCCATTTTTAATATTTACTCGAAAACTTTCAATAAGAAATATGGTTTATCTGGAACGCTTTTTGAAGGGGCTTTTAAGGCAATTATGGTCAAGCGCGATGAGTATTTGCTGCACCTCTGTCGATATATTCATTGCAACCCCGTTGAAGCGGATATGGTCAGAAAACCAGAGCAATGGCATTATTCCAATTATCTTGAGTTTGTCGGGAAAAGGAAAGGTGAACTCGTTGACTATGATTTCGTGCGCGAGAATTTCGGTACACCTGACGAATATCGCGATTTTGTGATGGATTATGAGCCGCCTGACAAGACTGCGAAAGGGTTGCGATATTATTTCTTTGATTGAATAGGTGAGTTTGAGCAGTGCGTCGCACCATCTCGATGGGCATTTGTCCGTTGAACGGAATTTGTATGGGCTAAATCAAACTCTCGTTAAACCTGGTGCGACGCACTGCTCCTTACGGTATAATTTCTCCATCCAACCATCACCAGAAATGGGACAAGTATGGCCTCCACCTCGAATCGCAAACTCAAAGTCTTTCTCTGCCACTCCTCGGACGATAAGCCCGCCGTGCGGGAAATCTATCAACGCTTGAAAGCCGAAGGCTGGATCGACCCCTGGCTGGACGAGGAGAAACTCTACCCCGGGCAGGATTGGGATATGGAGATCGAGAAGGCGGTTGAAGAAACCGAGCTTGTGGTTGCTTTTCTCTCGAAGAACTCGGTCAGCAAAGAGGGATATATTCAATATGAGTTGCGCACCGTCCTGAATATCGCCAAATACAAACCCGCCGGCACTGTTTTTATCGTTCCCCTTCGCTTGGATGATTGCGTGATGCCGCGCAGCTTAAAGACCTGGCAATATGTTGATTATTTCCCTGAGAAGCGCAAAGACTGGGCCTATGAACGTCTTTTGGGGAGTTTGAATATCCGCGCGGGGAAGTTAGGGGTTTCCACAATTATCCCAGCGGAAGGAAAGGCCAGAAAAGAACGAGCGAAGAAAGCAGAGGACGAGAAAGCTGAAAACGAACGCATTGTCAACGAAAAGCGGATAGCTGATGAAAAGGCTCGTAAGGAAAGAGAAGGGGAAGAAGCGAGAAAGAGAGTAGAAAGAAGAGAGCAGCAAGAAGCGCAAGAGAAAGAAGAAAAGAGAAAACAGGCGGAAGCAGAAAAAGAGAAGAAAGCTGCCGAAGAAAAAGCGCGCCAAGTTGTCTTGAAAAAAGAACGCCAGCAGGAAAGAGTGGAAAGAATTCGGAAATTCTTTCGTGACATGGGAAAACTCCCTCTCTTCATAGGCGGTGGGATAGCACTTCTTTTCTTGCTGGGTTACATCATAGGTAATATTGATCTGCCTGCAAAACCTGAGCCTACCAAAGTTCCTGATGCGCCACTCCCTGCAACGGCAACATCGGTTTTGCCAGCTTCTACATCTTCGCCTATTGCTACAGAGCAACCGACGGAAATACCAGCTGCAGCAACCCCTACGCTTGGCATTGGCAGCACAATGACTTCAGAAAAAGACGGCATGACGTTGGTCTACGTCCCAGCAGGAGAGTTTCAGATGGGCAGCGAGCAATATGATGACGAAAAACCCGTTCACACGGTATATCTGGATGCCTACTGGATCGACCAGGCTGAAGTTTCAAATATTCAGTTCGGCGTTTTTGTCGAGCAATCGGGTTACGAGACGGATGCTGAGAAAAATGGAGAATCCTATGTTGGCTCTTGGAGTTTAGTAGAAGGTGCAGATTGGCAGCATCCCCAAGGCCCAAATTCAGATATTCTCGAATTGAGCGATCACCCTGTCGTACATATCTCATGGAATGATGCACAAGCTTACTGTGAATGGGTGGGACGCCGCCTGCCAACAGAAGCGGAATGGGAAAAAGCCGCAGGTTGGAACGAAGACACGCAAAGCCAGATGACCTATCCTTGGGGCGATGGTTTAGCTGATGGCGAAGCAAATTTTTGTGATGTAAACTGTGCATTTGATCATAAAGATGCCAATTATGACGATGGATACGAAGAAACTTCGCCTGTCGGTAGTTTTCCAGCGGGGCAAAGCTTTTATGGGACTTATGACATGGCAGGGAATGTCTGGGAGTGGACATCTAGCTTGTATAAAGATTATCCTTATGATGCGATGGATGGGCGTGAAGATTTGACTTCTTCGGACGGCCGAGTGCTGCGTGGTGGCTCGTGGCTCAGCAACGACTTCAACCTTCGCTCTGCCATTCGCTTCAGGTACGCCCCGTCATATACGGACTTCTACATCGGTTTCCGCTGCTCCCGCTCACCATAGTTCTGCGACCGGAGGGAGTACTGATTTCTGAACTTCTGAAAACTGAAGCGGGGGTCTGGGGGCGTAGCCCCCAGCGGCTGAGCGCAGCAGTGCATCGCACCTCAACTTTGAGCATTGCTTCGTTAAACAGGCATTGTTCAGGATGGGACATATGTTCGTATGTGGAGGTGCGACGCAATGTTTGTGTTGCGATGCACTATTCTGTCGGAGATTTTGTATGGCTCGAAGAAATGTTCCTTTCCTCCCCAACCACTATTATCATGTCTATAATCGCGGCGCACATAAAATGGATATCTTTCGAAGCGATGTGGATTATATTATGTTGCTGAATTTGGTCAAAGAGAAAATGAGCGTGTTTGATATTTCAGTGATCGCCTATTGCCTGATGAGTAATCACTATCACTTTCTATTTCGCCAAAACGGGGATGCGAAGCTAAATGATTTCATGCAAGCTGTTTTTAATATCTATCCGAAGAGATTTAATCATAAATATGGACTTTCAGGTACGCTTTTTGAAGGGCCTTTTCAGGCGATCATGGTTGAAAGTGAGAAATATCTCTTGCATCTTTGCCGCTATATTCATCGCAACCCCGTTGAAGCCGATATGGTGAGAAATCCTGAGCAATGGCATTATTCAAATTATCTCGAGTTTGTTGGGCAAAGGAATGGAACACTCGTTGATCGAGAGTTTGTGCGAGAGAATTTTGGTTCACCAGAAGAATATAGAGCATTTGTGATGGATTACATCCCCTCTGAGAAAACAGAAAAAGAATTTCGGCATTATTTGTTTTGGGATTAAGTGTTGGCGGTAGTGTGTCGCACCTTCATTCCAAGCATCAGCGCGTTAAACGGGCGATGTTCGGGCTTGCACAAAAGCTCGTTTGTGGAGGTGCGACGCACTCATCTCCCCGACACAAAAAGCCCTCAGAGACTTCACATCTCGAAGGGCTTTCTTCTTTTTACTGATTACAGAAAACTGAATACTGCTTACTGCTAAACCTTCTCCACCTTCACCGCCGTAACCTTATACTCCGGAATCTTCGCAACGGGGTCTAGTGATGCATGCGTCAGCTCATTTGCCGAGGCTTCGGGGAAGTGGAAGTTGGCGTAGACCATGCCGGGCGGTACGCGTTCGGTGACGAGGGCTTTGCTCTCGATACTGCCGTGCCGCGATGTCAGGCGGATGCGGTTTTCACCGCCATTCAAGCCGAGGCTCGCGGCATCATCGGGATTGACTTCGACGAGCGATTCGCCGTAGACCTTCATGATGCCCTCCACACGGCGAGTCATCTGACCGCCGTGCCAGTGGTAGAGCACACGTCCCGTTGACATGATGTAGGGGTACTCTTCGTCGGGGGATTCGGTGGGGGGCACATGCTCGATGGGTTTGAATATCCCTTTGCCGTGCGCAAATTCGCCCACGTGCAGGATCGGTGTGCCGGGGTGGTCGTAGCCTTTGACGGGCCACTGTAGGCGTTCGCCGTTCTCGAGTCGTTCGTGGGAGATGCCCGAATATTGGGGGGTGACAGCAGCAATTTCGTCCATAATGGCGGAGGTGGAATCATAGTTCCAGCCGGAGTAGGGCCCTTCTAACGAGGCCAACTCAGGGGTGAGAGCGATGATCCGCCGCGCAAGGTCAGAGATGATCTGCCAGTCGGGACGGGATTCCCCAACGGGGGCGATCGCCTGTCGCACCATCTGCACGCGGCGTTCCGTATTGGTGAATGTGCCTGTCTTCTCAGCGAAAGATGCGCCGGGGAGCAGGACATCCGCGTATGGCGCGGTTTCAGATTCGAAAAGTTCTTCGAGCACGACGAAGTCACAGGCTTCGAAATTGGCGCGGATATGCTTGGTGTCGGGGTCCGACATGATCGGGTCTTCGCCGAGTACGTAAATGGCATGGGTATTGCCTTCGAGCACTTCGGGAATCAACTCGGTGACGGTTTTGCCCGTTTTGGGAGCGGTGCCGCGTCCCCAGGCTGCCGCGAATTTCTTCTGCACATCTTCGTTGAAAACTTTTTGATAGCCGGGGAAATTATTCGGCAGACCGCCCAGATCGCAAGCGCCCTGCACGTTATTTTGTCCACGTAGCGGATTTGTGCCGCCGCCCGAAACGCCCATATTTCCGAGCATCATTTGCAGACCAGCCAGCGCCATCACATTGCGGACGCCCTTGATATGCTGGGTGATGCCCATCGCCCACATCACGGCCATCGGCTTATGCGTGCCCATGATCTCGGCGGCTTCTTTGAGTTGCGCTACAGGCACGCCCGTGATCTCGCTCACCTTTTCAGGGGGATAATCCTGAATGACAGCGCGATATTCTTCAAAGTCTTCGGTGCGCTCGGCGATATATTCGGTATCTTCATGCCCATTTTGCAGGATCAGGTAACTCAACCCGTTTATGAGCGCGGTATCTGTCCCCGCCTTATGTTGCAAATGGAGGGTTGCCAGGTCGCTAATATCGATCCGACGTGGGTCGCAGACAATCAGCGGTGTGCCGCGTCGTTGGATTGCACGGCGTAACTTCGTCCCGAAAACGGGATGCTGTGAAGTCGTATTTGAACCAATGATGAAAAAGGCTGTTGCATTCTCAGCGATGTCGTCCATGGCGTTGGTCATTGCGCCCGAGCCAAAAGTGGTAGCCAGACCGGCTACAGTGCTGGAGTGTCAGAGCCGGGCGCAGTGGTCAATATTATTCGTGCCGATGACCTGTCGCGCCAGTTTATTCATTAGATAGTTTTCTTCGTTCAGACATTTTGCGGATGTCAGGAAGCCGATGGAATCGGCACCGTGACGATCGCGGATTTGGGCCAGGTTGCTGGCCGTGATATCGAGTGCCGTATCCCAGCTTGTTTCTGCCCAATCCCAATCCGAAGAGTTTCGGTCGATCTCGGACTTTTTCTTGCCCTCAAGCAAATACTTGCGCACGAGCGGCTTCTTCACTCGGTCGGGATGCTGAACATATTCCCAGCCGTAGCGTCCTTTCACACAGGTATGCCCTTCGTTGACCGAGTTCTCACGGTCCCCACGCACGCCGATGATTTCGCCATGACGAGTTTCAACGATCAGGCCGCAACCCACGCCACAGTAGGGGCAGACGGTTTTCGTTTCGTCGGTGGGGAGGCCGTGCTTCAGCTCGCTCTTGTCATAGAGTGCGGCTGTCGGGCACATATCCACACAACGCCCGCAGGATTCACAAGTGGAGTCCCACATTGGTAGATCGAAGGGAGCCGTGATCTTCGTTTCAAAGCCACGGTAGCCAAAGCTGATGGATTGACGCCCTTGAAGCTCATCACAAGCACGGACACAAAGCCCGCACAAGATACATTTTTCAAGGTCACGCCCATAGAAAGGGTTGCTCTCGTCCTTCTCATAGGAGCGAGCTTCGCCTTCATAAGGTTGTTCGCGCACACCAACGTAAGCTGCCACATATTGCAGATCGCATTTCATATTAGCGGTGCAGTGCTGGCAGTCCAGCGGATGATCGGAGAGCATCAGGTTCATCGTGGTCTTGCGGTTTTCCTCGATCAACGCGCTGGTCGTGCGGACTTTCATCCCATCCGCTGCGGGCGTGGAGCAGGAGGTCGGCAAACCACGATAGCCTTCAATCTCGACGATGCACATGCGGCAAGCGCCGAAAGGCTCAAGCAGCGGGTCATCGCAAAGGGTGGGGACGTAAACGTTTGCCGCGCGAGCAGCATCCAGAACGGTGCTGCCTTCGGGAACTTCGACTTTTTTATGATCTATGGTAAGGGTGATATTTTTCATGAATTCTCCTCTAAAGAGGGTATCTAATACGCCGCTTTGATTTCGATACGGGTGACGGTAATGCTGTCACCCTACTCAATCGCCGCTGGTTGTCTTTGTAAATAAAGGATGTCCTGCTAATCTCTCTTTATCAAAAATCTTCTTTGCAAGCTTAGGTAGAAGCTCTGGCGTGCCATTGATGAGTGCTTCTCTTTTATCTCTGCGCCAACCTTGCACTTGTTTTTCTCGGTAAAAAGCATCAGAAACTCGTTCATACTCTTCGCAGTAAACTAGTCTCACAGGTAATCTATGTCTTGTATAAATTGCACCTTCTCCACTTTGATGCTCTGCGAAACGCCTTTCTAAATCTTTGGTAGAGCCAACATAATAAGATTCATCTACGCATTGGAGAATATACATCCAAGCCATAAGAAAATCTCCTTTAGAAAGAGATGCTAGCGGCGGTTGAGTAGCGAAGGCACAGTTTTTTCGTGCCGCAGCGTATCGAAACCAAAGCGAATTTATTCTTCTCTGAATACCCCGTAGCTTGCTACGAGGGTTCCGAGCATTAAGAAAAATCTGTACCCGTAGGGGCAAAATTCCGTAATACCCCGTCCGCTTGCGGCGGGGATAGGAATTTTGAAGATTTTTCAAATTTATTCGACCAAAACCGCATCAAACTTACAAACCTGCCTGCAAGTATCACAGCGGGTGCATAGTTCAGGATCAATAACATGTAATTCACGGCGTGCGCCGGTAATTGCTTCGGTGGGGCAGGCGCGCAAACAAACCTGACAACCGGTACAATCGTGCTCGTCAATTGAGTAGGTAATGAGTGCCTTACATTGTCCCGCAGGGCAGCGATGATCGAGAATATGGGCTTCGTATTCTTCTCTGAAATATTTGAGTGTCGTCAATACCGGATTGGGCGCGGATTGCCCCAAACCACAGAGTGAAGAAGTCTGTACCGATGGGGCCAACTCTTCTAGGGCGTCCAAGTCTTCCATCGTGCCGTGCCCGGCTGTGATGCGGGTCAGAATTTCTAACATCCGCTTTGTGCCCAGACGACAGGGAACGCATTTCCCGCAAGATTCAGATTGGGTAAAGGTCAAAAAGTAACGGGCGACGTCGACCATACAGGTCGATTCGTCCATGATGACCAGACCACCCGATCCCATGATTGAGCCGGCTTCTGCAAGAGCTTCGTAATCAATGGTTAAGTCGAGTTGCTCTTTGGGCAAACATCCACCCGAAGGGCCGCCCGTTTGCGCGGCTTTGAACTCTTTTCCATCGGGAATGCCGCCGCCAATATCGTAGATCACTTCGCGCAGGCTCATACCCAATTCGACTTCAATTAAGCCGGTGTTTTGGACTTTGCCCGTGAGCGCAAAAGTTTTTGTGCCTTTGCTTTTTTCTGTTCCGTTTGCGGCCCAGCTTTCTGCACCTTGGGAAAGAATGACGGGGACATTATTCAGCGTTTCGACATTATTGATGATCGTGGGCTTGCCCCATAAACCGGATTGAGCGGGATAAGGCGGACGTGGCATGGGCATGCCTCTGTCCCCTTCAACAGATGCGATGAGAGCAGTTTCTTCTCCGCAAACAAAAGCACCGGCCCCTTCCTTGATCTTGATATCAAAGGAGAAATTAGTGCCGAGAATATTTTCGCCGAGCAAATTCTTTTCGCGGGCTTGTTCTACAGCTAATTTCAAACGGTCGATCGCCAGCGGATATTCCGCACGACAGTAAATATAGCCGTACGAAGCACCAATGGCATAACCTGCGATGGTCATCCCCTCCAGCACCGAATGCGGATCGCCCTCAAGCACACTGCGGTTCATGAATGCGCCCGGGTCGCCTTCGTCGGCGTTGCAGATCACGTAACCGAAAGCATCTGCATCGGGGTTATTGGCTTTATAGGTGTTGATATTATCAGCCGCGATGCTCCACTTACGTCCGGCGGGAAAACCCGCGCCGCCGCGTCCTCGTAGGCCAGCGGTCAGTGTTTCTTCAATAACCTCTGCAGCTGTCATCTCTGTCAGCGCACGAGAGAGCCCGGCGTAGCCATCGTTGGCGATATAATCTTCGATCTTTTCAGGGTCAATAAAACCGCAGTTGCGCAAAACCGTTCGCTTTTGCGGCCCAAAGAAGGGAATCTCGTTCCAGGAGGGGATTTCAGAAACAGGCTCATCGTCAATCGTGGCGAGCGCTTTTTTATGATCGTACTCACCGTGAACAAAGACACTCTCAAGAATTTTCTTCGTTTCACCAGCCGTCACAGGACCATAGCTCAAGCGCGGCATCCCGGGGATTTCAATATCAAGCAGTGGTTCTTTATGGCAGATACCGATACAACCAATTGAAACCACTTCGGCATTGATCTCACCCTCAGCAATGGCTTTTTCTGCTGCTACCAGAATTTTGTCCCCGCCAGCAGCGATGCCGCAGGTGCCCAAGCCGATTGCAATGCGCGCTTTTTTAGCAACTTGGGCGATCTCGGTATCCGCCCATTCACGGATGGCAGTGTAATTACTCATTGACAGCCTCCCCGCCATTTTTACCTGCGGTGTTTTCCTTGGCTATTTTTTTGACGATCTTTCGCACCATTCTACGAGCCTGATCGGGAGAGATATTGCCCTTGGTCTCATCGTCAATGATGATCACGGGAGCCAATGAACAAGCACCAAAACAAGCCACTTTTTCAACGGTAAACTCGTTGTCTGGTGTCGTATCTTCGCCTTCTTCAAGTTTTAATTCTTCTTCAATGGCATCAATAATGAGCGGTGCGCCGCGCACATGGCAGGCCGTTCCGCTGCATATCTTGACCATATGTTTTCCCACCGGGTTTAGCCGAAATTGAGCATAAAAGGTCAATACACCAAAGATATCACTGGTCGAAACACGCAACTCTTTACTTATCTCGGTGATCGCTTCGCGGGGAACATACCCCATCTCCACTTGTACCTGTTGTAGCAAGGGGATCAGGGCACTGCGATCTTGTGTGCTAACTGACATAGAGCCTCCAGTAGAATTTGGAAAATTACCTAATTATTATGCTTTTATTCTCACGTCAAAGGTAGTCGCATCTTTCTTGAATTTGTCTGACATTTGTCGTGAGTATAGGCTCACTCGGTATCATCTTCCCCTTCTTTCTCTTTAGAACGAAGGCCCTGTGAAAAAGCCACTGCCAGAGCAACGCCAACAGCTATGCCTACCGCGATATTATCCGTTCCTGTGCCGATGGCAATCCCAACGCCAATGCCTAGCAAAAGACCATAACGCGCTTTTCTTAAACTTTCATCCATTTTCTTTCTCCTCAATAATTCTCTTTGCATGTGTATAGAGATTAAAACGATGTCTTTTGGCATAACCGATCAGTGTAATACCTGCTTTTTCTGCCAATTCGACGGATACCGAGCTGGGCGATGTTCTCGAGATGACAACGGAAACGCCCAGCCGGATCGCCTTCTGCATCATCTCGGAGCTGATCCGACCTGTAGTCAGTAACATCCTTGTTTTGGGCGCGATCCTGTCCATCAACATTATTCCGGCAATTTTATCTAGGGAGTTATGCCGCCCAATATCTTCGGCAGAAACGAGGGCTTCTTTCCCATCCGTCAGCACGGATGTGTGGATCCCGCCGCTTTGGCGGTAGAGAGTTTGATTTTCGTCCAGCATTTTTAGCAGGGTGGGAATATCTTCGGGGTTGAGCACTACGCCATTTTGCTGCCGAGCAAGCCCATGACTTGTGTTCGTCTCGATGGATGTCATTCCACCAGTGCAGCCAGATGTACGCGTCCACTTCTTGGGTTTCTCTGCGGCGTGGTTGAGCCAGACATCCACATTGTCACCATGTTCGCAAACACGAAGATCGGCAACTTCGTCAAAATCGTTGATGATGTCTTCGTTGAATAGAAACCCGATGGCGAGGGCTTCGAGCAGGGAGGGGGTACACATAAATGTAAGCCAAACTTCGCCGTTGACAGTGAGCGAAACGGGGGCTTCGGTGGGGAGATGGGCGTTTATAAATTCGTTTTTTCTATTTTGGAAAAACTGATATTCTGTGGGCGTACTTGGTCTTAGTGTCATTTTTTTTACCTATAGAAGTTGACTCGTATTGTAGCAAGTTTTTCTAACGGCGTAAATGAAAGGTCAGACCTTTTGGTGGGGCTTTATTCCATTTCTGCATCATCCCAGAATTCTTTGAATTTTTCGACCCTTTTTATTTGCTTTCTGTTCATTAGAAATGGAGCAACGTCTTTGGCCAGTATTTGAAAATCATAATCTTTTATTTTTGTAGCAAATTCCTTTTTTAGCATTTGGGCATTGCTGATATTCATTTTTTCTTCCAGAAATTGAAAATCCGGCTTTGTTTTGGCGAAGAGGAAGGTTATATCGTAAAAATCCCTGCCTTTGGCTCTTTTTCGGTTGACAGCGGTGTAGATTTTTTGTGCCAATAGAGTGTTCAGCGGTGTGACCCTGACCTCCGTAAAAATATCGAATTTATTGACGATCTTTATCTCTGGCTGATAGCTATAACCCTGCGCGGCAGTATCTATTTGGATGAGTATTTTTTCTTCCTGGAAGGGTGATAGATTTTCTCTGTAGAGAAGTTCTGGAAATCTCATATAGCACCTGTAGACACCTTTGGCGACATTTTTGATCTCCACTTCAAAGCCTTCCAACTCCAGAAATCGCTTTACTTTCAGGATGACTTCTTCAAACTCTTCCCAGCTTAAGCCAAAGTTGTCGAGGTCAATATCTTCGGAAAAACGCTCGTTCCCGTAAATGATACGCAAGGCTGTGCCGCCAAGAAAGGCTAATTTGCTGGCTTTTTTGCTCTCAAAGACAGCTTGCAAAATTTTTATTTGCAGATACTCACGAAGTATGGCTCGTTCGAAGACTTGTAGGTGAGCGGGGTAATGTTTT
This sequence comes from uncultured Anaerolineaceae bacterium, assembly GCA_964581545.1. Classification (GTDB taxonomy): domain Bacteria; phylum Chloroflexota; class Anaerolineae; order Anaerolineales; family Villigracilaceae; genus Desulfolinea. The sequence continues at coordinate 20,473 of CAZOOX010000031.1, forward strand.
TTAATTTCTTGAAAATCAAGCATGGATGTACTCCTTCAATACCAACACTCTTTGAGAGAGTACTTTGCTATTAAAGATATTTAGGTATTTTTCAAATCGTTGGTTATATTCGAGGTTGTGCAGCCGCTCTTTATTCCAGCGCAGGCTTTCAAAATCTTCAATGCCTCTTAGCTTTGCGTTCAAGTACAGATAATCTAGCACGGCTTTTTCGAGTGTGGCAATTTTATACATATTTTTCTCTTGAGCGTTTGCTACGAAATAGCCAAAGATAAGGGTGGCTCTGATGCTCCTGTAGTTGAAATTTCCCCAGGCACTTTGATATTCCATCGTTTTGCGTGCGCTGATACTGGTTACGCCCAGCACAGATTCTGGAATGATCTGATAATAGGCAAGCGCCGACTCCAGGCTGATATAGGAGGGTTCATAAAGTTTATTTGCCAGCGTGAATAGGTCTCTTTCATTGATCCCCTGATCGCCAAAGATATAATAGCCGCCTGCGAGCGGGGTGATGAAATCTTTTTCTGTCCAGTAGCCTAATTGCTGCCTGTGGAAATTGGGGTCGATTTTACGAGCATCATTCAGGTTAAATGCGGGTAAAGCTCTGGCTTGCTTTTTAAATGCTTGAAATTTCATAATATATTTCCTTTTGTAAATAAAAGTATTGTCATTTAGAAATATATTACAGTCCGCTTTATGTTTTGTCAAGCGTTATCCAGATTGCTTCAATTTCCCCACAACCTTCACGCAGGGGCGCGTAAAAACATCATTGGCGTGGGGAGCATCGGCAAGTTCACCGCTCAGATCAATGCCGGGATAGTGGAGATTGCGATGCATTTCTTTGCGCCAGTTAGGGCAGCTTGTTACGTCGTAGACGATGCCATCGTAGGCGACCCATTTCTCGTCGGCATCGTCGCCGTTGTGGCGCATGAGTTGGGACTCTGTAATTTCTTTTTCGGGGATTTTCATAAGCGTATTTTAGCACGCTACTCTTAAAATTTAGACCTTCTTTGAAAGGCTGTGGGATAATAATTGCATCTTAAACAGAGGTGCAAATGACAGAGAAAATTCTTCTTGATGGTCAATCGCTCACTATCGAGCAGGTGGTAAAGGTCGCTTATGGCAAGGCGGGGATGCCAAAAGTTGAGATCAGCGCTGATGCACAGAAGCAAGTTGAAAAAGCGGCTGAAGCCGTCCAGACTTTGCTAAAGCGCGGCGAAGTTGCCTACGGCATCACAACGGGATTTGGGGCATTTAAAGATAAAGTCATCCCGCTTGAAGATGTGAAAACCCTGCAAAAGAATATCATTATGAGCCATGCTGTGGGAACCGGGGATTTCTACGATATCCCGACCACAAGGGCGATCATGCTCATCCGGGCAAATACCCTTTCTCGTGGACATTCGGGCATACGCCCCCGTACCCTGGGCTTGCTCGTTGATATGCTCAATCATGGGATTCATCCCCAAATTCCCGAAAAAGGCTCGCTCGGCGCAAGCGGAGATCTGGCCCCGCTCGCCCACATGACCTTGGTCATGATCGGGATGGGCGAAGTTGAATATCAGGGCGAAATACTTTCTGGGGCAGAAGCTTTGGAGCGTGTGGGATTGACACCAGTTGAGTTGGCAGCAAAAGAAGGTTTGGCGCTTACCAACGGAACGACAGTCATGTGCGCCCTCGGCACTTTGCTCGTCCACAAATCGGAACGTCTATGCGGCGTGATGGACGCCGCCGGGGCTCTCAGCCTCGAAGCGCTGAATGGCACACCCCTTGCCTTCGATGCACGCATTCACAATTTGCGTCCCTTCCCGCGCCAGCAAGATACTGCTCAACATTTGCGTAGCCTGCTAAAAGGAAGCCAATTTACCCGAGATTATGATCCCAGCAACGTGCAGGATGCCTATACCCTGCGCTGTATGCCGCAAGTCCACGGCGCGGTGCGCGAAGCGATCGCCTACACGCGTTGGGTGATGGAGATCGAACTGAATGCTGTCACGGATAACCCGCTTATTTTTATAGAAGATGGAAAAAGTGAAAAGATTTCCGAAGTTTCTAAAACTTCGGAAATCTCGGAGCCGAAAATCACGGTTTTATCGGGCGGGAATTTCCATGGTGAACCACTGGCGATCGCGATGGATTATCTCGCCATTGCATTAACTGAATTGGGCAATATCTCCGAACGCCGCATGATGCGCCTAACGGACGAATGCAGCAATTCCCAAACCCTGCCTGCATTTCTGACAAAAAAGGGAGGTTTGAATTCAGGATTTATGATCACGCAGTATACGGCTGCCGCTCTCGCCACTGAAAACAAGGTTTTGGCGCATCCCGCCAGTGTGGACAGCATCCCAACTTCGGCGAATGTGGAAGACCACGTCAGCATGGGCTTGACTGCGGGGCTGAAACTGCGCCAGGTCGCCGCGAACGTGGAGCATATCCTCGCCCTCGAACTGATGGCTGCCGCACAAGGCATTGATTTCCGTCGTCAGGAGATCGGTGAAGATGCGGTACTTGGCGAAGGAACTGCGCCCATCTACGAGCGCATCCGTAAACGGGTACCCTTCATTGAAGAAGATACTGTTTTATATGAATACATTGCCGCCGTGAAGGAGTTGGTGACGAGTGGTGAGTTGTTTCAAAAAGAGTAGACATGGAATGAATCGTTAGAGCGCTTGAAACACGCATTACGGATCGCATGGATTGCCCGGCTTCGCATCTGTCGGGCAGGGACAAACGCACTGGAGTATTCCTGAAGAAGGCATCTTTACCGTGCAGCATTGCGGCTCCGGCGTGGAGGTTTTTGTAGGCGTCTTCGTGGGTGGAAGAGGTTGCGCGGCGATTACCGGCAGCGGTGCCGGGTCGAAGTCTATTTCAACAGCAATCATGGAAACCCAGCAGTGCCCCTCGCCATTTGGGGTTTGGATCCAAAGCCAGGTGCTTTCCTCATTGCGACCTTCGATCTGGGCAGTGAAGCCCTGTGCCAGGAACCCAGTTTCGTTGTAGTCTGTGCTGGGACCGGCGCGGCAATTGGCGTTCGTGGTTGCGGTGCCCGAGTGGTAGTATGCCTGTGTCGGAGGAGGTGTTGGCGATGGGGGCAAGATCGCAGTGCCCGCTGCCATAGATTGCCCGACCGACTCGAAGGCGCCCAGATCACACTGACTTCCGCCAAAGGGAGATGGGCGGGTCTTTCCAGTTTGGTCAGTTGAAATCGTGTTACCACCGATATCCATGCAATCAGCAGCCGCGTCAACAGCCGGACTGGTGGAGGGAAGTGCATGGGTTTCGGTCCCTCCGCCGTTGTTTGCCAACGGGAGGAGAAGAGGATCATCAATCAGGGTGAAGAGCGAACATGAGCTGTCATTGGACAGGTTCTCACCAACTGGTGTTATGTAAGTTTGCGTGGTTTCGCAATTGGTTGGTTCATTATTGGCAACGATGGAATTCTTAATTTGTCCCTGGGTGCCGAGGATTCTGATTCCATTCCCCTGTGTTCTCAAGCCGGAATTGTTCGCAATAGTACTGAAAGAAATATAGGTCGGTCCACTGTAGCTGATACCCCCAAAGCTTTCGGCGTAGTTACCGGAAACGGTGACGTTAACTAGCGTCAATTGTCCCTGGTTTAATATCCCGCCAACCTGGGTGGCTGAGTTCCACTTGATCGTGCTGGCAATGATGGTTGCATCTCCATCCTCGTTGTTACTAATACCGCCGCCATCGGTTGCTTCGTTGGAAGCGATGCTGCTGTTTTGGATGGTCAATGTAGCTTCGTTGAAAATGCCTCCTCCTCGATCCGCAATACCACCTTCAATGACACTTTCGTTGATAGCAAATATCCCCAAATTTCTGATTCCGCCACCGTCCACAAGCGCCCAGTTATTGGTCAGACTGCTGCGTGTGAGTGTCATGGTGCCAGCATTGTTGTCAATCCCGCCTCCATACCCCCCGCCTCCTCCACTGGCGCCTTCTGCCTTATTTCCCTGAATAGCGACATCGAATAACGTGGCAGTCGCGTTCTGTTCGTTTCTGATTCCCCCACCATGGAAAAGGGCGATATTCCCGATGATATTGCTGGCTTCTAACGTCAACACGCCGTCATTCCTGATTGCCCCGCCGTCGGCTTCGGCTGTATTTTGGGAAAGAGTACTCCCGCCTGTAATTACGATGACACCATTTATCCCATTGTATACACCTCCGCCGGCAAAGGCGTGATTACTTTCAACTGTGCTGATGTCGATTTCCAGCGTGCCTCGATTATGGATAGCTCCCCCGGCGCCGCCTGCGCTGCACTCCAAGATGCGGGCGCTGGTCAGGTGAACTCTACCCAGGTTGAGTATTCCGCCGCCGCCGTATATCCCGTTGCCTGCGCCGACCGGAATACTGCCATCAGATAGCTCAACGTTTTCCAGCGTCAGCACCCCTGTTCCTGTCACGTTGAAGATGCGGAAATCCGGCGCGCTATGGAGGCGCTGGATGCGAGATGGATTTTCCGGACTCTCGCCGCGAAATGTGATCGGCGTGCTGATAGGCGGCAGTCCGTTGGGACCATCCTCATCTTCATATTCAACGGCATTAAGTAGATACATACAACCGGGCGCAAGTAAAATGGTATCTGGCTCGGCATCTGAATTGGCGATATTGATGAAATCGATCAATTCGTTGGCGTCGCACCCAACTTCGAGTGTATGCGCTCGTGTCAGTGTGCAGGATTCCAGTGTAAGCAGCAAGGAGAGAACGATGACAGCGCCCCAAATGGTCGTTCTTCGTCTGAACATATTGCCCTCCAATTCTTTCAAAAAGGCTCTATGTCCAGTATATGTATTTGTGTTTATGAATGCAAGCAGAAGACGATACCGTGATGTATGAGTATTTAACTGCCGTGCGCGAACTGGTCACCAGTGGCGCATTGGATGATTTTGTTTGCCAATTTTTTTCAGTCTACTGCTTCGGGAGAGTATCGTACGATACAAGATGACCGCGTATCCAGCTGACGATCCAGCCAATGACCAAAACGAACGTAATAATGATGGCAATTATCGTTAATGTATTGGTAAATGATGAACCGCCTTGAAAAAGGTGCCCCAATATCGCCCCTCCAATAAACCAGGGGAGAAGCAGCATGAATGCCTGGAATATTCTATTGATGATTATGCCCTTACCAGGACCAACTACCAGAGATTTGTAATCAGGGCTTTCTCCATCTGACTTCTTTGGGATCGTTTTATAATCTACGAAGTTGTATTTTCGATTAAATATTGAATCAAATAAAATTCTTAGTACTCTGACATCGTCAAAATACGCGAAGTGGCTTTTGTTGGGATCAGGGAACCAGCGGTTATAAACTTGATAGTTGTCAACGCGAAGGTCAATATGATTAGCGTTATGGGGAGATTCGATAGAGCCGCTAATAATATCTGCCGCATCCCAAAAGTTGATCCAGTGAATTTGTCTTTTTGAGTTTTTAGCGAAAGGAACTTCACTAATGTCACCGCGAATTTGTTCAACGACACGATTATATCGGTGGCTTTTACTCTTGTAATTTTCAAAGAAGTAATAAATTTTATCAACGGGAGTTGCAAGCGATATGAAGTGTTCTATTCTAATGAGTGGCAAAGGGGATATTATTGGTGCGCCACCGATGTTCCGAGCGCGATTGTACCTGCCTATTTCAAGTAAAGCATCATGGGCAACAGAGGTTCCCAAACTGTGTGCGACAACGATCACCCGATCGCAGTGATCGTGATCTAATAATACGTGATGAAATATGTCGCTAGCTTCTTTTACGACCTTCTTTCTCCGCAGGTATTTCTCATCTGTTTCTGTATAAGTTGCCCACATTTGGACATCGCCAAGATAATTCTTCAGAAAACTTGTTATGCCTATACTGCCAACAAATATGCCAACCACTGTAAGAACGTTCTTGTAGGATACTTCCAGATCAAGCTGAAATGGTAAATTGGATGTGTCAATAGCAACTAGTGCGTTGAGAAGCATAACCGCTGCCCCAAAGAATGCAGCAGCTCCCAGCGCAAGGGCAACGAACAAAGTTAGTAGAACAAATTCATTGAAAACCTCGCCTATCAGATAATGACGTTTCCATTGCCTTACCAATAGCGTTAGGATGTTTTCTTCTTGAGTTTCCTGTAATTTCTTCCGTGTCTCTTTTTGTTGCTTTTTTGTCAGATTCGATTTTCTCTTTTCTTCCAGTTCCTGTTGCAAAACCTGTTGCTGCTGACCTATATAGCTTCTAAAATCTTTATGAGAACCTTTTTTGAATTGTCTTCGTGCGTCAAGCCCTTCAAAGTCATCATATAATTTAAGTACTCTTTCAAGATGCTCCTTCTTATACCCATATTTTGCTTTCCTTTTATCACTCATATTATGCCAAAGCGATATAAGGGCTGTGCGGCGTAGACGAGCTTGTGAGCGCCAAGGCTGTCTTATCGTTTTTATTGGAGCAAGAACCTGGAGAAAAATCCACTTTAGGACCTCTGGAACTGAACTGCCGCCTGCCATGATCGGAGCCCAGTATGCTTCATAGAACCTGACGATTTGAGTTTCATCACCCGTTCTTTTTCTGTGTGTGGTACTAATAAAGGATATGTTCTTTTCTTCATCGACACGACTTCCTTCCAGGTGAGCTTGAATATCGCTCAACTTTCCAAGCATATCTAAGTCACTCACTCGATGTGAAAATTTATCTAATTGGTCAATTAAGTTGCTAACCTCTTCATTACGTCGCTGACTTCCCATACCGTGGACATAGACTACTGCTGTATAATGTTTGCTTGACCGTTTCCCTTGATTTTTCTTCTTGCCCTTTTCTTCTTTTTCTGTTGTGTGGAGATCTTCAGACATCTTTCCTCCTAAAGGATAAGTCGCTTGTTTACAATTTTCATTGTACATTTTTTTCTGTTTTTTTCTATACTTTGAGGATAAAAAATGCCAAAAATCGTTGAATGTATTCCCAATTTTTCTGAAGCCCGCCGCCCCGAAGTGGTGGACGCTATCGTCGCTGCCGTTCAGTCCGTTTCTGAAGTGAGCCTGCTTGACCGCTCATCGGATAGCGATCACAACCGCACCGTCCTGACCTTTGCGGGATCGCCCAAGCCTGTTGCCGAAGCGGCGTTTCGCGCCATCAAGGTAGCGGGCGAACTCATCAATATGGATGAACACGAAGGTGGACATCCCCGCGTTGGCGCAACGGACGTGGTTCCTTTTGTCCCCATCTCGGATGTCACAATGGACGAATGCGTCGAACTTGCGCATAAGCTTGGTGCGCGTGTGGGGATGGAGTTGCAGATCCCTGTCTTTTTCTACGAGAAAGCGGCGCAAAGCCCCGAACGCGTGCGACTGGAAAAGATCCGTAGAGGGCAATATGAGGCGCTAAAAGCCGAAGTCGGGACACCCGAACAACGCATCCCCGATGAAGGACCGCATCACGTTCCCACAGCGGGAGCAACCGTCATCGGCGCGCGCGATCCGTTGATCGCCTTTAACGTCTACCTGACGACGGATGATGTCGATATCGCCAAGAAGATCGGCAAAGCTGTCCGTCATTCATCCGGTGGATTGCGCTACGTCAAGGGGATGGGGCTGCTCGTTGATGGGCGTGCCCAAGTCTCAATGAACCTGACGAATTTCCGCAAAACGCCCGTTGCCCGTGTGGTGGAATTCATCCGCCGAGAAGCGGAGCGGTATGGCGTTGGCATCCATCACAGTGAGTTGGTGGGCTTGATCCCCCAAGAAGCGCTCGTGGATACAGCCGTCTGGTACACACAGCTTGACCAGTTTGAGAAAGATCAAGTATTGGAAACACGGCTTGCTGACGCAGCTCAAAAAGTTGACTTTCTCGATGCAATTGCCGATGGCAGCCCGACCCCGGGAGGTGGCTCAGCAGCAGCGCACGCTGGAGCAATGGGCGCTGGACTGGTGGCGATGGTCGCTTGTTTGAGCATTGGCAAAAAGAAATATGCCGAAGTTGAAGATGAAATGAAAGCCGTCTTGGACGAATCCGAAGCTCTGCGTGCAAAACTGACCGCCGCCGTGGACGAAGACGCCGCATCTTTCGATGCCATCATGCAGGCTTTCAAACTTCCCAAAGGCACGGGTGAAGAAAAATCCGCTCGCTCACAAGCAATACAAGACGCGACGTTTTATGCCAGTGAAGTTCCTTTGGCAACAGCAAAAGGTGCCGTACGTGTGATGGAACTGGCACTAAAGGTCGCCAGCGTGGGGAACAGCAACGCGATCACCGATGGTGTATCCGGTGCGGCGATGGCACGCGCGGCGTTGACCTCGGCGGGATATAATGTACGGATCAATCTTGGTTCGTTGAAGGATAAAGCGAAGGCAAAAGAACTTTTAGTTGAGTTGAAAGCATTGGAAACCAAAGCAGATGAAATCGACGCCGCGCTGCGTCAGGTTTTGGTTGAGCGCGGCGGATTGGAATTCTAAAGGTAGGGGCGACCCGTTGTGATGAAAAATAGAATTTTATTGAAAATAAAACTTTTGGTAAATAATAGCGTTTTGCTGTTAAGGGAAGCGGGTCGCCTTTACGCTGTTTTTCTTAGCAGCATTTTCCTTCTCACTGCCTGCACGCCTCCCTCCACGCCGTCGCCAGCAACGGCAACGCCTATTCCATCTACGGCTACACAAACCGAAATTCCCGTAACGCTCACGCCAACGGCAGAGCCTAGCCCAACGGCGACGAATATCCCGACAGCTACGCCCATCCCCTGCGACGCCTACGAAAGCTTTTGCGTGGAAGATGGTCATTTTTGGCTGGCGCGCCCGATCGGTGGAGCAGATAATTATGAAATCGAACCCGCTTATCGCTATGGCTCAACGCTCAACGGGAAACGAGACCCGCATCATGGGGTTGAATTTATCAATGCCTTTGGTGTCCCCATTCTTGCTGTGGCAGATGGGCGGGTGATCCATGCGGCAGAAGATAAACCAGCGATCTACTCACCATGGGAACGTTTTTACGGAAACTTGGTCGTCATTGAGCATGATCTGCCCGAATTGGATGCTCCGCTTTATACGCTATATGCGCACCTTTCGATCATCAATGTTGCAGAAGGGGATGTTGTGGAAGCCGGGCAGCCTGTTGGGGATGTGGGGATGTCTGGCCGGGCGATAGGGAGCCATCTCCATTTTGAAGTTCGTATGGGGGGATACGAATACAGCGACACGCGTAACCCCGAGCTTTGGTTGCAAGCGCTCGACGTGATGCACGGTGGAATCGTGGTACGCATCGAAAACCAGACAGGGAAACTGATCCGGGTTCCGCTTGTGATAGACAAAGTTGGGGGCGCAGAAGATGCCCTTGAAAGGGTAGCAAGTTTGGACGCGTATGCCCCGGAAACACATCCTGTTGGCGTGGATGATAATTGGGCAGAAACTCATGCGATTGGGGACATCCCCGAAGGCGACTATCGGATTAGTTTTTCTTATGCAGGCGCATACTGGGAACGCTTCGTAGAAGTGCGCAAAAATCAGGTCACTGTGGTATATTTTGGCGTTGAGTAAATAACCAATACGAGGAGAAAAAAATGGGACTTAAACCAGATCATTGGATCAGAAAAACGGCTGTTGAGCAAAAAATGATCGAGCCTTTTGTGGAAAATCAGGTGCGTAATGGGGTCATTTCTTATGGTGTTTCATCCTATGGCTATGATATTCGTGTGGCTGATGAATTTATGATCTTTACGAATGTGCACTCTGCTATTGTTGATCCGAAAAATTTCGACCCCAAATCGATGGTCGAGTTTCAAGGCGAAGTTTGTATCATTCCGCCAAACTCTTTCGTTTTGGCGCGCTCTGTGGAATATTTTCGTATTCCGCGCAGTGTGCTCACGGTTTGTTTGGGCAAATCGACTTATGCGCGTTGCGGCTTAATTGTTAATGTAACGCCATTTGAACCGGAATGGGAAGGTTTTGTGACCCTCGAGATCTCGAATACCACCCAGCTCCCCGCAAAGGTATATGCAAACGAGGGTTTGGCGCAAGTACTCTTCTTTGAAGCAGATGAAGAATGCGAAACATCCTATGCGGATAAAAAAGGGAAGTATCAGAAGCAGCAATCGATTGTTTTGCCGAAACTATAGGTACAGAAAGACTGAGCAATTTGTACTGCACCCGAAAAAGTAGACACGAAAAAAGCACCCCCTGTGAGAAAATCAAGAGCAGGAGGTGCTTTTTCTATGTCCGATGAAAAAGGAATGAAACACTTCCCCTCGGGAAGTGAAGTTGAAAGGGGTGCGTATGCTCTTTGAAGAAGGCATGACACGGGCGGAGATCTCTGCGGCTCTCAAACTTCGTAGCAAATGGGTTTGGTCCAGAAGAGTTGGGAGAAATCTCGTCAGACCTGTGGTTATCGCCGCCATTTTTGTTTTGGGAATGCAATTAGATCGCAAGGGATTACACGATCGTCACTTCTGCACCCTCATAGCTCGTGCCCAATTCAAAGATACGTGCATCCAGCCCTGCGCTTTCAAAGGCAGCTTTCATCGCTGCGCCAACCGCCGCATTTTCTTTTGCTGTAAATGCGATTAAGCTAGGGCCGGCTCCTGAAAGAGCAACTGCTGAGGCTCCAGCTTTTTTACCTGCTTCGAGCGCGTTGATCGCACCGGGGATTAATTTTAGCCTGTAGGGTTGATGCAAACTATCTTTCATTGCGATACCGAGCAATTCCATATTTCCGGTTCGCAGTGCCTCCGTGACGAGAACAACACGACTAATATTATAAATTGCATCAGGGCGGCTTATTTCCTTTGGCAAAATCGCGCGTGCCTGACTGGTGGGAAAATCGAAATCAGGCAAAACAATTGTAGTGTGGATGGGACCATGATTCGCTTTAGTGGGCAAGCGCATCGAAACCACACGTTCTTTATGGACAATAGAGGCAACCAATCCGCCTAACATCGCAGGCGCAACATTATCCGGATGCCCTTCTGTTTCAATAGCTAATTTCAATATTTCTTCATCCGTAAAGGGATTGCCAAGCAAACCATTCGCACCAAGCATTCCTGTAAGCATTGCTGCAGAGCTAGACCCCATCCCGGAGCCGAGTGGGACGCGATTGATGCAATCTATAAGCAAACCTTTGCAAGATTTTCCGGCTAAATCGTAAATCATCAACGCAGCTTGAGCGATAGCATTATCCGCATTTTTAGGAAGACGCTTCTCTCCCTCACCTTTAACCGTGACAGAAATACTGCTGTCGCTTGTGCAAGCAAACTCAGCTTCATTCCATAAATTCAAAGCTAATCCGAGGGCATCGAAGCCTGGCCCCAAATTAGCGGTTGTTGCGGGGACTTTTACATGTATTTTCATAAACTTTGCTCCAAAACTTTTGTCGAGGGATTATAATGTCACTTCGCATTGTGAAGCGCGTATTTCGCAAATTTTTATATTGAGGTGTTTTATGTCGTACAAAGGAGTTTTAGACCGCTACGGTCATTTATTTGATCTCCCCGAACACACGCGCCCTGTCGCGTTGTTGGAGGGTGATACCCCGCTTATCCCCATGCCTCGTTTGGCACGTGAGTTGGGTGTGGCAGAAATTTACGTTAAGTATGAAGGCCTGAATCCAACAGGCTCTTTTAAAGATCGTGGCATGACAGCGGCTGTTAGCGAAGCGCTCGGGCGTGGTGCAGAAACAGTGATTTGTGCATCAACAGGCAATACAGCCGCCTCGGCAGCAGCCTATGCTTCCCGTGCTGGGATGCGCGCTGTGGTTCTAATCCCCGAGGGGAAAGTAGCAGCGGGGAAATTGGCTGGTGCAATCGCCTACGGTGCAGATGTGATCCAGATCGAAGGATCATTCGATGATGCGCTGACGATGGTCGTTGAAATCACAAAGAAAACACCGCTGGCGCTGGTCAATTCGATCAATCCCTATCGGATTGAGGGACAAAAGAGCGGCGCATTTGAGATCTGTGATGTGCTGGGCGATGCGCCGGATTGGCATTGTCTGCCCGTTGGCAACGCGGGGAACATCTCCGCTTATTGGATGGGATATAAGCAGTATGCCGAAGTGAAAGGCACGAAACTCCCCCGGATTTTGGGCGTGCAAGCCGCTGGTTCCGCTCCGCTGGTTTTGGGGCATCCTGTAGAGAATCCCGAGACTGTTGCGACCGCCATCCGTATCGGGAAACCAGCCCGTGGAGAGCAAGCACTAATGTCCGCAGAAGAATCTGGCGGGCGCATTATTGCACAAAGTGACGAGAAAATCCTTGAAGCGCAGCGCATTTTGGCCAGCGAAGGGGTTTGGGTGGAACCGGCATCCGCTGCAGGCTTGGCTGGCTTAAAGGCCGAGATCGAAGCCGGGGATTTTGATCCCAAAGGCAAAAGATCGCCATTGTCTGCACCGGGCACGGGATGAAAGACCCCGGTATCATCGCCGATTCGATGCCCACGCCGGAGGTTATCTCCGCGACGATGGAAGCGTTGCGAGATTTGTTGGGCGTGTAACTAAAAGAAAAGACACCAAGCATTTGACGCTTGGTGTCTTTTTTGCTTGTTGTTCGAAATGAGAAATTAAGGGGTGAAAAATGCCAGACTGGCTAAAATGACTTCAAATTGCGCTGCTGCCATAGGGCGTTGCTGGCTTAGCGTTTGAAGTTGGATCGTTGTGACATTTCCATTTGTCTCGAAAAAAATACGATATACATATAGATCCACTAGATCGCCTGTTGAAATTGTACCGGCTGTATAGGTTAATTCTTGGGTGTCATCGAGCCTACTATTGAGCTGGAAGGCGTTGGAACGGGTGTTTCTGTTGGAGGGATGAACATTTCTAATGATTGAGTTGTTTGAGCCATTTTCCATCCCTTTTGGGGTGAATTTATATAGCTATTCTACAAACCAGCCCCTTCAAATATGCGCCTTCGGGGAAGTTTAACGCAATTGGGTGATCGGCACCTTGCTTTAACTCTTTAATGATTTGTGCATCTACGCCAGCGTCTAGAGCCGCGCCTGCCACAATTTTTTGAAAGAGATATCCATCTACACCACCAGAGT
>CAZOOX010000032.1:0-32922 GCA_964581545.1 uncultured Anaerolineaceae bacterium
GATCTGTAAGCCAACTTTTTGAGCAAAGCGATTCAGGAGTACTCCTTCTGCCTCGCCAAGCGGGGCTTCTGTTTCGCCAAGCAAAAGCATTTGGGCAGCTGAAGATGTCTCGTTCTTTGATGCCCGGCTGACCTTTACCAGCAAGGTTTGTCCTTCCTTGTTGATAATCAAAAAGTCGGGAAATTCAGGCTCCCACGGCGCGAGATGATGCCAGATGATGTAGGAGTCAGGTAATGCTTTCAGCGCCTTGAAGGTACGCAAGACTTCTGAAGGCAGGCTTTGGGGTGGGTTTTCGGGAAGGATGCGTGCCATAGAGATTAACGAATATGCCCATCAGGAATGGTAATCTGGTCGCAGGCATCAATCAGGCTGCGCATGAGGGCAAAGGCTTCCGCCTTTTCTTTTACAGTCGGCTCAGTAGCAAAGAGATGATGACTGCCTACCAGGATGAGCTTACTTCTCGGGCGGGTCACAGCGACATTGATCCGCTGGGGTTGGAAAAGGAAGTCAGCCAGTTGTTCGGCAAAGGCAGGGCTCGCAGTGGCAAAGGAAACCATCACCACCTCACGCTCCTGCCCTTGCATCCGCTCCACTGTATCCACCACTAATTGCCCCAAGACCTTTTCGTCCGGTTCCACGCGTCGGAACAGGCTACGGATCAGTCGGCTCTGGGCGCGGTAAGGGACAACCACGCCAATTTCTTCCGGAGAAAGCCCGCGCTTGCGCAAGGACTGAATCAGGGAAACCACCACATCCGCTTCCGTTTGGCTGCGGACAGTCGTGTTGCGATGGCAGAGATCGACAAAAACCGCCGGTCTATCGGGATCAAGCACATCATCCCAAAGCGTGGCAGCAGGAGAAAGCTTCAGACGTCTGGATGCATTCCCCTCGTTGGCATAGAGCAGACCTTCATAGAAGGTGGAACTCGGCCAGTCAGTCAGGACATCATTCAGGCGATAGGTGGTGTCCAGCATGGTGGTATTCCCACGCCCTGATAGGTAGGAGAAGATCGAATCGGGCGGCTTGGCAGCGCTCGCCAGAATTGAGATCGGGGGAAGTTGGTTTTCGTCGCCAATGAAGATGTATTTGTTCCCGGCAAGCATTCCCATAATGGCAAGCGGTAGGGTCACTTGGGATGCTTCATCGAAGATGATCGCATCGAACTCTACCCCGGCAAGGCGTTTCGTTTGTGTCGCAAAGGGCGTTGCCCCGATTACATACCCGCCCTTCAGCATTTCAGGCGGAATAGCTGAGAAATCACGGAAGTTTTCCGGCAGGAGATCGTCTGCGCTGAGTTCATTGCCTATCTTGCAAACAGGCATATTGTTGTCGAGCTTGTGAACCTTGTTCAGTGCGTTATTGATTGCGCGGTGTGTCAGGGCTGTGACCAAAACACGTTGTCCATCTTCAATCAGGAGTTGGACGAGGTGTGCGAGCACGAGCGTTTTTCCTGTCCCGGGCGGTCCCTGAATATGATGAAGCAGGGCGGCAGCATAAGCTTCTGCTACCGCTTCTCTTTGGCTCTGATTGAGTTGAGTTTTTTCTAAACGCTTGGAAATTCGCTCATAACGCGCTGGATCGAGCTTGGGAATCAACTTCCCTTGTAATAAGGGCAGGATAATATTACGTCCGCGTTGGGTATCGGCAACGGCGTCCAATGCAGATAGATAAAAGGGGCTGGAATCAAACCAGCCTTGATCGGCAATCCAGCCTGTAGGAAATTCTTGTAGGAATAACTCGTTGCCATCTTTCAGGCTGACTTCCAGTTCCATGCCCCCATCATATTGAAGTTCTACTTGAAGAGCATTCGGGTCTTGCGGGTTGCCGCGATGCAGGACAAGTAAATCGCCTTCTCGAAAGCGGGAATCATTTGTGGTGCAACGCAAACGCATATAAGGGCTTTTCGCACTAACAAAGGAGAGACCCTCGATCGCCCAACCGCGTGCTACCCGTTCATTGAGTGGGCGCGACCATTGATCTTGAAGCAATTGATATTGAGTTTCTGCTTCTGCGGTAACGAAGTGTTTGAGGCGATCTAATAATCCCGCAATATTTGGCATTTAATTTAGAGTGTAATGTGACTTTTTTGAAATTTTCCCCACAAATAGGGTTTAAATTATTATACAAGAAATGTACACGAAACAGAGAACTGAAAAATAGCTGCTTTATCCTTTGCCGATGCTTATGGGTAAATCAAATAGAGTTTGGACAAATGGCAGTGAACCCATATTTTCTTAGGAAGGTACTTTTGAAGACTGTTGAGTTGAGTTTATTCAAAAACTTTTCGGCAAGTTTAGGCAACTTATCTTCAGTATGATTGTGGCTAACTGCTTCGCGAACAGCTTTCCAAACATGTTCTTGTGGATTCAATTCTGGAGAGCCTGTTGGAAAGAAAATAATCTCCAAGCGAGGATTAGCTTCAAGTAACTGCGCAATTGGTTTTCCTCGATGCCAAGGAGTCCGATCCCAAAAGAGCAGAATGGGAAGACCGGGATAATCGTCCAATAACATTTGCAAGTGCTGTGCCGAAACTTCAGCATTCATCAAGTCAGAACGCATGGCGATTTCTTCTCCAGTAAACAGATTTAGCGTGCCATAAAAATGTGTACTGGCTCGTCCAGGATCAGCTCTCACAATCGGCGTTTGCCCTCTTGGTGCCCAAACATGACATGTCGTAGGCTGGAGATATAAACCGGCTTCATCTTCAGCCAAAAAGACTGTGTTTGGTGCATTTTGAGCGGCATCAATCAGTTTTTTTCGAGGAATTCTTCAAAATCAGCGACTTTGCTTTGACTGTGCGTCTTGAATACTTTCTCTGTCTTTTGGTAGCTGAAACCACATAGGTGCAAAAGTTCTCTGTAAGATGATGGGTTTTTGTAGCTAACTGCATACTTTTCTCGAAGAAGTGTCGCTAAATCCTTCACATTCCAAAAGGAACCATACTCTGTGCTCCTGTTGGTGCCCAAGCGTTCTTTAGGGCTGTATTGATGAAGTGTATCTTGCAACTCTTCTATTTGAAGTTTGCTTAGCTTGGCACGAGTGCCACCTTGACGTTGGTCTACCAAGCCTTGAGATGGGTCCTTTCTATAGGAACGACACCAGCCCATTAGACTGCTACGGCTGCAACCTGTGATTTCCATGATCTCGGCTACTGGGTAACCTGTGCCATAGAGACGAACTGCTTGATACCTTGTACGAGTAGCTGCATCCTTACATCTTTGGTACAAACTCAGCAAATCGTTTCGTTCTCTTTCCGTGATGATAAATTTTCGCTTGGCCATGCCCTATTGTACAACTTCTATTCAGTTTACCCATAAGGATGTATATGCTATGAACAAACACAATATCCCAACTTGGATACTTACCATATTGCTGGCTTTCTTCTTCCTCGTAGCAGGAAGCGAGAAATGGCGCGAAGCATTTCATATTGTGGAGAATTATCGGACGATGGGCATCGGTCTGCAAATCATGAAAATTGTTGGCACCCTCGAAATCATAGGAGCGATAGGACTCTTCTTCAAGAAGTCCTCTTATTATTCAGCGCTAGGTCTGGCAACAGTTACAATCTTCATGATCGTTTCATCAGCGCTCTTCCAAATATGGGATGCTGCCATTGTTGCTGTGATTGTCTTGCTGCTTACACTGTTCCTTGTGCACTTACTCAAGAAACAATTAGACGTTCTCTGATATATAATACTCCTATGCCTAAAAAAATCCTTCTCATAGATGATGAACCTGAGATCATCGAAATCTGTCGAGATTATCTCAAAGCCTCTCAATATGATGTAGTCACAGCCCGAAATGGTAAAGAAGGGCTTTTTGCCACCCGTCGCGAAAAACCTGATTTGATTGTGCTCGATTTAATGATGCCCGAAATGGATGGTCTGGATTTTTGCCGCGAACTTCGCCGCAATAGCGATGTTCCCATCATCATGCTTACGGCGCGTGTAGAGGAGACCGATAAACTCATTGGGCTTGAAATTGGCGCAGATGATTACATAACCAAACCCTTCAGTCCGCGCGAATTGGTAGCACGCGTAAAAGTTATTCTAAGACGCACCTACGGCAATTCGGCGGTAGAGGTTATCCGTGTAGAAGATATTACGCTGGATAGGTCTCATTACGAAGTTCAGATAGGAAAACGATCTGTGCAACTCACCCCCATAGAATTCGAAATTATGGCAACACTAATGAGCCTGCCGGGGCGTATCTTTTCTCGCCGTCAATTATTAAGTTCCTCGCATGGTGTTGCCTTTGAAAGTTATGAACGCACCATTGATTCACATATCCGTAATTTACGTCGTAAATTAGAACCCAATAAACTCATCGTTACCGTACATGGCGTAGGGTATAAATTTGAGAGTTGAAATGCAGTCATCTATTCGTGAGATTCGTTCCCGCTTATTCTTTACGCTGACAAAGGCATTTTTATTTGTGCTTTCTTTGTCGGTGCTATTTTTTGTTGGCGTTGTCAGTTATATGGTGACAGCACCTTCTTCCCCTCTTTCTAAATCATTTCCTGAATTACTCAAAGGGTACTATCTCGGGAATGGAAGTTGGGAAGGCGTGGAAGGTATTCTCCTTGGAGATGAGGAGTTGAATAGATTTCCCATTATTCTTTTGGATGAGGATAACCGCGTCGTTCTGGACCGTCGTTCTGATCCTGATTTAGAGCCCGGATCGCGTTTTCAGCCTGATGCCAAAGCCCAAACCTTTGATTTGCGGATTGACAACAAGCAGATTGGCACGATAGTTTTCTCATCCACATCCTGGACAGAACGCATTCTAATGGCGCGTGGCGTTCTGATACCCTTTCTCATCCTTTCCATGGTGCTGGCGTTTTTTCTTGTGGTGGTCACGATCTTGCTCATACGGCGTTTTGTCAATCCGCTAGCAGATGTGATCTTTGCCGCGCGTGAAATGAGGCAAGGAAAACTGGGTACGCGCATCCCAAACACAAGGCAACGGGATTTACATACCCTTTCAGAAAGTTTCAATGAAATGGCAGATGCCCTTGAACGCAGCAACCATGAACGCCGAGATATGCTTGCAGATATTGCCCATGAACTTCGCACACCGCTCTCTATCATTCGAGGGCGATTGGAAGGCATTGTTGATGGTATTTATTCTGGAAGCGATGTGCAAATATCTACAGTATTAGAGCAAGCCTACGTTCTTGAACGCCTCGCAGAAGATTTGCGCTTACTTACTTTGGCAGAAACGCGCCAACTGGTTTTTAATAATACAGAGGTTAATATCAGCGAATTATTGCAACGCGTATTATATTTCTTTGCTTCTAAAGCACAAGAAAAGAATATATCGCTTTCTTTCAACAAAAAAGACAGGGATTTTTCAGCCAATCTTGACCCGCAGCGTTTTGAGCAAATAATAAGCAACTTAATTGCTAATGCGCTACGTTACGTTCCTGAAGGCGGAAAGGTTTGGGTCGGCGTTGACGAAATTCCCGAAGGCTTGCAAATCACCGTCAATGATAATGGCATGGGCATTCCTGAAGAAGACTTGCCTTTTATTTTTGACCGCTTCTGGCGCAAAGATAAATCCCGCTCACGCTCATCAGGCGGAACAGGACTAGGCTTGGCTATTGCAAAACAACTTATTGAAGCACAGGGAGGAAGTATTGAGGCGCGGAACTTGACAGAGGGTGGCTTGCAGGTGGTGGTAATACTCTTAACTTGGGTTGTGAATAAAGAAGGGGCGAAAGCTCAGAAGAAATCCGTGCCAGAGTAGAAAAAGCACGCCAAAAACAAAGAGAAAGATTCGCCGAGCTAAAAAACGGCGTAACGACCAACGCCGATATGCGCGTTGCAGAAGTTCGTCAGTTTTGCGAATTAGATGAATCGGGGCAGCAACTTGTCAAGGCTGCAATGACCCAGCTCCAATTATCCGCGCGAGCCTACCACCGCATCCTGAAATTGGCACGCACTATTGCGGAGTTAGCGGGGGAAGAGGAGATCAAATCCACACATCTGGCGGAGGCGTTGCAGTATCGCACAAAGGGGATGATGGTCTAAGGGCGATGACCTTTCACAACACCACTTGATGCCGAGTTTTCAAAACACTGGAAACCTTGTCTATCTCTTCTATGCGCTGCTTTTCATCCCACCCGAGTGCTTTTGCGAAGATATGGCTCAATTCTTGGACAAGGGGGTATGTGATTTTTCCTACCATTGCTACTAATGAACGCCGAAGCAGGAAGTCATCCAAATGCAGAACTTTTTCGTTTTTGATGATGAAAAGAATCTCTGAAACCGAGTAGTCGGGTAAGGTATGTAGTTCTTGCGCTCTTCCTCTTTCTGCGGTGAACTGTGCAAGTGCTGCTGTTCTTGTTCCATAACGCTTGAACCATTTGCGTAGCTTCTCTTTGCTAATCTTTGTCTTTTCCTGAAGTTTTTCCAACCACAGTTCTATTTCATTAGCATTCAATGGATAGTTTTTGCCCCCGCCAATGGGATATGTTCGGCTGTCAATTTTACGAGATTGTTGTATCACATCCAGAATCTGATCTGTGACCTGCTCGGCAAAAGCTCGGAAGGTTGTCCACTTTCCACCTACAAGGCTTAAAATGGGATAAGGTCTTTTAGCAGATGCTTCTAACTTTTCGATACGATGATCGCGTGTGATTTGCCCAGTTTGTTTGGCTTGGATATTTGGCAGCGGGCGAACACCAGAAAAACGGAAGACAATTTCTTCTGTGCTGATTTGTATTTTGGGGAAAACTAACTTAACCATTTCCAGAAAGTAAGTTTCTTCTTTAGGTGTGCAGATGGCCTGATCCGGATCGGATGCGTAAGTATCTGTGGAGTCGACAAGAACACATTCTCCCAAGCGGCACATCATGGCAAAACGACCGTCTTTGTTCTCGAAGAATATCAGGTATTCCCCTAACGCTTCATATAGTTTTGGATTGTTGATAAGGATGTGCGAGCCTTTTGTACCTTTGATATAGTTTGTCTTTTCTCCCAGAATGGCGTTGACAGAATCGATCCAGGGACCAGCCGCATTAATAACAATCTTGGGATAGATAAGAAGCTCTTTCTTGTTTTCTTCATCACGCAGGATGATGCCCTTGCCTTGGCGTCCAATAACAGGCAAATAGTTGAGTGCGTGCGCTTTGGGATTGACCACTTCTGCGTCTACGATCATTTCGACGCATATCCGCTCGGCGAGAGGCATTTGTGCGTCATAGTAGGTGGCGACATTGATAATATTCTGATTGATATCAGGGAAGAATTTTAGCGATTCTGTGCGAGACAAAATTTTATGTTTGGGCACGGTTCTTTTTTTGCCAGTGTAGAGATCGTATAGCGATAATCCGATTCTGGCGATAATTGCCCCACGTTCTGATGGTTTATTGAGTAGATTGAAAAATTTAAGCAGGGCGTTGAGAAAGCCGGAAAAGCGGCTATAGATGGGGATAGCAGAAGGTTGTGGGCGTACAGCGTGCGGGGCGTTTTTCAGCAACCAGTTTCTCTCCTGCACGGATTCTCGCACCAGGTTGAAATCCCCAACTTCCAGATAACGCAGCCCTCCGTGCACCATACGTGATGATGCTGCACTTGTTCCTGAACTGAAGTCGTTTCGCTCTGCGAGCAACACATCCACGCCTTGAAGTGATAGGTCCCGAAAAACACCGATGCCGTTTACCCCGCCTCCAAGTATGAGCACGCCCACTTCAGGATTCTCACGAATATATTGGAGTGTCTTTGCACGTTTCATTTTTTATCCTTTACTTTTACCTAACATCCTATTTGATTTTAATGAAATAATATATGATGTTTAGTCTAGATGTTGTTTATTGAATGGAGGAGTATTGGCATATTTAATGGATAAACTTGTATAAATTCTTTCTATAATAATAATTAGTTCCTATGGATATACACAATGAATGAATATATCTCATCCCTACAAGCTAAAGTTTTGCTAGTATTGCTCGAACAACAAGAAGAGGCTATCTCTGCGAGTTCACTTGCAAAAATCGTAGACAGCAAAGCCAGTACTGTTCGCTACAATCTTGCATATATCAAAAAGTTGGTTCAAAGTTTCGGCGGAACACTTTCAGCCCGTCCAAGAGTTGGTTATACCTTGGCGATATCTGCTGAAAACGCAAAACACCTGCACGAAAAACTACACTCAACCGAATTTCAGTTCCAATATAGCGACAAGGATCGTCAGGAACTTATATTATTTTTATTATTGGTTTCAGATGCCCCGCTAACTCTTTCAAGGTTGGTTTCAATCATAGGGGTGTCCAAAGCAACACTTATACAGGACTTGGATGAAGCTGAAAAGTGGCTTCAGGTGCACCAGCTAAGCCTAAACCGCCAAACACGCACAGGGACACAGATTGTTGGCGAAGAAGTTAACTTGCGCCATGCGCTGGTCTTTTTACTCCTGGAAGTCTTTTCTGAGAACGCTTTGTTGGATATTTGCCGCTGGGGAATGATCCACAAATATGCAGCGCAATCTATTGACAAGCAAGTACAGAAAAAAATCGTTGCCGATATTGCCACTTGGGAGCTGCCCGATGCTTGGTGGGTGGTCAATCGTGTTTTGGAGCGCCTGGCTTATCGCCCCAGCGATAAGCGTTTCTTGTTCCTTGTCTTGTATTGGGCGGTGATGTTACAGCGATACGGGCGTGGATTTGTTCTCAATTTGCCCGACACAATTCTCGCCGCCATCCAGGAATGTGATGAGTACAAAGCTGTTCTTTCAGGGGCAAGTGAACTTGTTCATACTCGTGGGTTGCACATCCCGCCATCTGAATTAGCTCATTTTTCAGCCGAAATTCAAACATCCCCTCGTGGACCATATAACCAACTACGAGAAGTATCGGGCGGAGTTCAGGATCAAAGAGCCATTGAGTTAGCCCAATACTTCGTGGAAAGTGTGGCTGAACAGACCGGTTTCAGGATGGCAGATTCGGTCATTTTTGGCAGGCTCTGCAAACATTTGGGACGCACATTTACACGCCTCGACTACAACCTGCCAATAGCAAACCCTTTTACAAAAGAAGTTATCAAAAATTACCCGGAAATGTGGCAGGCGGTTTCCGATGCAATAGAAAATCAAGGAAGCGGCTTGGAGAAACTTAGCCAGGAAGAAATCTCATTTATCGTCATGTATTTTGTCTTGGCACAGGAGCTTAATAAGAAAACTTTGCCAAAAAAAATATCCCGTGTGATCATCGCATGTCCGTCGGGAGGGGTTTCCATTTGGATGCTGGTTTCTCGCTTTCAAGCCGAATTCCCGGATGTGGAGATTGTCGCCTCGATCTCCCTGCGCGAATTGCCTCAGCAAGACAAATCGCAAGCTGATCTTATTATCACGACGGCGCATAATGTTGTTGATAAAGAATTACCTGTAATCACAGTTAGTCCTTTTCTAACCGAAGAAGAAATCCTGCTTTTGAAAAAGCATCTTCATAACTAAATTTCATAGGAAAAAACATGTCAGAAATAAATCTCACAATCAAACACCCCGAAGGGTTACACGCCCGCCCCGCTGCTGATCTTGTGAAAATAGCACAGCAGTTCCAATCTGAAATAACCGTCAGTATGGGAAAGTGGACCGCTGATGCAAAAAGCATCCTTGAAATCCTGACCCTGGGTGCAAACCAGGGCTCTGAAGTACATATTGTTGCCAAAGGCGAAGATTCAAATGAAGCTGTTAAAGCTATTTCTGAATTGGTTGAAAACAACTTTGGCGATGAATTGGATGAAACACACTAAAACCCAAGGATAAAGCAATGGAATTGTTTCAAGGTGTCCCTGTTTCAAGCGGAATAGCAATAGGACCGGCTTATATCTATGAGCCGGAAACTGTTGAGTTGCCTAATGGAAAATGCGAAGACAGCATTCTTGAACAAGAACGTTTGGCTAGTGCTACTGAACAAGCAAAGGAAGAGCTCGCCAAACTTCAAAAAAAGGCAGAAGAGAAAGCCGGCGCAAACGAATCCGAGATATTTGGCGCTCATGCGCTCATGCTTGCCGATCCCAGCCTGCAGCGTGCCACGCATAAACTCATTGAAGATGCAAAACTAAAAGCCGAGACAGCATTCTTTCAGGCAGGGGAAAGTTTCGCAAAAAAACTCGAACAAATCCCCGATGAGTTGATCCAGCAGCGAGCCATAGATATTCGGGATGTCGTGCAGCGTGTTGTACACATCTTGCTGGGCGTTTCAGCCTCCCCCTTTGCCGATCTCAAAGCTCCCGTTGTGATCTATGCCAATGACCTTACCCCATCCGACACCATTCAACTCGACAAAAATCTAGCACTTGGCATTTACACGCAGCAGGGCAGCCAAACATCTCACGCCGCTATTTTGGCACGTAGTCTGGGCATCCCCGCTGTGGTGGGCGGCAACCTGAATCTGGGCGATCTGCAAAATGGTGTATCAACCATTCTCGATGGTAATAGCGGCATCATCCTGCTTCATCCGGATGAAGAGACGCAGCAAAAATATATCGAGAAAGAAAAGCTGCAAGCCGTCCAGATGTCAGAGGTGTTAGCTAATGCTGCCGACCCAGCCCAAAGCGCAGACGGTGTTCGGGTCGAGGTCGCTGCCAATATCGGCGGAGTAGGAGACGCTCAATCCGCTCTCTCTTTTGGTGCTGAGGGTGTTGGTCTCCTGCGCACCGAATTCCTCTTCCTCGAGCGATCCACAATGCCCACTGAAGAGGAACAATACAAAGCTTATAGGGATATTCTGGAAGCGTTCGCCCCGCGCCCCGTCATTTTGCGCACCTTGGACGTCGGCGGTGACAAGCATCTGCCTTATTTTTCGCTTCCAGACGAGACGAACCCGTTTTTGGGCTTGCGTGCCGCCCGTTTATGTTTCGAGCACTCCGAGCTTTGGATTCCCCAACTGCGAGCCGCCCTCCGTGCCGGGTATGGACATAAACTGCGGCTCATGTTCCCAATGATTGCCAATCTGGGAGAAGTGCGCCGTGCCAAAAGTGTTCTCGAAGCCTGCAAAGAAGAGCTACGAAAAGAAGAACTGCTTTTTGAAGAAGATATTGAAATTGGCATCATGATAGAAGTTCCCTCTGCGGCACTGAATGCCAGCGCTCTTGCCCTAGAAGTTGATTTCTTCTCGATAGGCACGAACGATCTCGCCCAATATACCTTTGCTGCAGATCGCATGAACCCCACTGTGGCAGAGATCGCCAACCCCCTCGATCCCGCTTTGTTGCGCCTCATCAAATATACGATCGACGGCGCACATGCACACAAAAAATGGGTGGGCATGTGCGGTGAGTTGGCTGGCGACCCTGTGGCAATCCCCATTTTGCTTGGCATGGGCTTGGATGAATTCAGCATGAACCCTCGGCAGATCCCGGCAGCTAAAACCCTGATGCGTCAGCTTTCTGTACAGAAATGCAAAGAGATCGCCGAAATCGCTTTGGAGCAGGAAAGTGCAGAGAAAGTTATCGCTCTGTCTCAGGATTTTGTTCAGAATCAAGGAGAAGATGTGGAAGAAAATATAGATTTGCTATTATCAAAGGTTATTTTGCCTGAAGCTGTTGATTTTGAACTCAATGGCTTAACCAATAAGGAAGAAGTTATAGAACACCTGGCAAAGCGTTTGGAAGAGGCAGGTGCATTAGAGTCGGCAGAGGGTTTTGCTGCTGCTGTGTACGAACGTGAAAAACAGGGTCCCACTTATATGAATTTCCAGGTTGCTTTTCCACATGGAAAGAGCGCAAGCGTTCGGCAGGCTGCCGTTGCTTTTGGGCGTTCTGAGGGTGGTATTCAATACGATAGTGAGTTTGGCGGGGGACTCGCCAAGTTGATCTTTCTGATAGCGATCCCGGAAGAAATGCAGGCAGACGCTTATATTGACGTGCTCAAGCGTCTCGCACGATTGCTAATGCAGGAGAATTTTCGAAAAGAAGCCTTTGAAGCCCTTGACTACGAATCTCTGATTGCGGCAGTCAAACGTGGCGAAGTATTGGTCCAAGATTAGATTGACTGCCATCAGAGTTACGTAAAGGAGGTGGCTTCTTATTGATGAGTTATCCCTAAAAAAAATTGTCCTATTGTCCTAGAAAATTAGAAAAAGGAAATTGCTTATGCCAAATGATTCAAATAATGTTTTAAAAATCCTCACCGTCTGCGGCTCAGGCGTTGTTAGTTCTTCCATGCTTCAAGTGCGGATCAAAGAAATTCTCGCTGAACATGACATGAAAAAGGTGAAAATCTTTGAACTAACACCTGCGATGGTCAAATCACACCTAGAGCGTGAGCCAGCTGACCTTGTTGTTTCGACAACCCAGATTTATGACAAGCTGGAGATCCCCGTGATCAATGGCGTCGCTCTTTTTTCCGGGATTGGTGAGGATAAATTTATCGAAGAATTAGTCAGTACTGCAAAACAAATTATGAAAGAAAAAGGAGAATAAAAATGAATGGAATTCTTGAATCCCTAAATACGGTTTTTAATACCTTTGGTTCATCTGTATTTGTGCCGGTAATGCTCTTTATCATTGCTATGGCATTAGGTACAGGCAAGAAAAAAGCCTTCTTCTCAGCGGTATATGCTGGTGTTGGTTTGGTAGGCTTTGGTTTCGTAATCAACGCTTATATCCCACTCATCATCCCTGCTGTACAAAGCATGGTTGAAGTCACCGGAATCGAACTTGAAATTGTTGATATCGGATGGCAGGCTACGGCAGTGGTTGCTTATGCGACAGAAGCCGGAATGCTCTTCCTCGGTGTCGGCTTACTCTTCCAAATCGTACTTTTCCTCGTTGGTTGGACAAATATCTTCCAGCCTGGCGATCTCTGGAACAACTACTCCTATATGGTTTGGGGTTCGCTGGTTTTTGTTGCCACCGGCAATATGTGGCTCGCTCTGGCTTGTATGTTGGTCTTAAACTTATACAGCTTGCTCTTTTCCGAAGTACTTCAGAAACGCTGGTCAAAATATTATGGCTACGATAACTGCACCGTTATTCAACTTCATCATGTTGGTGCCGTCCCCTTCGCCATTGCATCAAACTGGGTTTTCAACAAACTGGGTCTCTCCAAGATTCGCTGGTCGCCTGAAAGTATCAAAGAGCGTCTTGGCTTCATTGGCGAACCTGTTACCCTTGGCTTGATTTTGGGCTTGATAATTGGTTTGCTCGGCAATCTGAATGCACTAGGCACTTTAGCGGCTTGGGGCAATATCATGACCATTGGTATCTCAACCGCGGCGGTTATGGCGGTCTTCCCTCGTATCGCCGGTCTATTTGCACAGGCTTTCACGGCGATTACTCAAGCTGCTCGTGAACGCTCTGTCAAGAGCGGTGGCCGTGAGATCTATATTGGTGTAAACGATGCAACTGCTTACGGTGAGCCTGCTACGCTGATCTCGGGCATCATCTTGATCCCGATCATGGTATTGGTAGCGACCATTATCCCGGGTAACAAAGTGCTTCCCTTGGTTGACTTGATCGCCCTGCCTTTCATGGTAGTCGCTTTGGTCCCCATCATGAATGGGAATATCTTCAAGGTTGTTCTTTCCGGTACAGTTTGGTTCAGCATGGGCTTGGTCGTTGCCACCAAGTTCTCGGGGCTTTTCACGCAGGTTGCCTCCCAATTTGGTGTTGAACTCCCCAGCGCTGACGCTCTTGTCACCAGCTTCGGCATTCTGACCAAACCGATCTTCGGTGGTTTGATCTTCCCCGCATTCTTGAACAAAAGCTGGATATGGATCATTATCCTGTTGGTCATTTACTTTGTTGCATGGGCTTGGCTCCGCAAGAACAAAGAAGCCGTACATGACTATCTCGAATGCACCGCTGATGGCGAAGCTCCCGCTGAAGTATAATCAATAAGCCATTTCTTTAAGAAAGCCCAGGGATAAGGGAAGCATCTCCTCACCTTTTTTCTGGGCTTTCTTTTTTGAAGCCATATTACACGTCATTGCGAGCAGGACGCTCGCTGTGACGTAAATATGCTAAGTTTTATATGTTTCACCCATAGATTATGTAGCACTACCTAATCTCCACTGCAATTATTTTTTTCTAGTAACGAGGCAAATCAATGAGTAATGAAAATTGGCAAGATGAAACTCGAAAAGTAGCGGCGGGGATACGTCGCCGCGTTTTGGACCATACGGTCAGGAATAACGGCGGCTATCTCAGCCAAGCCTGTTCCTCCGCTGAGATTTGGGCGAGCCTGTACACCAAAATCCTGAATATCGGCGAGAGTGAAGCCCCGATGATCCCCGCACCCTTCCCCGGCGTGCCCAGTGCAACAAACGAAAACTACTTCACAGGACATCTTTATAATGGTCCCAAAGCCTCTGATTTAGACCGTTTCTTTCTCTCCCCCGTGCAGTATGCGCTTGTTTTATATGCCACACTGGTCGAAGTTGGACGCATGTCACAGGAAGGCTTGGAACAATTCAATACCGATGGCAGCACCGTTGAAATGATCGGCGCAGAACACTCCCCTGGACACGAGATCACCGCTGGTTCGCTGGGACAAGCTCTCAGTCAGGTGGCTGGCATCGCCTACGCCCGCAAGAAAAAAGGCGACACAGGGCGCAACTGGCTCTTCATGTCCGACGGAGAATTCCAGATTGGGCAGACGTGGGAAGCACTTGCTATTGCCAAATTCTACGAGTTGGATAACCTTGCTATTGTCGTAGATGTGAATGGTCAGCAAGCCGACGGCGCTATGGAGGATGTGCTGGATATCGAACCGATCACCTCCCGTATCGAAGCTTTTGGGGCGCATGTCATTAAGATCAACGGCAACGATGTTGAAGAATTGGTCAAGGCTGCCAGCACCCAGCCTGAAGGGAAGCCCCTCGTCATTTTGGCATATACCAACCCCTATTGTGGCATAGACCTGCTCAAACCCCGCTTTCCTACCCTGCATTATGTGCGCTTCAAAAGCGAAGAAGAGCGTGAGCAATATGCAGAGTTGTTGGCAGAGATGAATGAAGCACAAGGAATAAGCGTATGAAGATGAAAACCCGCGTCCACGCTCATAATATAGTCGAATGGGCAAAAGATAAACCAGAAGTTCTTGTCCTTTCGGCAGACCTGACCGCCAATACCGAAGTCCGTATGTTTCGCGAAGCCTACCCCGACCGCTTCCTTTCGATGGGGATGACCGAGCAAAATATCGTCAGTTTTACGGGTGGATTGGCTCGCGAAGGATTTGTGCCCTTCTTCCACACCTTTGCCATCTTCATCTACCGTCGTGCCCTTGACCAAATTTCCATGTCTGTGGCGTATCCGAACCTGAAAGTACGCTTGGTCGGCTTTCTCCCGGGAATCACTACCCCCGGTGGTGCAACCCATCAAGCCACGGACGATGTCGGTATCTTGCGCACCCTTCCCAATATGACCATCGTTGAGACGGGCGATGCCAACGAAGTTGCCCAAGTGCTTGAAATGATCGAAGATATTGATGGTCCCGTTTACATCCGCCAGCAGCGCGGGGCAGTCCCCGTCCTTTTCAACGAAAATGAGCCTATGCAATTCAACCGCGCCCGCCAACTCAGCGAAGGCAGCGACATCACGCTCTTCTCCAGCGGCATCTGCACGGAAGAAGCCATGCGCGCTAGTAAAGTTCTCGCTGAGCGTGGCATTTCTCTCCAGCATATGCACGTTTCTACACATAAGCCTTTCACCGATCCTTCCATTCTTGAAGCTGCCGCAAAACCAAAATACGGCGTCATCACGATGGAAAACCACACCATTATCGGCGGGCTGGGCAGCGAAGTTGCTGAAGTGATGGCAGAAAATGGCGTTGGCAAGAAGCTCGCCCGTATCGGCTTGCAGGATACCTACGCCCACGGTGCCAGCCGTCCCTACCTGATGCGTACGCATGGGCTGGATGCGATGGCGCTGGTGCAAAAAACAGAGCAAATCGTCGGGGAGAAGTTAAACATAACGGAAGCAGACCTAAAACAAGTGCGACTCGACGAAGTCCACAGCGAAGCAAAAGCGGAGGCTTTATAAAATGAGTATTGTTCCTTCTTTCCCTCTACCTGTATCCGGATCACGTTTTCGAGTGCGTTATCAAGTTCTGGGCGATGAAGCCACAGCCCGTGCCCGTGCAGAAGATATTTGCATTGAGCAGACCATTGAGTACCCGGCAGATCTGGTGCCCGAAGGCGGTATTCGGGAGCATGTTTTCGGGCGCATCGAAAGTTTTAAACCAACTGGTTCTGACCGATATGAAACCATAATTTCTTATGCCGATGAGATCAGCGGATACGAGTTCCCGCAGTTTGTGAATGTCGTTTTTGGCAATATCAGCATGAAGCCGGGCATCCGCGTGATGGAGCTTGAGTTATCGGATGAGCTGCTAGCTCGCTTCAAAGGTCCACGTTTTGGCGTGCCCGGTTTACGGAAGCTGCTGGGCATCCCCGAACGCCCCCTACTTTTTACGGCGATCAAACCGATCGGTCTTTCTTCTGAACAATTGGCAGACATGGCGTATAAATTAGCGTTGGGCGGTCTGGACATCATCAAAGATGATCATGGCATTGCCAACCAATCTTTTGCGCCCTACAAAGAGCGTGTGGAACGCTGTGTGGATGCGGTTGCCAAAGCAAATGCCCAAACGGGTTTCAATACCCTTTACGCACCCAATGTAACGGGACCTGCAGAAACGATCATGGAGCGTGTCCGCTTCGCCAAAGAAGCTGGCGCAGACGCTATGATGCTGCTGCCGGGCTACAGCGGGCTGGATTTTATGCGCCGAGTTGCTGATGACGATTCCATCAATTTACCCATCATCATTCATCCTGCCTTTATGGGAAGTTACGTTCTCAGCCCCGATTTTGGCGTGGACCATTTTGTGCTGCACGGGCAATTAATGCGTCTGGCAGGCGCTGATATCAGCGTGATGCCCAACTATATCGGGCGCTTCTCCTATAGTCGGGACGATTGCGAAAGAATCACGCAGGGCTGTGCTACGTCAATGGGCGAGATGAAAGCCATCTTCCCCGGTCCCGGTGGCGGCATCAACCCTGAATCCTTTGCCGATATGCTGACCGTCTTCGGCAAAGACGTAGCCTACCTTATCAGCGGTAACTTGCACAGACAGTCGCTTGATCTGACAGCAAACGCTGCATCTTTCCGTGAGTTGGTGGAGAGCCTGTGATCCCTTTTGAAAAGGTCAAAGGCGTCTTGTGGGATATGGACGGCGTGCTGGCGGATACCAATGAACTGCATAATCAGGCAATGGTATCTGCCCTCGCCGCTCACGGGGTGGATTTCCCCAGAGAGATATACGAGCAAACCATCGGCACCAATATCCGCAATATCCTTGGCGTCACACTTGGGGAACTGCCTACAGAAAACTTTGTCCAAACGATCGTGAGCGAGCAGGGAAAAGCTTTTTGCGAACTAATCAAAGGACAATTGCAACCGTTGCCCGGTGTTGTTGAGCTATTAGCTTATTTTCAGAGGTGCAGTATCTTGCAGGCGATTGCGTCTTCCTCTGCTGATTTCGTTATTCAAGTTGTTATTGATGAAATTGGTGTTAAGGAATATTTCGATGTGATTGTTTCCGGTTCACAATTGCCGCCCAAGCCCAATCCCGAGATTTTTCTTCGAGCAGCAAATGAACTGAAAATCCCAGCGGGGAATTGTTTGGTAATTGAAGATTCTCCGCATGGTATAGAGGGGGCTAACGCTGCTGGGATGTGTTCGCTGGCTATTACAACAATGTACCAGCGTAATGTGTTTGAAGGCGCTGATATGGTCATAGTCTCTTTTGCTGAAGTAGTTGGAATGATGAATAGCTTACCAAACTTGGAACGAAATACATGAGGTTGTTGTTCAGAGCATGGAGATTACAGGTGCAATAATTCCATATTCTCCATCAAAAAACAGCCCAGTTAGTATGTATCCCTGCCCATGCGGCTATTTCTCGGATACAGAACGCGACTGTACCTGCTCCCATCAAACCGTAACCCGCTACCCAAAACGGATTTCAGGTCCCATGCTCGATCGTATAGATATCCACATCGAAGTCCCGCGCGTGGATTTTGAGAAATTATCTGATAAACGAAGGGGCGAAAGCTCAGATGGTATTCGTGCTCGAGTTGAGCAAGCTCGCCAACGTCAACGCGAAAGATTTGCTGGTCTCAACAACGGGGTGATGACCAACACCGATATGCGCGTTGCAGAAGTGCATCAATTTTGCGAGTTAGATGAAGCGAGACAGCAACTTGTCAAGGCTGCAATGACCCAGCTTCAGTTGTCCGCGCGAGCCTATCACCGCATCCTGAAACTGGCGCGTACGATTGCTGATTTGGCTGGGGAGGAGGGTATCCAATCCACGCACTTGGCAGAGGCATTGTACGCTTTGCGTAGACTAAAGGGGGTGATGGTCTACGTTTTTTCATATATAATCAGGGGTATGAAAATTCCTGCACCCAAGCTCCACCTGTCTGCGCTTCCTAGAATATATCCTTATGCGTTCATGATTGCTGGATGTATTAATAGCTTATATTACGCAGTTAGCGTTTTTTGATGCGCCTTAGTTATTAGTTTTTGCAGCTCCAGAAAAGCTACTTGCAATGCTGAAAAACACAACTGCGATTTCAATTGGTAATGGTTCTTTTTCGTTTGCCTTCTCAACAATTCGATTTTGACAAATGACCATAGCGTAGCCACAAAATGATTAGTTTGTGTTGTTTCTGTGCGAGTAGGCGATTTGGCTAACGAAGCATTTTGCCTGAGTGAGCGATGATATTCTTCGACTTTCCACCGTTTTTGGTAGATTGTGATGATCTGGGTAGCATCCAGAGTTAAGTCGCTGGTCACCAAATAGCGCACTCCCGTTGAGCCATCTTTGTTTATAAAGTCTTGGCGAACCAATAAGATTGGAAAAGGAACCTTCTCCAAATAAATGGTTTTAGTTGCGTCTTTTGGTATGTCCAAATTCTCAATTTGTTGGTACTTCCCGTTTAGCTTATCATCTTCTGACAAAGCTATTTTTCGATTACCTTTGACAGCCATGATGAAGTCTTTTTCTATATCTATCTTCACAAAACGCATGTTTTTGGCAGAAGCAAACCAAATATCGGCAAGCATATATTTGAAGGGAATCTTATTCCTATGAACAGCCTGTAACATATCACGAGCATGTTCATTTTTCGTAGTTTTGCTTCTGCGTTTTTCTTTACCCGTTTTTTTGTCAATGTACGTCTCTATTTTGTGGACGATTTCAAAGGCAACTGGCAAAGCAATTTCTTGAGCATAGTAAAGTGTCGTGATGAAATTAATTCCTTTTACACTACGCCCTTTAGAATGATCGTAGTACCAACAAACAATCTCATTCTCATCCGTGTATGGTTTTTCTTCAATGGAATCATCTAAAATCATCAAGCCGTCTGGGCATTCTATTTCCCTGACTTTAGGTTTTACCATGCACCACAAATCTTTGGATGTTTTTTTAGGACTGGATAACATCCGGCTCACCTGATCGTGGCTGATATCACCATTCATCAGCTTGGATAAACCCGTGGCTGTAGTTTGGCCAAATGAACTTATCAAGTAGTCTGTATATAGGTCTAGGATTTCTTTACTCATGACGACCTCCTTGACCTTATTTTACACCTTTACGCTCCTTGAGTGCGTAACATGAGTTAATAGATTGTAAGTTTTGTCTTCTTTATGGTCCAACTGATTATAGGAAAACTTCGCTAGCGCGTGAGTTGCTGCCCAGAGAAGTTTATCGTTGCATGGATAATTTTTTATGACAGTCTCATTTGATCCCAACTCAACAGGCTCAACCCAATCCCTAAAGAGGTTCAGCCTCCGCACGATTCGGGTGCGTTTGCTCATTGGTTTTGTTCTGATGGCTCTACTTTCAGCTGTTGGCATCGCCGCTGGTTCCAGTATAGTCGGCTATCTCAACGGGCAGAAGCAAGCACGCAACCGACTGGATTCAGTTGCCTTATCCAAAGAACTACAAATAAATACTTGGGCAGATGGGGTACAAAACAAACTTGCTGCCATTCTTATTGAAGAGCATGATGCCGAACGCGCCGCTATTGTGCTGACTTTGGCACGCGACCATCAGTATTATGCATATTACGCTAGCGGTATGCGCGAACAGTTGCGTCTCTTTGCTGCACAGGCTCCAAAGATTTGGGAGCTCTTCTTGCTTGATCTTGACGGACAAGTCATTTTGTCTACTAATGAGGAGCGAGAGGGGATGGTAGACAGCAACCAACTCTATTTCCAGCATGGATTATCCGAAACATTTCTCCAATTACCATTTCAGACAAAAGAAATGACTGCTTTTGTAGCCCGTCCTGTGCTTGGTGAAAATGAGCAATCCTTAGGCGTGTTAGTTGGTCGCGTGGAAACAAGTTTATTTCGCCAGATTTTGGCTGATCAAGCTGGATTGGGGGATACAGGCAAAGCTTACCTGGTTGATCAAACGCATACATTGCTAACCGCGTCAAATCTGGGTTTGGAAAAGCTCGATAATCTAAGCGAAGAATTAGGGAACATTGATTTAATTCTTGAAAAGAAATTAAATAATTCTGACACTTACACCGATTATAGAGGCATTCAAGTCATCGGAGCCTCCCGCTGGTTGCCTAAATCTCAAGCCACATTAGTGGTAGAGCAAGATCAATCTGAGGTATTTCAATCCATTTTTACCAGTTTGGGTATCAATCTTGGGATCACATTATTCATCGTTTCTCTGGCTGTGATGATTTCCTCTTACATTTCCAAAAGTATCGCCACCCCATTGGTAGACCTAGCCGATACAGCCACCCAAATTGCTGCCGGTGATATAACTCGACGGGCAGAGGTGCATAGTGAAGATGAAGTCGGTGTGGTCGCTCGATCTTTTAATAGCATGACAGCCCAACTACATGATCTGATCAACAGCCTTGAAGAGCGCGTAAAAGAGCGCACCCAAACCCTTCAACGACAGGCTCTACAGTTAAAGACCAGCACCCAAGTAGGTCAGGAAATCACATCTATTTTAGAAATTGATGCATTGTTAATCAAAGTTGCCCAACTCATCCAAGAGGCTTTTGGCTACTACCATGTACACGTCTTTTTGGTGGACAGAGATGATCATAATTCATCTCACGAGTCGCTGTTGCGTCTGCGGGCGAGCAGTGCCGAAATCTGGCCTCAGTTTCAAAGCTTAAAAATTGGAAAGGGGAGTCTCAATGGTGAAGCAGCACTTACCAAACAGCCCTTGCTGGTTAACGATGTTTCTCAAGAGGAGCGTTTTCTGGTTGATGAGCAATTGCTCGATTCCCGTTCTGAACTGGTAATTCCCTTGTTTATAGGAGACAAGGTGATTGGCACATTAGATGTGCATAGTGCTACAATAAATGCTTTTACACAGGAAGACGTATTGGTGATTCAGAGCTTAGGAAATCAGATCGCCATTGCCATTGAAAATGCTCGCTTGTACAAGCGTAGCAGTGCCCTAGCCGTTTTAGAGGAACGCAATCGCCTAGCCCGTGAATTGCACGACTCAGTGACCCAATCGCTCTATGGCATGGTCGTCTTTGCCGGTGCGGGGCGAGAGGTGATGGGCACTGGGAAAGTAGAATTAGCAAGGGAACATCTGGCTCGGGTGGAACAGGCGGCTCAACAGGCGTTAAAGGAGATGCGTTTGTTGGTCTATGAATTACGGCCGCCAATGTTAGAGCAGGTAGGGTTGGTGGGAGCCTTACAACAACGGTTGGACGCGGTAGAAGGACGAACTGGCATAGAGACACATTTGCTAGCTGAGGAAGCCAGCGAATTGCCCGCATCAGAGGAAGCAGCACTTTTTGGTATTGCCCAAGAAGCGTTGAATAATATCCTTAAGCACGCTGCAGCTACAATCGTTACAGTTCAAATTCGTGCCGATGATGAGGGTCTCGCATTGACGGTGACAGACGATGGCGAGGGTTTTGATCCCGAGAGTGACACAGGTGGCTTAGGTTTAACCAATATGCGCGAACGGGCGCAACAACTAGGCGCATCCTTGACCATTCATTCTTCACCAGGCGAGGGAACACAAATTAGTGTGAGAAAGACAAAATGAGCGAAACAAAACAAATCCGGGTTCTGGTTGTCGAAGACCACGTTGTAGTACGAGAAGGGTTATGCGCCTTGATAAGCTCCCAATCCGATATGGAAGTGATGGGACAAGCATCTGACGGGGATGAGGCGGTACGCCAAGCCCGCGTTTTACAGCCCGATGTCATCTTGATGGATTTATGGATGCCCCGCAAGGGTGGTATTGATGCTATTGAAGAGATCAAGGCAGAAAGTCCCAATGCATGTATTTTAGTTCTCACCAGCTTTGCTGAAGATCAAAAAGTTTTTCAAGCTATTGAAGCCGGCGCGCTGGGCTATTTAGTAAAAGACTCATCATCTAAAGATTTGATTCAAGCCATCCGTCAGGTGTATCAGGGCGAGCTTTCTTTGAATCAAACGCTGGCACTTAAAGTCGCTCGGGAACTTGGGCGCACGCAAGAAGACGTAAGCCTCTCGCTGACAGAGCGCGAATTAGACGTATTGAAATTGGTCGCACAGGGTCAATCTAACACAGAGATTGCAAACGCATTGAATATCGTTGAACGAACAGTTACCACCCATGTTAGCAATATTTTGGGAAAACTCCATCTGGCAAATCGCACGCAGGCGGCATTATATGCTATTCGGGAGGGGTTGACAGATATATAGGGGACGAGTTTTTGATGCACTTCCAGTGCGTTTCTGGCAGGTAAATAGGATGAAAAGCCTCGCATCGCGCATGACGTCAACTTGCGTGCCGGCGGTCATCATCTTTTTGACATAATCTTTCTTCCTGCTCACGTCGCGAATCAGTTTAAATATGGCACTCAAGCCCAAAGATGTCTTGTTTTAGGGAGAAAAACCGAGATCCTTTGACATAAGGTGAGTAGTTGTTTCCACTTTAAGCTCCCCTACGTAATTTTGCGTATAGCAACCGCTCTAGAAGTGGTTGTTTTCTGTTAGGTCAAAACATATATCTTCTACGATGTCAAAATAATCGAGATTGCGTAATATTGAAAAGATAGGGATGGGGTTTTCTCATCCCCACTAAATCTATAGCAAGGTGTTTTTTGTTTGCAAGAGCAAAAAAACTTTGCCCCCCACAAGAGGAGAAGAAAGTATGAAACACTTACGTCTATTTATCCTACTAATGATTGCTGCTCTCTTTCTGGCAGCCTGTGGCGGTTCAGCAGAGCCGGAAGCTGCTGCAGAAGTCCCAGCGGTTGAGGAGGCAGAAGCTCCAGAAATGGAAGAAGCCGAAGAACCAGATAATGCTGAGTTAAGTCTGGCTCAACTGCAAGAAAAAGGCGTCTTGGTCGTTGGCACTGCCATCACCAAGCCATTTGAATATCACGATCCCGATACCAATGAACTAATCGGTTTCGATGTAGATGTTGCCAACTACATTGCTGAACGCTTGGGCGTTACTGTTGAATTCTCTGAAATGCCCTTTGCTTCCCTCATTCCTTCTCTGGAAACTCGCAAAGTGGATATGACCATCGCCGCCATGTACATCAAACCGGAACGCGAAGAAGTTGTTGATTTCGCCACCCCCTACATGGAAACAGGCTTAGTCATGGTTGTTTCTCCCGAACTGGCTGGCACAGTAAAGACGACTGATGACCTCAATGGTCTCAAAGTCGGCGTCAAGATTGGTGCTACTGGCGATGCTCTGGCTCAAGACCTGATCGCCCAAGGGATTGATTTGGAACGCCTTGAGTACAAGGAAACCCTCGAATCCTTTGCCGATCTGGGATTTGGTCGGATTGACGTGGTTCTCAACGACTACCTCAATACCTTGGCTTATCTGAAAGATACTGGCTCCGATGCCCATGTCGTCATGAACGATGACGGCACTGTCAATTTTCTTTCCAACGTCGGTTTAGGGATTGCTGTCCACGATGGCGATGCAGAACTCTTAGCCGAGATCAATGCTGCCCTGGAAGAAATGCATGCCGATGGCACTTACGATGCGTTGTATGAGGAATGGCTGGGCGTTGTCTCTAGCGATGATCCTTCTCTCGCCCAAGTGCAAGAGAAAGGTGTCCTGGTCGTTGGCACTGCTATCACCAAGCCATTTGAATATCACGATCCCGATACCAATGAACTAATCGGTTTCGATGTAGATGTTGCCAACTACATTGCTGAACGCTTGGGCGTTACTGTTGAATTCTCCGAAATGCCCTTTGCCTCCCTTATTCCTTCCCTAGAAACTCGCAAAGTTGATATGACTATCGCTGCCATGTACATCAAACCGGAACGCGAAGAAGTTATTGATTTCGCCACCCCCTACATGGAAACAGGTTTAGTCATGGTTGTTTCTCCCGAGCTAGCCGATACAGTAAAGACGACTGATGACCTCAATGGTCTCAAAGTTGGTGTCAAAATCGGTGCTACTGGCGATGCTTTGGCTCAAGACCTGATCGCCCAAGGGATCGAACTGGAACGCCTTGAGTACAAGGAAACCCTCGAATCCTTTGCCGATCTGGGGTTTGGCCGGGTTGACGTGGTTCTCAACGACTACCTCAACACCTTGGCTTATCTGAAAGACACCGGCTCCGATGCTCATGTCGTCATGAACGATGACGGCACTGTCAATTTTCTCTCACACGTTGGGTTGGGGATTGCTGTCCATGATGGCGATGCCACCCTCTTAGCCGAGATCAACGCTGCCCTGGAAGAAATGCACGCCAACGGCACTTACGACGAACTGTACGAAAAGTGGTTGGGCGTTACCCAGTAAAGCCTGCCTAGTGAGGAGCCTTGAACAAGCTTATTTGTTCGAGGCTCCTTTTTTATAATGTATATAATTTTCAGGAGATTACATGACATTAGATTGGTCTATTCTCTGGAGCAAAATCCCCTTATTGGCAGAGGGTGCTTTAGTAACATTACAAATTACTAGCATATCCCTCTTGCTTGGCGCAGTTTTTGGTTTTCTCATTGCCATTGTGCGTGTGGCAAATATACCCGGCTTAAAACAAATTGCCAAAATCTACGTCACCATTATGCGTGGAACACCGCTTTTGGTGCAGTTATTTCTCATCTATTTTGGTTTACCCAGCATGGGTATTGACTTAAGTCCTTGGCCCTCTGCTATTTTGGGGCTATCTATGAACACGGCTGCTTACGTATCTGAGATCATGCGTGCATCCATTTCATCAATTAACGCCTCACAATGGGAAGCCGGGGCGATGGACTCGAACTATTTTGAAACGCTTCTGTTCATCGTTCTTCCTCAAGCGGCTAAACGCATGATCCCCCCCATTACCAATCAATTCATCATCACCCTGAAAAATTCATCCCTAGTCTCTCTCCTCACCATCGAAGAGTTATTTCGACGTGGTGAACAAATCATTTATTCGACATTTAGGGCATTTGAAATTTATATAGGCGTAGCTGTCATGTATTTAATCATGACCAGCATACTTGGGTATCTTACAGAGTACCTGGAAAATAAATTAGAGGTTTAACGAGGAGACCCAAAATGTCAGAAGTCAGGCTAGAAAATATAAACAAATCTTTTGGGGATGTAAAAGCTGTCCGCGATCTAAATCTTACAATTGCCGATAATGAATTCCTTGTTTTTGTAGGACCCTCTGGATGTGGTAAAACGACGACATTACGCATGATTGCCGGTTTGGAAACAATTGATAAGGGCGAAATTTATATTGAAGACCGGTTAATTAACGATCTGGCTCCGCGTTTCCGCAATGTGGCTGTTGTCTTTCAAAACTATGCGCTTTACCCGCATATGACCATCTTCAACAATATGGCTTACGGTCTGAAGCGGCGGAAGTTTGCTACGGATGAAATCAAACAGCGCGTTGACCAGGCTGCCGAAATTCTGGGAATTACCGATTTTCTGCAGCGGCGGCCAATGCAGCTATCAGGCGGACAACAGCAGCGGGTTGCTTTGGGTCGCGCCATTGTACGTAAACCGGCTGCTTTCCTCTTTGATGAGCCGCTTAGCGCGTTGGACGCCAAATTGCGCGTCCAAATGCGAGCCGAACTTTCCAAGCTGCATGATCAGTTGCAAAGCACGATGATTTACGTTACGCATGATCAGGTCGAAGCAATGACGATGGGCGACCGGATGGTGGTGATGGATCAAGGTCTCATCCAACAAGTAGGGACGCCCAAAGAAGTGTATGATTATCCTCAGAATAAATTTGTCGCCAGTTTTGTGGGCAGCCCACCCATGAATTTTGTGCCTTGCGAACTCCAGACAAATGAAGGCAAACTTGTTTTAGTCTCTGATGGGTTGCGTCTACCACTGTTGCCTGAGCATGAAAAGAAATTGCAAGGGTATGACAAAAAGAAGGTGATTTTAGGTATTCGGGCTGATGATTTGCACAATGAACCTGTATCTGGCAGTGAGTTTTTTCCAAAGGTTGAGATGACAGTTGAAGTGGTTGAGCCTTTAGGATTCGAAACTCATCTTTTCCTTACAACGGGACATGAGAATCTTATGGCTCGAATTAGCCCGCGCACAAACCCAGTCACGGGGGATAAGCTGGCGATGATGATGGACATGAATAAGATCCATTTGTTCGATACGGATACAGAGAAAAATCTACTCTTATCTTATGGATAAATCAAATAAAGCTCGTACAATGAGTGATGTAGCCATATTTTCGCAAGAAGGAGCTAGAGAAAGAACCAGAATTCAAATTCTCTAGAAATTGTTTCGCTAACTTTTGCAACTTTGTTTCAATATGGTTGTGGCTAACTACGCTACGAACGGCCTTCCAAACATGTTCTTGCGGGTTTAGCTCCGGACACCCCGGTGGAAAACGCATAATTTCCAAGCGAGGGTTCTTCTCGATAACCTGATCAATGGCTTTCCCTCGATGCCAGGGAGCACGATCCCAAAAGAGAAGGATAGGCACATCTGGATTAGCATCCAAAACCATTTCCAGATGGCGAGCTGAAGCTTCTGAGTTCATCTCTTCAGACTGCATGGCAATTTCTTCGCCTGTTTGCAGATTCAACGTGCCATAGAAATGAGTGTTTGTGCGTCCCGGGTCGACGCGCACAATTGGTGTTTGTCCAACTGGAGACCAAACGTGGCTAGTCGTTGCTTGAAGATACAGACTGGCTTCATCTTCAGCTAAAAAGAGTGTGTTGGGTGCATCTTGAGCGACATCCATCAGTTTTTTTCGAGTTCTTCTTCAAAATCAGCTATTTTGAACTGGCTGTGGTTCTTGTAAGCTTTCTCTGTCTTTTGATAGCTGAAGCCACATTGATGTAAGAGTGCTACATACGAGGCACGCTGTTTGTACTCAACATTATATTTTTCTCGAAGAAGCAGAGCCAAGTCTTCAACAGCCCAGAATTGACCATGAGTAGTGCTGCTCCGATCACCTAACCGCTCTCTTGGTGTGTATTGGTGAAGGGTGTCCTGCAACTCTTCTATTTCGGTTTCTTCTAACTTCGCTCGGTTGCCGCCAAGTCGTTTATCTTCTAGACCTTGGACAGGATCCTGGCGATATGCTCGACACCATTCCATCAGACTACTACGGCTGCACCCTGTGATCTCCTCGATTAGGCTAACTGCATAGCCTTCTCCGTAGAGACGTACTGCTTGATAACGAGTGCGAGTAGCTGCGTTCTGGCTACTACGGTAAGAGCGTAATAAGTCTTGACGCTCTGATTGCTCTAGGTTGAATTTGCGCTTTGCCATGCGCTTATTGTACGAATTCTAAATGTTTTGTCCATTAGATACAAGTAAAGGGAAATTGCTTTGGGCAGGACGCTTAATCTAACAAAGTACGTCATGCTTTTATGTTGACTCTACGTCCAAATAATCAAAGCGACCAAGTTGCAACAGATTCTCCCTTGCACGTTCAGCATTTTTGCGGGTTTGAGAATTGTTAGCGTTCAAGCCGGCTTTTAGAATGGGTTTAGCCTCATTGGTTGAAATATACATCTGACTGCTTTGATCTATTGCATCCGTAATTTTTGTGAAGCATTCAACAACTAAATCCAAGTGATTTGGAAGTAATTTACCTAAAGCTCTCACATGTAGAGAAAGTCTTATGATTTTTCCTTGACTAAGACTCAGAATTTTCAGGTAAGATTTTAAGCGCCAATTAGGATCAAGGCATTCGGACTCCAACCAAAAGGAAAATTCGTGAAGTTCCGGTAAATAAGCGGCTTCAAGACGCCAATCGAAAAAAGCAATAACACGCTCAATCAGTGCTTTCTCCAAGTCCTTGCCGCTATTTTTCAAAGAACGTCCAATATGATCAAAGAGAGCAATCCATCGTTCTCGGTCATCATTAGTCTTGTCATAAAAATGCCCTAGCAAACTGTCATCACTCAATAAAGGATAAGCTTCCCAAAGGTAGTAGGTGAAAAGGTGCTGCCCTAGTCTATCGATCAGTTCCTTGGTATCACTTTCTTCCATTAACAAGGTATTAAGGTGTTCTATAGCGTATTCAAACTCATCTCGCAGTATTTCAAATATTGGCTTAACTGGTCGATTGAAACGGATATAGTTACTGAAGGCATCCTGCCAAAGATCTCTATTTTCTTTTTGGAAAAAAACTTCTCGATGTTCGATAGCCCAAGACTGATTTAGGGAACAGATATTACCAAAGTGCATTCCCAATAACGCACGTTCGGGTCGAGTGAGTGGAATTTCGGCATTATTGACTATCCGCTGTTCAAGTATGCTGATTATGTCTGATAAATCATCATCGGGGGAATAACGACGAATCCAAAAGCCAAAATTGATAAGAGATTCAAGGGCCCGGCTGCGGGTATTATTGATTGCTTCCATTAAAGGATCATTCTGGTTGAGAAACACCTGTTGATTATGATCAAGTCGCCAGTCAGGCTGGCTACATATTTGTTGAAGCAAGCCAAAGATACCTTTTCTGGCATTAAAAGGTACATTAGTGTCTTTATTTACACATGTATCAATAAAATCAATCACAGCACTCCGCGAACTGCCCCAGTCTGGATATTCGGCTGATTCTTCTCTAAGTTCAGACCGACCTTCTGCTCGCTCCGCATCCGGATGCGATAATACCCATGAACAGAATTTAATCCATTGGTCTAAATTATTGAATTGTTTTTCTTTGATGAAATCAGTCAATGCTTTAACTATGGTGGCAACATAGATTGGTCGCGCTATTTTGTCACGATTTGCCATCCAGAAGGATAGGCGTTCAGCATTTTGTACAATATCTTCTCTGAAGAGGGATTGGAAAGTATTAGCAAGTGCAGATATATTGATTTCAACTAGCCAATTTTCCTTGTCTCGATGCTCTTCACTCCATTGGTTTAGGTAAGCAAGAAGATTCTCGTCTGTGAGACTTTCAAGCTCTTCGGTGGACTTCGGGCTCCGATAGCTAATCGTCCCACTCGTTATCGGTCCGTAGGGAGAATAGCTATCATCGGTAATATCTTCAGCTTGAATTTCACTTTCCAGCGTGTCGAAGTAATGCAGAATGTCTCCGCTTAGTAGAGATGCAAATGGGCGTAATTGTGCTTGGTGAAAATAGTATTGACGTCGCTGAAAGGCATCTTCACTATACCGATCCCCCAGCCATTCGCGAAACTCATCTTTCGACGGGCCGCTGAGAATAGCATCAAAAATATTCTTTTGTTCATCATCGCTGAGTAATTGGGAGCCGAAGTGTTCGCTTGCCTTGCGAATCATTATTTGAAACTCGTAGCGATACTTTCTTTTGTGGTAGTCTTCATACTCGAGAATCTGCTCATGTATCCACGGGAGAGTCTGACTCGTTGGATACAATGAGTAAAGATACTGTCGTAGACGCTTGAACATCTTCCAGCGGTAGTTTCGTAATGTCCGATCTAAAGAGGCTATAAATTCAGGAGCCTTGTTATATACCTGTTCGCATGCGTAGGTTAGAGTCTGCACCAAGATGGTCTTATCATCTTGATGGTTGCGCTCTGACGTATCTAGCCTCCGACACCAGAGTTCAGAATAGTCTTCGCCATCAGCTTTTTCAATATCTTCTATATACATCTTTAGGCGAATCATTTTTTCTACCGCTTCAGCCAAGATAACGGCAACCTGATAGGGCGCGTGTTCAGCTAAAGGGGATACGCCCTTTTTAAGGATTTCCTGATATTCCCATTGGGATAAGTGCGGTGTGGGATTGAGGAAAATCCCCGCAGAATCAGGTTGCTTTCTACGGCGTTGGCGCTTCTCCCTTATTTTTGGATCTTCCTGAAAAGGAATAAGCAACTTTACTATTTCTAGTGCTTCATCAATGTTGCCTTGAGTCGTCCAATGTTGAAGTAATTCGGGATAACGGTAAGCTAAAAATGAATTATTCAATTCAATATATTCAATAATTTTTGGAAGCAGTTCTGCCGATTTTCGTCCATATAGCTTAAGGGCAATCTCAAGGATATTGTCATACACACTGGGGTTGTCTGTTTTGGGCAGAGACAAAACAATTTCAACTACTTGATCCGCTGCTTCTTCTGCAACGGTTGCTAAATACCTCAACTCTGGCCAAGGGGGATATTGTACATACCCATCGGATAACTGTTTAACATCAGGAGGGCTTTTGAAGTACCCTCGTTCATGCAA
This sequence comes from uncultured Anaerolineaceae bacterium, assembly GCA_964581545.1. Classification (GTDB taxonomy): domain Bacteria; phylum Chloroflexota; class Anaerolineae; order Anaerolineales; family Villigracilaceae; genus Desulfolinea. Next base: position 30,604 of record CAZOOX010000032.1, read on the forward strand.
TGGACCTATCCAAAGTGGGTTGGTAAGCCTGGAAAAGAAGTACTGGCGATCTGTCTCTTTTTTTACAGATGTTAGTACCTTTTCTATCATTTCATCGGTTGGTGGCATCCAGGATTTCATTCAGTTCCTTTAATCGATCATATTGGCTACTAGCGGCTATATAAAGATAGCCATCCAAACAATTGAAATGCTTTACCAATTCATTGTCTATTTCTACTCGGAAAGGTTTTTCTCGGAGATGCGCATGAGATAGAAACCATTTTTTTGCATCTTTCCATTCGGAAAGAAAACTTCTAGGAATCTTATTTCTATCGACGTAATCAAGAAATGTGCTAAAAAAAAGTCCATCCGCTTCCGAACTTCGTATTCTTCCTGCGTCATGTTCATCAATCAAAGTAGAAATTTGTTGACAGATTTTAGCCGGTATCAAATGTTCTTTTGGGACTATATCAGAGTAAAGATGATTGTCGGAGCGCCATTCATCCTGCCAATCATTCTTTAGTTTGTCGATATGTTGTGCGTACTGAACGCGTTTTGATTTGACACCCATGACGGTTGATGCAAGACCGTTCATTAAGTCTCTTCCCGCATGAGCGACAAACGAGACATAGCCTGCTGGTTTCTGATCTATCAGAATAATTGCCCCCTTGTATGCTTCAGCGAATACTGGAAGGCTGAGATCATACTGTAGCCAGTCATAGATACGTTGTTGTTCTTTAGTTAACTCACTCATTAAAATGCCTATATTGCTCAAACCTACCTTTAGCTGATTGAATTATAAGATGCCATATCTTTATAGGCAATATAAACTGTTATGAAATTTTCTGGAGTCTTTAAATACGTTGCATACAATTGCGGAAACGCACGTCTTAAACGCTTGATACCGCACAGTTACCCAAAATCAGGCGCTCTCCAACCGCATCTTCAACGCACTAAAGCGCTGCGTAACCTTGTTGTTCCGCACCGCCATCCCAATCGCCTTGTAATTCCCCGATAACACACATAGATCCCGCGCCCGCGTCACCGCCGTGTAGAGCAGGTTCCTTTGCAGCATCATATAGTGCTGCGTCACCACCGGCATCACGATCACTGGAAATTCCGAACCCTGCGCCTTGTGTACAGACACAGCGTAGGCCAGATTTAACTCATCAGTCTCATTCCACTCGTACTCAGCCGGATGCCCTTCAAAATCTACTGCCACCGTCTGGTTGATCAGATCGATCCCCATGATAAAGCCAATATCCCCGTTGTAGACATTCTTGTCGTAATTATTGCGCGTCTGCATAACCTTATCCCCTACTCTGAAAACCGTCCCATATAAACTCTTTTCTGCCTTTCTCCTATGCGATGGGTTGAGCTTTTCCTGCAAACGCTCATTCAGGATCGTCACGCCTGCGGGTCCGCGATAAAGCGGAGAGAGCACCTGAATATCCGCCACACTGTCAAAGCCAAAGGTCTGGGGAATACGCTCCGTAACCACATCCACCACCCAATCCGCAGCAGCAGCCGCGTCTTCAGCAGGGAAGAGATAGAAATCGCCCTGCTCGCCTTTGGCAAAGAAGGGTGTCTGTCCCTGGTTGATCCTGTGCGCATTGGTGATGATCTGCGAGTCCTCCGCCTGACGGAAAATCGTCATCAACCTTGTCACCGCCGCCACTCCGCTCTCGATCAGATCGCGCAAGACATCCCCTGCCCCCACAGAGGGCAATTGGTCAATATCGCCTACAAAAAGCAGATGTGTGCCTGGGCGTAGTGCTTTCAGGAGATTGTTGGTCAGCAACAAGTCCAGCATCGAGGCTTCATCCACCACGAGAAAATCTATGTTCAGGGGGTTATCAGGATTGCGCTTGAAGCCATCCACAGGAGAAAACTCCAATAAACGATGGATGGTGCTGGCTGGGCTGCCGGTTGCTTCGGACAAACGCTTGGCCGCCCGTCCCGTCGGGGATGCAAGCGCATAACGCTTTTCTTGGGTGTCTAGCGTAGCGATCAGGGCTTTCAGGCAGGTGGTCTTGCCCGTCCCCGGCCCGCCCGTCAGGATGGAGACCGGATGCTCCAAGGCCATCTTCACAGCCTGCTCTTGTTCATCAGAAAGCACGATTCCAGTCTCGGGCAACCTTTCCTGAGTGAAGAGGGATACTTGCGCCTGCCCCAACCCCTTGATGCGCTCTGCCACCCCAACTTCTCCCCAATAGAGCGGTGTGAGATAGACCACGTCCATCATCTCACCATTGCGCCCGTTCACTCTCGGCAATTGTTCCTGCCGAATACGCTCCTGCGCTTCCAGGCGTTCCAGCCCTGGGGGGATCAACTCATGAG
>CAZOOX010000033.1:0-32744 GCA_964581545.1 uncultured Anaerolineaceae bacterium
TAGCAAAAACATTAGAGGAGAGTCAAGAGGGAACTCCCCATCAAAGCGAGATTGCCTTAAGGATACTTGGTAAAAGTCTCTGCCAAAGAATGAGAATTAAATAACCTACGAAATTGGTAGCATTGGTTGAGCGGCTACTGAGCTTGTCGAAGTGTAGGATGGCGGCTTTATCCCTACGACACTTCCTACGCTCGCAGGACATCGCGCTATCCGTATCGACATCGTGCCCTTTAGGGTAAACTAAAGCCCGCTGGGGCGCGTCGCCAAACTCGAAGAAGTGGCTTATGCCATCATCTTCCTTGCGGCAGAGGAATCAAAGTTCTCGACCGGGACGATCATTGGTGTGAATGGGACGAGTTATCTGAAAGGACAAGGGTAAAAAAAATGGATAAAGAAAAAATTATTGAGTATGCAGAAAATTTTGGATTTGAACACGATAAAATTGTTGCCATAGACTATTTTATATTCCCAAATGAAGCTATATCTCTACATTTTGTTAGTTTCATACATACCCTATCAGGTTTGACCATTCTAACTGAGCAAACTCTCAGTTCATATAAAAAGTCAAAAAAGAACCTAAACAAAATACACTTTACAGAAGGTTCCATCTTATTAGGCCCACATGGAGAATCCAATGGAGAACCACTTACTCCGGATCTAGCAGAGATGTTCAATTCATCGTTTAAAAACTTACTATCATCCGTTGAAAACACACCAGATATTTTTTCCTCGATGTTTTTAATAACATTAGTAAGCAAATTTGAAGCATACATCCAAGAAATAATTGAAGAAATATCAATTCGTTACCCTTCAACTATGAATAGCAGTAAAACAATAACATTTCACGAGGTTCTGAAATTCAATGAGATGGAATCCTTGATACAGTACTTAGCGTCAGAAGTAGCATCAAACGCAACTCAAGGCCTTCCTTCTCAATATCTTTGCCGAATTGGAAAAACTTTTGGGATTCAAATATCTGAGTTCGGCGACCTACTTCAAGAAATAGAAAAGTATATAGATATAAGACATTTACACGTTCATACTAATGGGGTAGTAGATCAAAAATTCGCAAAAAAATATCCGAAACTAAAGAATATTGGTGAAAGATATACGCTGGATTTCAAAGAGCTGGCTTGGATATCCTGTCTATTTCGACTTACAGTTAACCTAATTGAAGTAATGCTCACATCAAAATTCTCAAAAATTGCTAGCATTACCGAGCAAGATGACTTTGATAGTCTTTTTGATAATTTAGGAAGTATCGCTGAACATGAGGAAGCAGTATACAATCTTGGATAACAGAAAAATAAAATATAGATTTCCTGTTATAATCCCCGCTATGCAAATCTACCCCGTCCCTACCCCGCTGAAATCTCCACCATCCACTTCTGGATAGGTCCGCTTTTGCATGTCAACTTAACGGCTCCCAGATTTGGCGAGCCGTTTTTTCTTTTAGGACTGTAGAGCATAGACAAGAGACAAAATGACCAAAGATCATCTGACCATAGACGAACTGACCACCCTCATGCACAACTTCGTCCGCTCAAAGGGCTGGTACGAAGAAGACAGTAAACGCCCACAAACGCCACGGAATCTGTCCATTTCGCTGGCACTCGAAGCCGCTGAAATTCTCGAACACTTCCAGTGGAACGAGACATTTGTTAAGGAAGATCTAGCCGAAGAACTCGCCGATGTGGCCCTCTATCTGCTACAATTGGCGTCAATTGCCGAGATAGACCTTGAACAGGCGATATTGGATAAATTGGATGTGAATGCATCCCGAAAATGGGATTAGATAGCACCATGTTGGTTGAGTAGGCGATGTTTTTCGCCGTATCGAAACCAACAATTAGTAAAAAGAAACGAGGTTTCGATACGCGCCTTCGGCGCTACTCAACCACCACAAGAAACATAAATTATGATTACAACAGTATTCGGCGGCTCCGCCCCCAAACCCAACTCCCCCGCTTATAACGAAGCCCTCGCGCTGGGCAAGCTCCTTGCTGAGCGCGGCCATAGTGCTATGACCGGCGGTTATATCGGCACAATGGAAGCTGTCAGCCGCGGCGCATTCGAAGCGGGCGGGCACGTCATCGGTGTTACCTGCGACGAGATCGAATCCTGGCGGGATGTGCGCCCAAATCAATGGGTCAAAGAAGAATGGCGTTATCCTACGCTCAAGCAACGCCTGAACGCCCTGATCGAAAAATGCGATGCTGCATTCGCCCTGCCCGGTGGCCCCGGCACATTAACAGAGATCTCGCTAATGTGGAATCAATTGATCATTCAGGCATTACCGCCTACACCACTTATCCTGATCGGGAAGGGCTGGCAGACCCTTTTCAATCAGGCTTTCTACACCGAATTAGGAGATTACGTGCCACAACACCAACGCGAACATCTCCAATTCGCCCCCGATGCTCAATCTGCTGTGAAGATGTTAGAAAGTTCAAAGTTCAAGGTTGAAAGTTAAAACCTTCAAATCTATAAATTTTCAAACATTCAACCTTAAACCTGTAAACCTTAAACTTTAAACCGAGGAAAATAATGGCTGACGAAAAACTTACTCCCCAATCTGAAAACTTCTCCGAGTGGTACAACCAGCTCGTTCTACGCGCCGAACTCGCCGACTACGCCCCCGTGCGCGGCTGTATGGTCGTCCGCCCCTACGGCTGGACACTCTGGGAAAATATGCAAGCCGGTCTTGACCGTCGTTTCAAGGAAACCGGTCATGTCAACGCAGCCTTCCCCACGCTGATACCGATGTCTTTCTTTGAGAAAGAGAAAGATCATGTCGAAGGATTCTCGCCCGAGCTGGCAGTTGTCACGCACGGCGGTGGCAAGGAACTCGAAGAGAAACTCGCCGTTCGCCCCACCTCCGAAACCATTATCGGCTATATGTACAGCAAATGGATACAATCTTGGCGCGACCTCCCCATCCTCATCAATCAATGGGGCAGCGTGATGCGCTGGGAAATGCGTACCAAGCTCTTCCTCCGCACGGCAGAATTTTACTGGCAGGAAGGTCACACTGCGCACGCCACCGCCGAAGAAGCAAAGGAAGAAACCTACCGAATGCTTGATGTATATGTCGATTTTGCCGAAAATGACTGCGCTATCCCTGTTGTAAAAGGCTACAAATCGGACACAGAGCGTTTCGCCGGTGCGCAAATGACCACTGGTGTTGAATCCATGATGCGCGATACCAAAGCCCTCCAAAGCGGCACATCACATTATTTTGGGCAAAATTTTGCCATTGCCTTTGATATTGATTTCCTCAACAAAGATAACGAACTCGAACATGCCTACACCACCTCGTGGGGTATGTCTACACGCATGATCGGTGCACTCATCATGGTACATGGTGACGACCAGGGCATGAAAATGCCCCCCAAGATTGCGCCGATTCAGGTTGTAATTGTCCCCATCTTCCGCAAGGATGCCGAAAAAGAAATGGTTATGAAGGCAGTGGATGAAGTCTTCGCTGAACTCAAAGAAGGCGGCATCCGCGTCAAGGTGGATGACCGCGAAGGTATCTCCCCCGGCTTCAAATACAATGATTGGGAGATGCGCGGTGTCCCCCTCCGCTTGGAGATCGGACCGCGTGATGTCAAGAAAGAATCCGTCGCCCTCGCCCGCCGAGATATACCGGGACGCGATGGAAAAACCTTCGAGCCACGTGTAGGTCTACTGGATACCGTTAAAGAAAAACTGGATACGATCCAGAATGCTATGTTCGAAGCCGCAAAGAAATTCCGAGATGATAATATCCACGACCCTGCCGGTTACGAAGAACTCAAGCAAATCGTCGAGAAAGGTTGGGCGTTATCCTGGTGGTGCGAATCCGCTGAATGTGAAGTAAAGGTCAAGGAAGATACCAAAGCCACTACCCGCGTCATCCCCATAGACCAACCCGAAGGCGAAGGCGAAGGCAAATGCATCGTCTGCGGTGAAAAAGCCGAAAAGAAAGTCTATTTCGCAAAAGCGTACTAAAACAGGTACTCGGGACTTGGGATTGGGTATTCGGGATGGGCGGTAACGCCCTAATTCCCAATTCCCAATTCCCAATTCCCAATTCCAACATGCCCGCTATAAACCTCGCCAAACTCAACAAAGAAGCCGCACGCCTCGCCGATCTATTCGACGAGCCTGCGGTTTTTATTCGTGATTTACGCGAGATACTTGAATATTATGTAAACCGTACACTGCGCACACGAGACGCTGTTGCGGCTGCCTCCACCTTACCGACCTACCGCACGCCCAGCGTGATCCTTCGTCGCATCGAAAGCGAACTCTCGCCCCTCGCCAAAGAAAACGCCGACCAAGCCCTCGAACTCGCCGACCAACTGTGGGATGAAGGACATCTTGAGACCCATCTCCTCGCTGCTTTCCTGCTCGGGCATATCTCCCCAAAAGAAGAACGTCTCCTTGCCCGGCTCACAGTCTGGACACAAAAGGTCCGCGACCCAAACGTGCGCACTTCTCTACTCACGCACAGTCTCGCTCGATTACGAAAAGAAACCCCAGATGAGTTTTTAGCCCTCGTCACAGAATGGCTCTACCCGCATCGAGAGCAATTCTGGAGTAATGGTTTACAAGCTCTACTCCCTCTTGTCAAAAATCCCAGCTACGAAAATCTCCCACCGATCTTTAATCTCATTGAGCCGGTTCTCGAGGCCGCTCCCACCACATTACAAAAAGACATCCAAAATATCGTTATTGCCTTATATCAGGATGCGCCCACCGAAACACGCTATTTCCTCAAAAATCTGATCAAAAAAAGCAAAAATCCCAAAACAAAAATTCTCCTTCGCCGTATCTTGCCTTCACTTCCCTTACCGTTACAAGAGAGCTTGCAAAAAGATCTCAAGGCAAAATAAGACCTCCTACTGAAAAACAAATGCTTTGAAACTTGTTTTGGATGCGTCTTTATCCTGTACAATACAAAAGAAATCCATTTTTCAGGAGAAAGATCATGAGCCAATCTCCCGCGCCCCAACAACCCAATACCCTCGGAAATGCCAGCCTCGTGCTTGGCATCATTTCAACAGCGCTCGTCTTCGGCATCGGCTTATGCGCACTAACCGGTGTCGCCCAAAACTGGGTCCGTCTGGTCGGTACGCCCCTTTTCATTTGCGGCGGCAGCAGTGCCTTTCTTGGCTTTCTCGGTGGCGTTTTAGGGCTGGCGGGGCTTTTCGGGCAAAACAGATCGCGTGCCACTGCCATCATCGGGCTTTTGCTCGGCTTTGGCGGAATCTGCCTTTTTCTCGCTATCCTTGCCAACGTCGGCGGATAAGCAAATTCCCTGCAACTTTTACCCCCTACCCTTGTACTAATAAATAGAGATGAATATCGCAAATGACCGCAGTCTGACCAAACTTGCTGCGCAGGGTGATCAGGACGCGTTCGGCGAACTCGTTCAGCTTCACCAGTCTGCAGTATTTAACGTTGCCTACAGAATGCTCGGCAACCGACAGGATGCGGAAGACGCGGCTCAGGAGGCTTTCGTGCGTGCCTACAACGCCTTCGACACCTTTGATGCGGAACGTCCGCTGCGACCCTGGCTCAAAAGGATCGTGACGAATTTGTGCATCAATCGCATCAAAGCCACACGGCCGACACTCTCGCTGGAAAACGGCTTGCCACCGCCAAAAGAACCAAAGCCCGGCCCCGAAACGCAGACCGCCACCCGCGAACGAGATGCCCTGATCCGCGCCGCGATCTTGTCTCTCCCACTGCGTTATCGGGCAGCCATCGAGCTAAGGCATTTCCAGGACTTGAGCTACGAAGAAATTGCCGAATCACTGGATAAGCCCCTCAGCACCGTAAAAAGCGACCTTTTCCGCGCCAGAAAAATGCTGGCAGAAAAGCTGAAAGAAACCAGAACATGAACCATCTAACAGAAACCCAACTCAACGAATACCTCGACCAAATGCTGGATGAAAACTCCCGGCAGCAGGTTCAGGCACATCTCGACACATGTAAACAATGCAGCGCGGAGCTCACCGAGCTGGAGATGCTCTTCTCCGCACTCGATGAACTCCCCGAAGTGCCCCTCACCCGTGATCTGACACCGGGTGTTTTAGCGCGCCTGCCCAAATCGATACAGATCCCGAATTTGTGGAAGCAACCCGCCTTTGTGATGCAGTCGCTATTGACCGCAATTTTGGTGGGGATCAGCATTCCCATTTTGCAGGTATTTCGTGAGCGGCTGCCCCAATTTGAGAGCAGCTTCACCTTCCCGACTTTTGCTCTCCCCGCCTGGACGGAGATCGGGACTGAGTTTCTCGCTCTTTTTATCTGGCGACCTGAATTGGTATTCACCCTACCAGAATTTGCCTTTGAAATGCCGCAGATGCCGCCCCTGCCCCAACTCCCTATCAGTTTTGAGCCGGGAATCATGATCGGGCTGGTCGCCGTAGCGACGATCCTGTGGGGGTTCGGCAACTTTTCCTTGCTCAGAAGCAAGCCGGAGGTCCACGGATGAGACGTGTAGTTCTATCTGCACTCAGCGCTTTGCTCCTCGCCACACTCGCCTGCGGTGCGCAGACGCCCGATCCCAATGCGCCGATCCCTACGCCTGAACACTCAATTTTCGACTCAGGGGAAACCGCTTATGGCTTCTTTCCTCTGCCGCCGGAAGCGAATGTGGAGAGTACTGTGAACGCGATGCAGAGCATCAGCGAGCACGCTGACGTTGTACTTTTCCAGTCTGAAATTCCTTGGGTAGCTCTCGCCGAAAGCCCCGACGCGGATTCGGAGAAAGTGGAAAATTTACGCGGTATGGTGCGGTTCGCTGCGGGCAATGGCCTGGAGCCGATTTTTATCGTTGACCCGCTGAATGGTCTCAATCGACGCGAATTCATGGGCTTACCACCCGAACTCGCCGACGGAAATTTTGGAACACCCGAAATTCGGAGTGCCTTCAAAAATTATGCCCTGCGGCTGGTGCGTGAGTTTAATCCGCGCTATATCGGTTTGGGCTCTGAGATCAACACCTATATGGATGCCCACCCTGACGATGTGGACAACTATTTGAGTCTCTATCACGAAACTTACGGCGCGATCAAAGCCGAGTCACCTGACACGCAGGTTTTTGTTACCTTCCAGTGGGATGACCTGAATAATCTTGGTCCCTTCCAGGATGGCGTTGCCTATGAAACCAAATGGGAACAGATCGAAGCCTTTGAACCGAATTTGGATGTCTGGGCAATCTCCTCCTATTTGTGCTTTTTCTTCGAACAGGCAGCTGACGTTCCTGCGGATTATTACACACCGCTATTGACACGCACCAATAAACCCATCGCAGTTGCCGAGGGCGGATGCTCATCTGTCTCATCTGATCTTCAAAGCGGATCCGAGCAAAACCAGATCGATTACCTCCGCGCTATTGATACACAGCTTGGCGGAGAGCGTTTGGCTTTCTGGGTCTATCTTCTTTTCAACGACCTGAATATGGAATCTTTTGCCCCTGAAATGGAAAAACAGGGTGCTGGTGATAATGTCGAGGGAATGACTTATTTCGCTTCTCTCGGTTTTGTAAAAATTGACGGTACGCCCAAGCCTGCATTGGCGGTTTGGGATGAAATTCGTGGGCGGTAAGCCCAATACCTTTCACCACAAAGTCACGAAGAACACAAAGAAATCCTTTGTGACTATGAAGAAAAACTTTGTGGCCTTTGCGTCTTTGTGGTGCACAAAAAAAGAAACAAGGAGTAAAACATGGAAATTTTAGGCATCATTCTACTCGTTCCCTTTGCCGGGATCACGATCATCGCGCTTTTTGCGGCAGTCAACTTGCTGCTTCCCGAACCAGTAGAGAAAACTCGCGCAAACCTTGAAAATACGCCCGGGCGTTCGCTGCTGCTGGGATTAGTCAACTTTATCTTTTTTGCCGTGCTCGCACTGGCTTTCTTCTGGCTTTCAGAACAAGCCGGAAGCGGCATCGGTGGCATTTTTATGTTCGTTGCCGCAATCATCATCGTCGGCGTTGCTATCTTCGCCCTCTTCGGGTTGAGCGCTTTTGCCAAACTGCTTGGTGAGCGCATTGGCAACGCGAAAACGCCTTTTACTTCACACCTGCGTGGCGGAGCCTTGCTCCTGCTGGCAGCGCTGTCGCCTTATATCGGCTGGTTCCTTTTCCTGCCGCTCATTCTCTGGGCAGGCTTTGGCGCATCCATCTCCGCACTTCTTCGTAGAAAAAAGGCTGCCCCCGTTGAAGAAGTAGCCTAGCAATGAAGCGCCCCCTGCTCATTCTTTTGGCGCTTCTACTCGCCACCCTTGCCTGTGGACAGCCCGCCCCCGAAGGGGATTCGTCTCCCCAGATCAGCGACTGGGAAAATTTCACAACGGGCGGATTAAATGTGGAATTACCTGCCACGTGGAAAAAAGAAGATTCAAACGATGAGCAGGTCATTTACACAATTAACAATGGGAGCGCATCGCTCTGGATAAAAACTTGGGACCTAATCCCCAGCATCGTTTCCAAAAGTGTGCGTGAGTGGGCTGAAGGAAACGAGAAGGCTGTTCTACTCAACGAATTTGGCAGCCCCAAGAGAGTAAATCTCGAATTATCACTAACCGAGAATTTCAATACACTGCATCTAAGCACACTGCTCATCTATTGCGATGCCAAAGCCTACGAAATAACGGGCGTTGCAGCAGAAAAGGACTTCGAGCAATATACAGCGCTTTTTGAGCAAGTGCATCAATCCGCAAACTGCACTTCGCTCGAACCTTATCCCAAACTGGATAGCGGCGCACTCGGCATGATCGTCCTTCCGGCTGTGGTCGATGGCGATGGCTTTGATCCAACCGCGTATCAGGAAGCGCTGGCGCTGGCACGCAAGAACGGCGTGCAAGTTTCACATTATTATTTCCACTGGGGTGATATTGAAAAGGACTCAGGCGTCTACGATTGGACGGTCCCCGACTATATCGTCGAAGCGAATGCGCTCGAAGATTTGGAGCTTTCCATTGTCATCAGCGTCATCCATACTACCGTGCGAGGGCGCATCCCGGACGACCTAATTGGCTTGGCTTTTGATGATCCTATCTTTGTGGACAGATTAAGCAGTTTCTTCTCCGCTTTTGCCGAACGCTATGATGGTCGGCTTCACTATCTTTCCGTTGGGAACGAAGTCAATAATTATTTTGTCTCTCGTCGAGATGAAATCCCCGCTTATATCACGGCTTTCGACACAACACAAGATGCCATCCATGAGGTAAACCCCGATCTGCCTGTAGGTATCATCTTCGCCTATCACGATGCCGAAACCCTGGACACGATTGACGTCATCCAGCAACTCAATCGTGGCGATTATATTGCCTACACGATGTATCTCTACAACGAAGGTTTCCATTTTCGGCGTAATCCAGCAGAAATTGGCGAATACCTGGATCGCATGATTGCTCTTGCAGGAGATACACCCGTTGTCATCACCGAAACGGGATGGAGTACAGCCGCATTGCTGGAAGGCTCTGAAGAAGGACAGGCGGAGTACACACGTCAGCTTTTTACGGCGTTGGATGAACGCCGAGAAGAAATAGGATTTGTGAGCTGGTTTGCCCTGCACGATCCCAAACCAGAAAGTTGCGCAGAGGATATTTTCAGTTTCTTTGAGCCGGGCACTGAGCCTGAAGGGGATTTCATGGAAGCATTTGAGACCTTCATCTGTTATTTTGGCTTGCGTCAATCGGATGGCACACCGAAAGAGGCTTGGAATGTATGGGTAGAAGAAGCGGAAGGATATTACAAATGAAACGAACACTTCTTATTCTCGCCTGTCTCATCATCGCTTCTTTGGCTTGTGTTTCACAAGTAGAAGAGAAAGTTCCGCCTACACCTATCCCTGAGGGGATTTTAGTCTCTGAAATCCCTGCACATATGGACCTGACATTCGACGCTATCCGTCATGTGCTGAACGATAGCGCCTGTCTCGACAAAAACTATGATGTTGACAAGAATTTCATCAACCTGCCTGATTGCAATGCACTGATCTATGATGCCGAAGATGATGGACTTGCTGCGCCAAGACAGATCTTTGCGATGGATATTGAGACGGGCGAAGTTCTGCAGATCACCAATACAGATTGCACACATATTATCGGGCAGGCAGTAACCCCCACAACCTTGATGACTTTGGCTGTCTGCGCCGACAGCGACGGGAATGGGAAGATCAACGAGAAAGATAAGCCAGAGCTATATTTGTTGGATTTGCCAAACGAGAAAATGGACTGCCTGACCTGTGAACATGATCTAACCGCCATCAACAACGCGGATTACTCTCCTGTTACTCAAAAGATCATTTTCTCCGCTCAACATAGCTCGGTATTTCATAACTATCTTTTCACCATTGATGCAGATAAAAATCTCGTCCAGATCACTGAGCATCCCGACTATATGGATTTTGACTGCGCATGGTCGGAAGACGGAACCATGATCGTTTTTAATCGACTACCCACGCCTTGGCTCGAAGTCCCATCGCAAGTTTGGCTGATGGATGCTGATGGGAGCAACCAAGCCCAAATCACGAGCGGTGGTACCAATCCAAATAACGAAGAGAATCAAGGTCATTATCCCATTGGTCTGGATGCCGACCCTGATCTCAGTCCCGATAATAAAAAGATCGTTTTTTCAAGATTGAAAACCGGCAAAGAAAATATTATTTTTGGCGTATATGAACTGATCGTTATAGACATTGACACAAAAGAGATCGAAATTCTTGATTCGCAATATGCCAACATGGTCCCGCAATGGAAAGAGGGTGGCATTTTGATCAACAGGCAGGTTGGCGTGGATGCTGATGAGAAACTCACAGGGATGGAGATAAAACAGAGTTTGTATCTCTATAGAGACGGTACTTTCACGGAGCTTGAAGAATACCCTTTCAATGTTTTCCCCCTCGGTGCTTATGGTGGATATTGGATAGCGTATGAATGATAATTCGTGCCCGCTTGTAAATATTTTCAAACACGACGGACACAAAGGTCTCGAAGAAAAAAGCTGTAAAACTTTGTGTCTCTTTGTGCCCTTTGTGTTAAAAGCTTTTGGCTTGTCTGAGTTAGGAGAATGAGATGAAGAGAAAAATGCTAGTCTGGCTTATCGCCTTGATGCTCTTGGCTGGCTGTAACACCTCCCCTCCGCCCACGCCGCCGCCCGACAGAGAGAGCCTGATCCCCGCCGATCAGGCAAAGATCACGCCAGAGACCGATGTTTATCCGCTTGTATCTGAAACGGATGAATACGAAAACCCAGTCCCACTGCCCTACCCCGTCAACACAAGGGGCGCAGAAGATTCGGCGTATATGATGCCCGACGGGCAGACGCTCTATGTTTGGTTCACGCCCAGCCCACAAATTCCTGTCGAGAAGCAGGTCATCGACGGTGTAACTGGCATTTACGTCTTCCACAAAACGCCCGATGGCTGGAGCGATGCCGAGCGAGTCATGCTCCAGGACCCCGGCAAACTCTCTCTGGACGGCTGCGGCTTTGTACAAAACAATATCATTTGGTTCTGCGCCGCGCGTGAGGGCTATACGGGCATGCATTGGTTCACGGCAGAGTTCAAAGACGGCGTCTGGCAAAACTGGCAATTGGCTGATTTTGAAGAAAGCTACGAAGTCGGTGAACTGCATATCACCGCAAATGGCTCTGAGCTTTACTTTCATTCATCTCGGGCAGGCGGATTAGGCGGCTACGATATCTGGGTTTCCCAAAACCTCGATGGCGCCTGGCAGGAGCCGGTCAATCTCGCCATCGTCAATTCCCCTCGCACCGATGGCTGGCCCTTCATCTCACCGGATGGCAGCGAACTCTGGATCACCCGTGGGAATGGCGCACCGGAACTCTGGCGCTCCAAGCGCGTCAATGGCGAGTGGACAGCGCCGCAAAAAATGTTCTCTCACTTTTCTGGCGAAGCCTCGATGGATAACGAAGGGAACGTCTACTTCACCCATCATTTCTACAAAGACAACGTCATGCTCGAGGCGGATATTTACGTTGCGTATAAAAGGACTCAATGAAACGCTTACTTCTTTTTATCATTGTCCTCACCCTAATCTCCTTCGCCTGTGATGAGAGCGCCGAAGTCGCCCCCGACCCGAAACCTGTTTCCATTGAAGTAACAAATGCCCAGCCCAAAGGCGACCGCATCCTCGCCATCGACGTGACCGATCCCGCCAACGGGGACTACGACGCCGCCATCAATACCGCCATAAATGCGGGCGCAGAAGCCGTCAGTTTGAGTCTTTTCTGGGATGATATCGAGACCGCCCCAGGAGAATATAATCCCGAACCAAATTTTCTTGCTATCGCAAATGCCTACTACCCCACACGCGGCATCGCCGTGGATTTGGTTATCAATCCCATTGATACCAACCAAAATCGTCTTCCCAAAGACCTGCAAGACCTGCCCTTTGACGATCACGCCGTGATCGAACGCTTCAACAAACTCCTCGACTACGTCTTCACCCAAATCCCTGATCTCAACCTGGTCGCCTTTTCCATCGGCAACGAAATTGATGGCCACCTTGGTACAGATGCTAGGAAGTGGGAAGAATACACGAATTTCTACACCGCGACATCCGCACAAGCTCGTACCCTGCGCCCTGATCTGGTGGTCGGCACCAAAGGCATGTTCGACGGTATGACTGGTGACAGTGCAGCCTATTTCCAAAAGATCAACGAATATAGTGATGCCATCTTCGTCACCTACTACCCACTGAACAGCGATTTCACTGTTCGTGACCCAGACATTGTTCACGAGGATTTTGCAAAAGTCGTCGCTGCTTATCCTAGCAAGAAGATCTACTTTCTTGAGTTGGGATATCCATCCAGTGATAAATGCAACAGTTCAGAAGAAAAGCAAGCCACCTTTGTCGCAGAAACCTTCCAGGCATGGGACACACACGCCGAGCAGATCAAGGTGATCAGTTTTTCATGGCTCAACGATGTCTCGCCAGAATCTGTTGAAGAATATGAAAAGTATTACGGGTTCTCCAATCGTGGGTTTGCGGCGTATCTCGGCTCACTTGGTCTCCTGAATTATGACGGGAGCGAGAAGGCGGCTTTTTGGCAATTGAAAGCTCAAGCAGAAGGACGAGGGTGGTAGCATCCAGGCTGCAATACCCCCTCTCTGTCCTTCGGACACCTCCCCCAAATCCTTTGGATTTAGGGGAGAAATGGTAGGATGCAATACATTTCTTGGGTAAATAGAGGAAACCACATCAGTAAACCCTTCCCAAGACTACAAAAGTCTTTGAGACTTTTGTAATCTCTTTGTTTATAATTAAAAAAAATACCTACACAAACGGAGGAAAGGATGGCACTTTTCGATATTATTCTCGGCGCAGTGCTTTTATTTTACGGGCGGAAGGTCTTTTGGCTGTTCGTTGGGGTTTTGGGTTTTCAAAGCGGATTGACCTTCTTTCACCGAGTCGTCCACTTGCCTGGCGAACTGGGATTGATTCTGGCAATCGCCATTGGGATCGTTGCGGCATTATTGGCGGTTTTTCTCAAGAAGATCGCTATCGGGTTGGCGGGATTATTGGCGGGGGCATCCCTTGCGTCGGCTTTGGCGGCAAAACTGCCAGCCGAGTTCTCATGGATCTTGACCCTGATCGGGGCAGTTTTGGGCGTGGTCGTGCTGATGGCGCTTTTCGACTGGGCGTTGATTATCCTCTCAGCGCTAATCGGTGCGGGGATGGTTCTCGAGGCCTCAGCAAGCCCAGTGCCGGGAGCGACACTGATTTTCATCCTGCTGGTGATTTTCGGAATCGGAATCCAGGCAAGGATTCTGCAAAAAGAGAGCTGAAGCCAGAAAGATGTTTTTTGGAACCTTATGGCAATTGAAAGAAGGTGTCAAAGCACGCGATTGACAAAGACAAGCGATTTCCTGTACTCTAAAAGCAAATCACTTTCCTGAGGGCATAATAATGACCAACACCGTCCTGCAAACCAGTGGCTTGATCAAACGTTACGGAGACCTTCTCGCGGTCAACAATCTCAGCCTCGAGGTACACAAGGGAGAAGTTTTTGGCTTTCTTGGTCCCAATGGTGCGGGAAAAACCACCTCCATCAATATGATGTGTGGATTGCTTAAGCCGGATAGCGGTCGGGTCACTATTCATGGAAAACCCATCTCTGGAGGCAGCGCGGATATCCGCAGTCGGGTGGGCGTTTGTCCTCAGCAAATTATTCTCTGGAAAAAATTGACTTGTCTGGAGCAATTGCAATTCATTGGTGAAATGTACGGTCTCAGGGCACGCGCGGCTCGTCGACGCGGGGAGGCGCTTTTGGAAAGGGTCGATCTCGTTGAGAAGGCCAACGTGCTCGTCAAAACACTTTCCGGGGGCATGCAGCGACGACTGAACCTCGCCATGGCACTCGTCCACGATCCGGAGATCGTCATCCTCGATGAACCCGAAGCGGGGCTTGACCCCCAAAGCCGCGTCAAGGTACGCGACTACATCAAATCGCTTGCACAGCGCAAAACCATCATCCTGACCACACACAATATGGACGAGGCTGAGCGCCTCGCAGATCGCGTCGCGATCATCGATCATGGGGAATTGCTCGTTCTCGATACGCCGGATGCCCTCAAACACAGCGTTGGTGAGGGCGATGTGCTGGAAATCCATCTCAGGGGCGATAGCACCCAGGCGCAAGACGCGCTTGCGGATATCTCTCACCGGGCAACCTTCGATATATCGGATGGCAGGCTTCACGTCCGTGCGCTCGATGTCGTCAACCTGATTCCCACCATCCTAAAGAAGCTCGCCGGAGCGGGCATCCAATCCGGGGAGGTACGTCTGCGGGAAAACACTCTTGAAGATGTTTTCATTCGGCTGACCGGACGGAGGCTGCGAGAATGAGAGTCCTGAAGATCTTTCTGAAAAGTCTCAAAGAACAATTTCGCGACATCGGCACGATGAGCCTCAGCTTGTTAATGGGGCCAATCTTTGTGCTGCTCTACTGGCTGTGGATTCCCAGCGGTTCGACGACCTTTGGCGTGATGGTGCTCAATCAGGATCAGGGGTCTGCCGGATCAGAAGCAATTGCCGTCATGGAGGCGCTCTCCTATGCCAGCGGCGATCCGCTCCTGGATGTAAGCCTGGTCGCTGACCAAAAAGCAGCCGAAACCCTTTTGCAGAATCGCGATGCCGAGGTGCTCCTCATCATCCCGGAAGATTTCTCGGAGACTCTTGCAGAGGCCTCCACAGGAAGCGCTACCACATCCGCTATTACGCTGGTCGGTGACCTGACCAATCCCTACTACGCGGTCGGCGCGATCATGGCCAGCAGCGCGGTCGACGAATACGTGCAATACGTTACAGGGGCAATGCGTCCGATCACGGTCGAGGAGATTGCACTCGGCGCTTCGGGAGCGCGCTCCGAATTTGATCTCTACGTGCCAGGCATGTTGATCATCTCAGTCGTGATGCTGGTTTTCATCGTGTCGATGACGATCACCTACGAGGTCGAAGCAGGTACCTTACACCGCCTGCAACTGACGCGCATGAACGCCTTTGACCTGTTAACAGGTATCAGTCTCTCAACAATTCTTTTGGGCATCATCACCGTTTTGCTGACATTTTTCTTCGCAATGGCGTTGGGATTTGAAAGCCAAGGCTCCATTTGGGTCGCGATCCTTGTCGGAGCAATCACCGCGATCGCGATCGTTGGTGTTGGCCTGATCGTCGCCGCCTTCTCAAAAAGCGTCAGTCAAGCCTTCATCATTGCCAATTTTCCCCTGCTTTTCTTCATGTTCTTCTCCGGAGCGATCTATCCCTTGCCTCGCGTCCGCCTCTTTGAGATTGGCGGGCAAATCATCGGTCTTTATGACGTGATTCCCGCCACGCATTCCGTTGTTGCACTAAACAAAATTCTAACCCTTGGCGTTGGTTTAGATGGCGTTCTCTACGAATTGACCTCATTGGTTGTGCTTTCTATCCTGTATTTCGCTATTGGGATTTGGTTCTTCCATCGGCGGCAGATGCGCGCGGTTTAGGAGGAGATTTTTCTCGAAGCCTCAGCAAGCCCAAATCCGGGGGCGATGCGGCTTTTTATCCCTCTGAAAAATTACTTGCTTACTCTTCTATATCTGGTATAATCTGCCCGCTATGACTGGTCCTGTCTCGCGGTTTCGGCTGCGGTCACGGAGACCTGCAAAAAATATTTAAGGAGCATACGTCATGTCTATTACAAAAGAAGCAAAAACAAAGGTCATTGAAGAGTATCGTCGCGATGAGAAGGATACCGGTTCACCGGAAGTTCAAGTTGCGATTTTGACCAATCGCATTCTTGCACTCACCGATCACTTACGCATCAACAAACACGACGAATCTTGCCGACGCGGTTTGTTGAAAATGGTCGGCCGTCGCCGTCGCCTTTTGGCTTATATGCGTCGCACAGATTATGCACGCTATCTGACGCTCACAGAGGAGCTGAAATTACGCCGCAAGTAAAAAACAAAATTGTTTGACCGAGTAGATGGTCGTTGCCATCTACTCTTTTTATATAGGCAGAATGGTCTGCCGAAGCTGATAATTCAGCTATAGTCATTCCGTCGGTTAGGAATTGAAAGGTGTTGATAAAGTTAGCACTGCATTGCACCAAAAGCAGGTGCAACGCACATCTCTCATTGTCACTAGCTTTCAGTCCCTAATCAGGCGGGAAAAGGAAAAAAAATGAAACCCGAAGTAAAACAATATACCGCAGAAGTTGGCGGGCGTACTGTCACATTTGAGACAGGAAAGCTCGCCCACCAAGCTGGTGGTTCTGTAACCGTGCAACTTGAAGACGCAATGGTCTTCTGCGCCGCAACCATGAGCAAAGGTGCTCGTGATGTCAATTTCTTGCCGATGAGCGTTAATTATGAAGAGCGCATGTATGCTGGCGGCAAAATTCCCGGCTCTTTCTTCCGCCGTGAAGGTCGCCCACACACAGATGCAATTCTCACCTCTCGTCTCACTGACCGCCCTTTGCGCCCGCTCTTCCCCGAAGGGATGCGCAACGATATTCAGGTGCTAATTTATTCGATGTCTGCGGATGATAACCCCCTCGATATTTTGGCGATCAACTCCGCTTCTGCAGCAGTCAGCATTTCCAATATCCCCTGGGATGGACCTGTGGGCGCAGTACGGATCGGACGCATTGACGATGAATTCATCGTAAACCCAACTTATGCACAAATGGACGAATCCTCTCTGGATTTACGCTTGGCTGGCACCAAAGAAGCAATTCTGATGGTGGAAGCTGGTGCGGATGAAATTCCCGAAGACGTTATGGTTGACGCCCTCGCCTTAGGACACGCCTCCATTCAACCCATTATTGAAGCCATCTCCACAATGGCGGCTGAAGTTGGTAAAGAAAAAGACGAGCCAATTTTAGACAAAGCAGACGAAGCATTAGGGCAAAAAGTTTACGATTTTTGCAGCGCAGAACTCACTGATTTGGTCTCAAAACCCCTCGACAAAGCCACTTTCTATGGCAGCATTGACGATTTGAAAGCCAAAACCGTTGAAGCCATGCTCGCAGAAGACGAAGAACTCTCCACCAGCGACATCAAAGAAGCCTTTGGCGCAGCAGAAAAGAAAATCATCCGTGAGCGTATGCTTAGCGCAGGCGTTCGCATTGACGGACGTGGTCCAAAAGACGTGCGCCCGATCTGGTGCGAAGTTGATGCCAGCCCCCGTGCGCATGGCTCTGCCATCTTCACTCGCGGCGAAACCCAAGCCCTCTCCGTTGCCACGCTTGGCACCCTCCGCGACTCCCAAATGCTCGATGGGCTGAACCCCGAAAAAGAAGCCCGCTATATGCACCACTACAATTTCCCACCCTTCTGCACCGGCGAGACCAAAATGTTGCGTGGCACCTCCCGCCGAGAAGTCGGTCATGGTGCATTAGCAGAACGCGCTCTCCTGCCCGTTATCCCAAGCAAAGAAGAATTCCCCTACACCATTCGTGTCGTCTCTGAAATTATGGCATCAAATGGATCATCTTCGATGGCATCCGTCTGCGGCTCCACCATGTCCTTGATGGATACAGGTGTGCCGATCAAAGCCCCCGTATCGGGCGTGGCGATGGGCTTGGTCACCGATGGTGAACGTTACCACATCCTCAGCGATATCCTCGGCACCGAAGATCACCTTGGCGACATGGATTTCAAAGTCACCGGCACCACAAAAGGCATCACCGCCTTGCAAATGGACATCAAAATCTCTGGTCTCAGCACCGAATTGATGGCAGAAGCTCTCACTCAATCGCACGAAGCCAGAATGCATATCATGGATGAAATGCTCAAAACCATCAAGACCCCACGTCCTGAAATGAAGAACCACGTCCCACGCGTGACCTCCGTAACGATCCCCATCGAAAAAATCGGCGCAATTATTGGACCCGGCGGTAAAACCATCCGTGCTATCCAGGAAGAAACCGGTGCACGTCTCGACATCGAAGATGATGGCACCGTTTACATCTCCGCCGCAGATGGCGAGAGCGAAGCAGCAGCCCGCGCACGCGTTGAAGGGCTCACCGAAAGCGCAGTTGCCGGACGCATTTACACCGGTCGCGTTGTCCGCGTTGTAGATTTCGGCGCATTCGTCGAAATCTTGCCCAATATGGACGGGCTTGTACACATCTCCCAACTTGATAGTGTCCGCATTAACAGCGTAGAAGATGTAGCCAACGTAGGCGACGAGATCACCGTCATGGTCACGGCCATTGATCCTACGGGAAAAATCCGCCTCTCCAGAAAAGCAGTGCTTGAAGGCTGGTCTCTTGAAGAAGCTGTCGCAAACGACCAACCTCGTGGCGGCGGTAAGAACCGAAATAATCGTGGCCGCGGCGGCAATGATCGCAATCGCGGTGGACGCAGCAACCGACGATAATTCTCTACCTATAACAGAAAAACTTGTAAAAGCTTCAATCTTTTACAAGTTTTTTGTTTAATGAAGATTAACCCGATAAAAATGCCCTATAATTGAAAAAAACATTCAACAGGAGATACGCTAATGCTTACACTTTTACTAGCCGGTATTTTTGCCTTGTTCTATGGTGCCCTCACAGCTTTCGCAGCCCTCAAAGCAATGCGCCAGCAGCAAATTTCCCCCAGGGCAGCAGCCCTCACTGGTTTTATCGGGATAATCATTATGTTCTCAGCATTATTTATCCCCTTCAAAATACATCTTGCCTTTTACGTGCTCGTTGCAGGATTGATCGCAATGCATGTTGCAGCGGTAAAGAATGGCCTGGCAATGCACGGGAAAATAAATCCCAAACATCATATAGCTCGTTTCGTTATTTCACTTGCCATTGCAGGTATGGCGTTTTCCGGAATATTTATTACGCCCTAATTTTGCGTCGGGAGATAGGGCATTTCGGGGCCATTTACATTTAAGAATTTCGCCAGAGCAGCACGGGTAGCGATTCGATCATCCCAGGGATATTCGGTCTCCCCAAAGCACATCGACTGCTCATGTCCTTTTCCACAAACCAGAACGATATCTTCTGGATTTGCGAGTTGCAATGCAAAAAGGATTGCCTGCCCCCGATCTTCTACACGCCAAAAAGTTTTCTCTTCGACACCGCCCTTGTCAATAGCCCCCTCTGCCATCTCAGACAGAATCTCCTGAAGAGACTCGGTGCGCGGATCCTCCGCCGTCAACACAGTCAGGTCTGCCAACTCTGCGGAGATCTCTGCCATTAAGCGGCGTTTTTCTTTATCGCGTAAGCCTGCGGAGCCAAAGAGAGCAACAATGCGCCCATCTGTCATTTCACGCGCAGATTCTATTGCCGCCTTCAACGCAAAGGGTGTGTGAGCAAAATCTACGATGACAGTGAAAGGTTGTCCCATATCGATCCGCTCCATTCTGCCGGGGATCCCTTCAAGGGCAGAGAGACCTTTTACAGCCCTTTCCGGGGCAATGCCAAGGCCATAGACCGCAGCAGAAAAGGCAGCAAGGGCATTGGATATGTTGTAACTGCCGACCAAATTTATTTTGCTTTTAACGCTAAGTTCTTCACCCACTATTGTGAATTCAATACCATCGGGAAGGTAGTGGATATCCACAGCCTGAAGATCGGCAGATGCATCCACAGCGTACGCAAGTTTAGGGACAGGAGCGATTCGGGAGAGATAGTCGAAGGATAAATGATCATTACGGTTCAGAATAGCGATTTTGCGGGCATCCTGCCCTTTATCCACTGTATCCCCCAAACTCTCAAATAAACGCCCTTTAGCGGCTCTGTAGGCTTCGTAAGAGCCGTGATAGTCAAGGTGCTCGTGAGTGATATTGGTGACAATGCCAATATCAAATTCACAGGCATCCACACGATATTGCGCCCAACCATGCGAGGTAGTTTCCAGAATAACGTGTGTCAGCCCAGCATCCACCATTTGCGCGAGATAGCGCTGGGTGTCGAGGGCATCGGGGGTGGTCACATGAAAACCGGTGTCAAGAATTTCATCTCCGATGATGGCATTGACAGTGGAGATCATGCCCACTTTTAAGTTGGCTTCTCGCAAGATCTGATAGAGAAAATTGCTCGTGGTGGTTTTGCCATCTGTACCCGTCACGCCGAGCATGGTTAATTTGCGGGCGGGGTAATCATAATAGGCTGCCGCGAGATGAGCGAGAGCTTGGCGAGCATTTTCTACTTGAATATAGGGAACTGACAAGCCAGCGATTTCCTGCTCACCTACAATGGCGACCACTCCCTGCTCTATGGCATTTGGAATATATTTGTGCCCGTCAAAATATTCGCCAGACATCGCAACGAAAAGATCACCTTTTTGGGCTTTACGGGAATCAGCGGCAATTTTGTTAATGGTCACATCAGATGATGTACCTGAAATAATTTTTAGGGGAATTTTGGAAAAAAGTTTACTAAGAGTTTTCATTGCCTAATGATAACAAAAAAGGGTTTTGATGTTGAGCATCAAAACCCTTTTAGCTTCAATTTATGAAGTTTAGCGCATATTCTGGCGTAAGCCTTCGAGTTTGCCTGCAACAGAGCCGTCTACGACTTTGTCGCCAACCTTGATGACCAAACCACCAAGAATAGCGGGGTCAACAAGGAAGGATACATCTTCCGCGCCAGATTTGGCAAGAACGTCTTTTTTGACAATCTTTTGCTCTGCGTCGGTAAGAGGCAAAGCACTGGTTACTTCTGCGTTATCGCCTTTGAAGTCGCCTTCCAAGACAACAACGGAGCCGTCTTTGACACCGGCAAAGAAATCGCTGAGCAATGCATGTTGACGTTTTTCGTCAAGGGCTTCGCCAACCAGTTTCTGCGCACCAGCAATAGCCAGAGCAGCAACTTGACCACGAAGATCGCCGAGCATCTGATTGCGCTCTGCAGCTACATCGGCAAGAGCTTTATCTTTGGCAGTGGCGGCTTCTGCTTCAGCAGCAGCTTTCACATCAGCACCAGCTGACTGAGCACGCTCGGTCGCTTCGCTAACGATCTTGCTGGCTTCTGCCTGGGCATCTGCTTTGATCTTTGCAGCTTCTTCTTCTGCATTGGCGCGAGCTTCAGCGGCAACACGAGCATCTTCCATGCCCTGAGCGATGGTTTCGCGACGTTTTTCAAGCATGCCACCAACTGGAGCTACAATCCATTTGGCTATAACTGTATAAACGATAAGCAGATTGACAATTTGGACTAGTAAAAAGGGTAAATTAATACCTAGTGCACCTAGTGCTTCCATTTAGCTCTCCTGTATATTTTTTTAGCCAATAACAAACAAAATCAGGAGCGCGACAACGAGACAATAAATAGCGACAGCTTCGGCGAATGCAATGCCGAGAATCATATTTGTCTGAATATTGCCTGCGGCATCAGGATTGCGTCCCATTGCTTGTACAGCACCGCTCGTAACGATACCAATACCAGCGCCTGCTCCGATAGCACCGATCATTGCTAAACCAGCACCAATTAATTTTCCTAGAATAGTTGCAGCTGCTACATCCATTTTTCAAAACCTCCAAATAGTTTCGGGCGGGAGAACCGCCTCTAATAGTTTCCCGAGCATATTGCCCGAAATTAAATTTTTACGCGTGAGCCTCGTCGTGATCGCCGTGGCTGTGGGTAGCCTGTGCCATAAAGGTCATGGTCAGCATACCGAAAACAATTGCCTGAATCATACCTACAAAGACTTCAAGCATATAGAACATTGCGGGGACAAAGAAAGGTACAAGCGAACCCATAACAAAGATCAAGACCGCACCCGCAAAAAGGTTACCGAAAAGACGAAAGGCAAACGAGAGTATTTTCGAAATTTCTGAAACCAATTCCAGCAAACCTACCGCAAAATCGATGAAACCAAAAATGGGTTTGCTGAAAAAATATTTTACATTGAAAAATTTGGTTAAGTATCCCCACCCTAAAGCACGGAAACCAACCACCTGCACCATAATTACGGCTACAATCGCCAGAGCAAAAGTGAAATTCAAGTCGGTAGATACCGGGCGGAAGAAAGGCACGATACTTGCACCATGATGTTCTTCAGCATGAGCACCTTCTTCTGCGTGCGTGTCTTCGGCGGTAGCATGAGCGGCTTCTTCAGCATGAGCATCGGCTGCTATTTCACCTGATTCATCCCAAATGGTTTGTATTTTCAATCCACCTATGGAGCCTATATCACGAACAGCATATTCTCCATGCCCTTCATGAACAAGACCAATGGTTTCAACGCCAGGCAACAAACCAAGCCAGTTAGCTGGCAGAACCAAAAGCGTGATGGCGGCAAACCAGGGGAAAATAATTTTCGTCCATTTTCCGGCTGTGCCTTCAGTCATATTCTGTAATGCTTCAAGCAAAGCTTCAACTGCGCCACTAATGCCTGTCAAAACCATTTTGCCACTTTTTACGCCACGATAAACGCCAATAGCGATCAGGAAAACGACCAGGTCAGCACCAAGCATCCCTATCAAAGTATTGGTCAAATAAAAACCCGGAATACCAAAAAGAGGCGTTTCGCTTAGTTTTTCACCAGGCAAGAACACCTCAGGCATAATAGGCTTAATCCCTAAACCAATACCAAAGAAACCTGTGAACAGGAACGCTCCCAGCAAAATTGCTGCCAGCACTACCCAGCGTGCCCAAGTTCGGTTTTTGGATTTTTCTTCACTCACGATTTAAATCCTCCTCGAAATTCTTAATTGCGTCTTCATCATCTGTCTTCAACTTAGTAGTCGCCGTCTTCACGATCTTATAGAGAGCAAAGATCGAAACAGGGGCACTACCTACGATAAAAAGAATAGTAAAAAGCGGCTTCGTCTCAAATTGACGATCAAGCCATAACCCTGCAAAAAGTGCGCCTAAAATAATCAATGGAGTGATGCAACCCACCTGCCCGACAACCCCTACAAGTATGGTATTAAAGCGATTATTTGAACGATTATCCTGTTGGCTCATAAATGGGGATTATAACATAGGGATTTTGATGGAGCAACAAAAAACACCCTTTTTTTGGGATAAAAAACCGCATCGCACCTAAATTTTGGCTTGTTTATACTCTTTAGAGTGCTTCCGTTAAATCAGCTTGGTCGGAGGCACAAAAACATTATTTCACAAAAAAGAGCGACTCGGTGAAAGGAGCCGCTCTTTGCAAAGTACTAAAAGAGACCCTGCGCTGCTGAACTAGCGATATTGAACCAGGGTCCAAAGATCACACCAATGAGCAGGATCGCGGCAGACAATACTGTCAGCGCAATAGCATAAGGTCGGCTCAATGGGATCGGGTGTGCTTCTTCGTTCTCCCCTTCCATGCGGTGGAGATAGACAACCTTCAGGAAGGTTAGATAGTAGTAAAGCCCAACGATGGAGTTGAGGATACCAACTACTGCCAGCCAGATCATATCCGCTTTGACAGCGGCGGCGAAGACAAAGACTTTGGCAACGAAACCACCAAATGGGGGCATTCCGGTTAGAGACAAGAAGGCGACCAATGCCGCTAGTCCAAGTCCATAATTTCGTCTGCTCATCCCTGCGTAGGCAGAGATTTCGTCTGAGCCTGCAATTTTGCTGAATGCGGCAATAACACCGAAAGCAGCGAGATTCGTCATCACATAAGCGATGAGGTAAAAAGTCACAGAGCCTACACCCAACTTAGAGAGAGATACAACACCGACGAGAGCGTATCCCGCGTGAGCAACGGATGAATAAGCGAGCATACGCTTGATATTGCTTTGCGATAAAGCAACAACATTACCAACGGTCATCGTGACTGTCGCAAGAACAGCCATGATCATTGTCCAATCATCTGCAAATTCACCTGTAGCAGGGAATAAGCCGATGAATAAACGCATCAGCACGGCAAAACCAGCGGCTTTTGAAGCTGTGGAAAGGAAACCGGTAATAGGCGTTGGTGCACCTTCGTAAACATCAGGTGCCCAGAAATGGAAGGGAGCCAGCGAAATTTTGAAAGCGATACCGACCATGATCAGCACGATAATGCCCAAAGCCAACGTTGTAGAGAAGCCTGAAATAGCGGCAAGGGCTGTTGTACCGGTAAAACCAAAGATCAGACTGAAACCATAGAGCATGACGGTGGATGCCATCGCGCCGAAAAGCAAATACTTAAGACCGGCTTCGGTGGATTTTTTGTCGTCACGCAAGAAACCAGCGAGGATGTACATGGGTATAGAAGTGGTTTCGATGGCGAGATAGAGCATGATCAAGTCTGCGGCAGAGGCCATCAGATTCATGCCGATAGTGGCGACGAGTAAAAGGATATAAGATTCGCCCCGATTACCGAGCTTCTCGGAATCCATCATAAAGAGAGATGTGCCCATTGCCCCGAAGATGAAGAGCATCTTGAAGACAAAACCGAGCATATCGTAGCGGAGCATGCCACCGAAAACTAATTCGGATTCTGTCGGTTTGGCGAGAATGGCACTCACGACAAAGACGAGTAGAAGTCCACCCGCAGTGAGCCAGCCCAAATTGCGGCCGCTTTCTTTTTTCTTCCAAAGAAGATCAAAGATGAGAACGAGTAATCCAAGGACGAGAAGAAGAAGTTCTGGCAGGATCGCCATCATCATAGATGAGGTAAATGTGATCATTTAATCACCTCCGGCAAGATTTCCATTACGCGTTGGACGCCAGTTTGTACCATCGGCACCATAACAGCGGGGAACATGCCCAAGCCAATCATCAGGGCACTAAGGATGGTGAGGGCAACTTTATCCATCACCGAGATGGGGCCAATATGGCCTTCAAATTCTTTGGGCATTTCGCCGAAGAAGGTGCGGCGGATCGCCAGCATGATGTAGGCGGCGGTGATGACGATGGAAATAACGGTGAGAATAGCCACCCAGGGAACGTATTCCCAGACGCCCATGAAGATGGGGAATTCGGCAACGAAACCGGAAAAGCCGGGCATACCCATGGAGACGAGACCACCAACGATGAAGGTGATTCCGACGTAAGGCAGAGGCTTGATCATGCCACCGAGTTCAGGGATTTGGCGGGTGTGGGCGCGGTCGTAGACCATGCCGGTAGCAGCAAAGAAGAGGGCTGTCATTGCGCCGTGTGAGAACATCTGGACACCAGCGCCGGTCATACCGTTTTCCGTGAGAGTGGCAAAGCCGAGTACGACTAGCCCCATATGGGAAACGGAGGAAAAACCGATCATATATTTCAGGTCGGTTTGGGTCATGGCGATGAATGCACCGTAGACCACGTTGACCGTTGCCAGTCCAAAAATAAGGGGACGCCAGAAAAGTGCGCCTTCAGGCAGGAGCATGATGCCAACGCGGAGAGCAGCAAAAGCACCGAGCTTCATTAGAACACCGGCGTGGAACATGGAAACTGCAGTAGGCGCAGCAACGTGACCGTCAGGAGACCAGTTGTGGAAAGGCCAAATACCACCCAAAACAGCGAAACCCAAGAAAACGGGTAAGAACCAGATCTTCTGGAATTCAGGGGAGAAATTAGCGGTCTCAAGCACGAGCATATTGAAGGTTCTGTAGTCGCTTTCAAAGTACATCGCCAACGCGCCAACCAATGAGATAACAGAGCCGATGAAGAGATAAAGTGTCAGCTTCATCGCAGCATATTCACGAGTTTTCACCCAGCCCCAAATAGCAATGAGCAAGTACATTGGGAAGACCGCGATCTCATAAAAGAAAAAGAGCATGAAGAGATCGAGAGCAACGAAAACGCCGAAAACACCGCTCGCCAGGATGAAGAGGAAGGCGAAGAATTCGCGGGGACGATCATCAATGCCCCAGGAAATGATCACGCCTGTGAACATGACAACACCGGTCAAGAGAACCAGCGGTGTGCTGATGCCATCAACACCCAAGTGGAGGCTGATGCCAAGATCGGGCATCCAGCTGTATTTCTCGATGAATTGGTAACCGGCAGCAGCTTGGTCATAAGTTAGATAGACCCAAAGCGATAAGATAAGGGCAAAAGCAGCCGTCATCAACGCTACAACCCGGATTTCCGTTTTGCGCTCAGCTGGCATCACCAAAAGGATGAGTGCTCCCACAAGCGGGCTAAAGATAATTACACTAAGTATAGGAAATGTCATTTGCGCACCTCTTAGAACAACGCTGTTACAGCATTATTGATAACGGTCAGCAGCCAGCTTGGCCAAATACCAAGTGAAAGCATCAATGCCATCAACGGAACCATAACAACGATTTCGCGCGTATTGATCTCGGTCAATTTATGCTCTCCATGCGCCCAATCTTCGTTCATCGGACCATGAAGCACGTTCTTGACACCTTTGAGAATATAAGCACCCGTAAAGAGCAAACCAAGCATACCGGCAGCGGTGTATCCAGCCAGCTCGCCCCATGCGCCTCGCACAACGAGGAATTCAGAGACAAAGCCATTCAAGCCAGGCAAACCGAGGGAAGCCATACTGGTGAAGATCAAAATACCACCATAAATGGGAACCAGCGGGAACAAACCGCCAAATTCTCTCAAATCACGGGTATGGGTGCGTTCGTAGATTACACCGACGAGGAAGAACATCCCCGCTGCAGAAAGACCATGATTGAACATCTGCAAAACAGCGCCATTCATCGCGATATGTGCATTGGCTGTGCCATAGGCTTTGGCTGCGGCAGCGATACCGAGCAAGACAAATCCCATATGATTGACGGATGAATAAGCAACCAGGCGTTTGAAATCCCATTGCCCATAGGCGCCAAAAGCGCCGAAAACAATAGCCATCACCGCGAGGAATGCTAACCAACCAGCAAAATGTTCGGATTGTCCGGGATAAAGCGGTAAAACGAGACGGATAAAACCGTACGCCCCCAATTTGAGCAGGACACCGGCTAGGATCATTGATCCGGCAGTGGGCGCTTCTGTGTGCGCATCCGGAAGCCAGGTGTGGAAGGGCCAAACCGGAACTTTGATGGCGAAAGCGACAACAAATGCCCAGAAAGTGATCGTTTTGATGGTTGAAACTTGCAGACCCATCTTGATCACGGAACCGTCAAGAGCGGTCCAGCCAGCAACGATCTCGGCAAGATCATAAGTCTGGAAAAGGACGCCCAACATCTGAATTGCCAGCAGCAAGCCCAAAGAACCACCAACGGTGTAGATCATGAACTTAAGCGAGGCGTAATTTCGGTTCTTGGAACCCCATTGGTTGATGAGGAAATACATCGGGACAAGACCGATCTCCCAGAAGACGAAGAAGATCAACAGATCCATCGACAAGAAAACGCCCAGCATGCCCATCTCAAGGAAGAGGAAGAGCATCATATAGGCTTTAACCTTCTCTTTGACGCTGAAAGAAGCCAGAATTGCGAGAGGGGTCAGTAAGGTTGTCAAAAGAACCATACTAAGGGAAATACCGTCAACACCGATGTGGAAATTGGAATTGATGGCTTCGTACCAAATATAACTCTCTTCAAACTGGAAAGTGCTGCTCGCATTTGCGTCAAAATTCGACCAAAGCACCAAAGTGAGTGCAAAGGGAATAAGACTGGCAATTAATGCTGTCCAGCGAACCAGTTTGTCTTCATCTTTGGGCAGAAAACCGATCACGATCGCCGCAAAGACGGGGAAGAAGAGGATTATGCTCAGCAAGTGACTATAAATAAAATCCATTATTCACTCCTGTCAGCCTACGCCAGCACCAAATAGTACAGCGCAATAAAGATAATGAACAAAACGCCCAGTGCAGAAAGCATATATTGCTGAATGCGACCGGTCTGCGCTTTACGAAGCCAGCGTCCGAAAATTTGCACAACTTCGGCAGAGCCATCACCAACAACTCGATTAATAAACCAGGTATCAATGTAAGTACGAATAGTTGTTCCAAGCGCAAAAGAAAGCGTCCCAAAAGAATGCAAGATCCAGTCAATTACGCCCTGATCCATTTTATTGGTGAAGACTTCTGAGATCCAGACAGCGGGTTTGACGAATAGATAGTCATATGCTTCGTCGAAATAGTATTTATTCTCGATCCAGTGATATAGCGGGCCCAAAAGCTTACGCATGGGATCGACTTCGTCCACGGATTTGAAGTTGCGATATGTTATATAACCGATTCCCATCCCACCGAGGGCTACTACTACTGAGATCAAAAGCGGCCACCAGCTAAATTCAATGCCGTGAGTCGGGAGGTGAACTGTGTGCCCAACAAAATCATGGAACCAGTTTTTGAAGGGCATATGCAAGCCCATGAAATCTTCAGGGATACCGAGCCAGCCATAACCGACGGCGAAAACGGAGAGAACGACCAAAGGCGTGGTCATCGTCCACGGGGTTTCGTGAGCGTGTTCCGCTTCAGGCGTACGAGCTTCGCCGAGGAAAGTCATCGTGATCTGGCGCATGGTGTAGAAAGCTGTCAGGAACGCAGCCAATGCCAAGGTACCAAGTACCCAGTAATGTCCATGAGCGAAAGCGTCCGCAAAAATTTCGTCCTTCGACCAAAATCCAGCCGTTACGAGCGGGAATCCGGAAAGGGCTGCGCCACCGATCAGGAAAGTCCAGAAGGTGATGGGCATCTTCTTATAAAGACCGCCCATATTGCGCATGTCCTGCGGGTCAACGCTATGATCGCCCGTATGCAAAACACCGTGTTCCATACCATGAATAACGGAACCGGAACCGAGAAAGAGCAAAGCCTTGAAAAAAGCGTGGGTCACAAGATGGAAAGCCGCTGCAACATAAGCGCCGATGCCGATCGCAGCCATCATGAAGCCAAGCTGTGAAATTGTCGAATAAGCGAGAACACCTTTGACATCGTTCTGTGCAACAGCGATGGTCGCGGCAAAGAGAGCGGTGAATGCACCGATAAAGGCAATTACGCTCATCGCCGTGGTCAGACCATGTCCATCCCAGCCCGCAGAGAAGAGCGGGAAGATGCGGATGGTCATATAAACGCCAGCGGAAACCATTGTGGCGGCATGAATCATCGCCGAAACAGGGGTGGGACCTTCCATCGCGTCGGGCAGCCAAACATGCAACGGCCACTGTGCCGATTTACCAACTGCACCGATAAAGAGTAGCAAACCGATCGAGCCAGCAGCAGTCATACCGAAAAATCCCGGGACGTGAAGCAAGTGTTCGATCGTTTCGTGCGAGAAGATCACATCATAGCTAAGTGAGCCAGTCGCTGTGTACAGGAAAGCCAAACCCAGCAGCATGAAAACATCGCCGATACGGGTGGTCATGAAAGCTTTGATACCAGCATTGCGAGCCGACTTTTTCTGGAACCAGAAACCGATCAGCAGATATGAGCACAAACCCATGATCTCCCAGCCGACGAAGAGCGTCAGCAGGTTGTCGGAGATAACGAGGGTGTACATCCCAGCAGCGAAGAGGCCGATAAAGGCAAAGAAACGAGCGTACATCGGCTCAATAGATGGAACGGTATGTTTATGACCGTGTTCATCTTCAACGGTAGCGCCATGCGGGGGAAAACCCTTCTTATCATGATCGCCTTTGGGCTGCCCAAAATTATGATAGCCAACCGAGTAAAGGAAGATCATGAAAACGGTAAAGCCCACAAAGAAAAGAGTAACAGCAGAGAGCGGGTCAATGCGAACGCCGATCTGCAATGCGCCTTCTCCGAGAGGAAGCCAATCGATCACAGATGTAAAGGGATGTTCGGCAAAATGGTCTGTTCCCAAAGCACGGAAGAAAACCGTCATTGCCCCAGCCCAGGAAAGAGCGGCAGCGCCAACACCAATGATATGGCTCAGTTTATTGCTCTTATTTGTAAAGAGAATAATAATGAAGAAAGCCAACAAAGGCGGGAGAGGCAGTAGCCAAATGATATTTTCAGTTGCCATATTTTTCTCCTACCACTTCATCATATCGAGATCATCAGCCACGATGGTGTTACGGTTGCGGTAGATCGAAATGATCAGAGCCAAACCGACGGCCACTTCTGCGGCTGCGACTGCAAAAACGATGATTGCAAAAACTTGTCCGGTCACAGTTTCAGGAGCGTTATAGCGCCAGAAGGTGACCAAATTTATATTGACTGCATTCAGCATCAACTCTACACCCAGCAAAATGGCAACTGCATTTTTTCGTGCCAAAACGCCGAAGAGACCGATGCTAAAAAGAGCAGCCGCCAAGATCAAATACCAGGAAATAGGGATCATCTCTGCCTCCTACTCGCTCTTTGCTTCATTTGCTACATAAACTGCACCGATCAGGGCAGCCAGGAGCAAAACGGAAGCAACTTCAAAGGGCAGCAGATAAGCATCGGGTCTAACCAATGCTGTGCCCAATTCTGTGATCACATCTACATTTGTGGAAAGTTCAGGAGCTTTATTTGAGAAACCTTCCCAGTTTCTAAGCAGTATGTACAGCCCACCAAAAGACAACAACCCGAAAAGTGCAGCAACGCCCCAGTTTTTATTCAAGGGAGCGGCAGAGTCAAGCAGTTCTTTGCGCGTGAGCATAATTGCAAAGATGAAAAGGATCGCAATCGCTCCGACGTAAACCACGATCTGTACCATCGCCATAAAACCGGCATTGAGCATGGCATAAAGCGCGGCAACACCGAAAAGCGTCACGATCAACCAGAGCGCCGCATGGATCATCTTTCGAGCAGTGACGACTTTAAAGGCAGAGCCAAGAATGATCACGGCAAAGATCAGAAAGAGAGTTTTCATATTTTTTCTCCTCCGCCTAGTGTTGTGCCACTTGGGCAGATGGTTTTAAGGCTTCCTCTTTCTCACGTTCTTTACGAGCATGAGATTTCAGATACACAACCGTCAGCCAGGCAATAAGAAGATTGGATAAGAATAAAGCGGGGACAAGCCAGTTACTTTCCAGGAACAAACGCCCAACAAGCGCGGTCACCATCAATAAGATGAAGGCAAGCGGGGTCAGGAATTTCCAGTTGAAAGCCAGCATATGGTCAATACGGATACGCGGAACAGTGTATTTGACCCACATGATCACCCAATAGAAGAAAAGAGCTTTCCCCATGAAAATGAGTGCCCCGATAATTGGGCCCAACTCTTCCAGTCCGAAGAAACGATGTCCACCGAAGAAAAGCAAAGCGATAAAGCCACCAAAGGTAAAAGAGTGGAGCAATTCGCCCGCGTAGAAAAGACCAAATTTCATGCCGGTATATTCGGTATGGAAACCAGCCACGATCTCAGATTCGGCTTCGTTCAAATCGAAAGGAGAGCGTCCCAACTCAGCGATGGCGGAAATCAGGAAGATCAGGAATGCCAGGGGAGCCATCCAGAAGAAGGCTGCACCTTCCTGTGCTTCTACGATCCCAACTGCGCCCATAGAGCCAGCCAAAACAGTGACGACCAAAATGGCAGCGACCATCGGGATCTCGTAAGAGATCATCTGCGCAACGGTGCGGAAAGCGCCCATTGTCGCGTATTTGTTATTCGAAGCCCAGCCAGCCATGATCACGGAGAGCGTCCCGATCGAACCAGCGGCAACGAGATAGAGCATCCCGACGTTCAAATCCACGCCAACCATTTTCGGTGCAAAGGGCATAATTGCCCAAAGCAAAAGGACTGACATCATCGAGAAGATCGGTGCCAGATTGAAGAGGATCACATCTGCGCCGACG
The DNA here is from genome assembly GCA_964581545.1 of uncultured Anaerolineaceae bacterium. Classification (GTDB taxonomy): domain Bacteria; phylum Chloroflexota; class Anaerolineae; order Anaerolineales; family Villigracilaceae; genus Desulfolinea. The sequence continues at coordinate 32,037 of CAZOOX010000033.1, forward strand.
GGGGTAATATCCTCTTTGATCAGCAATTTGACAATATCAGCAAAGGGCTGAAAAATGCCAAAGGGACCAATACGATTTGGTCCCAGGCGATCTTGAAAACGTGCCACGACTTTGCGTTCTATCCAGACGAGGAAAATGTCTAGCACCATTGCAAAGGTGACAAATAACAAGATGCCGATCAACCAAATCAGGATAGTCGCCAAAACTTCTGACATCCCTCCACTGGTGAAGGATTTCAGAAGCGAGTCAAAGATAGTATTGATTGGATCTTTCCAAAATTCCATGAGTTACTCCTCACACACAAAAAAGGCTGTGGAATTCTTTTTCCATCAGCCTTTTAAATTATCCTACAAAGCCTAAACCCATTCCAGCATTCCCTTCTTCCAAGCGTAAACAAGCCCGGCGAGGAGAATGAGTATAAAAATGATTCCTTCAACAACAGCAAAGAGCGGTAATTTATTCAAAGCCACCGCCCAAGGAAAAAGGAACACAGTTTCTACATCAAAGACCAGAAAAACAAGGGCAAAGATATAGTATTGCGCCTTGAACTGGATCCAGCTATCACCTACTGTTTCAATACCACACTCATAAGTACTTTGCTTAATGGCATTAGGTTTTTTCGGACCCAAAAAAGCAGCGATTGCGATCGCTGCAATCGGGATTAACATCCCAACCAAAACAAATAAACCGATGTAAATCCATGGATTT
>CAZOOX010000034.1:0-32216 GCA_964581545.1 uncultured Anaerolineaceae bacterium
TCGTAATCATATGAATAGATTACAGCTTTCTCGATCTAAGCGAAAGTCCTAATATATTCAGATGAGTTGATTAGGAAGGCATTAGTTATCATGATTGTTCGTCGTTTGTATTCAGCCTACAGCCTACTCGCTTTTTTAGACCAAGAAACTGCTCTAACTGCTGAGTGGGGTGGGCAGGTGCCTATAAAAGGACTGAAGCGTACGCAATTGATTGTTTTAGATGCTGTTTTGCTTTATCAATTGGTCTTGCTCTTTCAGTTTGAGCATGACCAACCTCTTGGTAAGGGAATCAAACCCTTGCTACGGGCTGCATGATTTATGACCAGCTCTCAGTTAATTAAAACCTAAACTTCTCTATCCATAGACAGGGTAAGGAAGTACAAAATGAAAATAATATTGGATGGGATATTTGTGGCAGGAAATTATGGGGAGGCTATTCTATTTGCCCTGATACCTATTCTGGGTTTTGGCAGTTTCGTAGCAACAAAGCTTCCACTGGAAGACAAAAAAAGCTGGTTATCTTTCCCTCTAAGTTTGCCATTGGGAACGATTGTATTGGCCCTTCTTTCCTTTGCCATCAATTTACTTTCACGAGTACTTCCCATCGCTTTACCAACAGGAAGTTGGCTCCTTTTTGGTTGGGGGGTAATTCTTTTTATTATCCACTTACGGCGCTGGCTGAGTTTCCGCTTTAATGTCCTGTATTTCATAGCGTTTTTAATTATCCTAATTATCCGCCTGGCTTTTCTAAAAGAATTGCTCATGCCACCCTATAGTGACCCCGTGGAGCATTTCAAGATCGTACAGGATTTTCTTACCCCGAACACTCCTCCAGAATCTTTTTATTCAATTTCAGGGCACTACTACCATTTTGGCTTCCACAGCCTGGCTGCCTGGCTCTTCACTCTGGTCAATACCAGTTCTCCTTTAGTACTGGCACTATGGGGGCAAATGTTCCTTGCCTTCATACCCTTTTCTGTTTTGGGATTAGTTGGCAGCATTACTCAAAACAAAATTTCCGCATGGACAGCCTTTCTGTTGGCAGGATTTGGTTGGGAAATGCCGGCGTTTGTAGCTAATTGGGGGAAGTATCCTATGCTCGCGGGGGTGGCAGCATTTACTGCTCCGCTGGTAGCTTTACATCTTTTGAGTCATAAATCGAATAAAAAATCTTTGTTGCTTGGGATAACCCTTGTCTTTGGGGTCACTTTTTTGCATACTCGTCTTTTAATCTCTATAATCTTGGCGATTTTGGCATATTCCCTCTCCATTCATTTCACTGATAGCTTGATGGCAAAAAATAAAATCATCAAACTCGTATTATTGGCTGGAAGCGTTTTTCTATCATTATGGTTTCATTGGGAAACTTTCCTTCAAGCATACTACAACACCTATTTCGTGATCCTATTGGGCATCATTCTACTTCTCCCCTTTGCTTTTCGAGTCTTCCCTGCTTTAGCAATAACGGTACTCATTTATTTACTCGGCGTGGGGTTGGTCTCAGAGATACCGACACCTGCTATTTTACAAAGCTATAGTTATTCCCTGCTTGATCGCACCTTTGTACAAATTTCTCTATTTCTACCCTTATCCATTTTAGGTGGGCTGGGTGTTTCAGGGCTTTGGAAGGCACTGGCAAACCATAATCTATTAAGAAAAGGAATTATTCTAGTAATTTCCTTCTTACTTATATTAAACGCAACACAACTCTCATACGACCCTGATCCATGCTGTAAATACGTTCGGGATCAAGACATTGTCGCTTTTAGCTGGATCAAGTTGAATACCCCAAGCGATGCGATTTTTGTCGTCCCTGGATTACGGGTTAGCGACCGTTTACTCGGCACCGATGCGGGGATTTGGATCCAACCGTTAACAGGGCGAAAAACAAAAAAACGTCCATTTGATATAAGCTGGCTGGCTCCTGATGTAGTTGCGGATATTTGTCAAGTTGGATCTGTCTATATTTACGCAAGCGGGAGAGCATTTAGTTTTGACATTTCCAGCTACGTGGAGACGAGCCCGCAATATCAGAAAGTCTTTTCACAGGGAAAGGTAAATATCTACAGTGTCACTTGCTCTATGGAATAGCAATATCCATAACCTTCGTTTGTTGTAAATGGCTTTAAAAAAAGCTAGAATGAATCTAGACCGTCAACAAAAGGAGAAGAAAATGAAGATCAAAACCTTTTTAGTTTTTTTTGGAATTTGCATGGTTATTTTCTTGAGCGGTTGTGATATGCCCGACGATCCATTGCCACTGGTACATTGTCCTCCTGGTGAATTGGTAGCACCACAACTTAGTACACCATATAGCTGGAGCACAATTGATGATACAACACCAACCCTCGTAGCCTCTTATACAGCCATAACTTACCCATATCCAGCACCGTCTCCCGCTTATGATTGTTTTGTCCAGAAATATCACTTCTACCTATCTACCGGACCGGACTTCACAGATGAAATAGGGGGTGTTTCCAATAGCAGGTTCTGGACATCTGCCCCCCTCCAACCCGGAGAGATGTATCGCTGGGCTGCAGCAGCCATAAGCGAAGATATTGAAGGTCCCATGTCCTCTTATCGCTATTTCTTCATAGGACCTGATTGTGCTGTATCAGAAATGGTAGCGCCCATTTTACTCGAACCAGCAGATGGGGCTATTGTCGAGGAATTGCAACCTACGCTTACATGGGAAAATCCTCTCGAATGTCACCCCACACACTATTGGGTAGATCTATCGACTAATCCCTCCTTCCCCAATGTTGGCAATGGTGGGCAATCACCAGGACCGGCGACATACTTTCAGCCCTCCTCTGCCCTAGTCAACTGCGAAACCTATTACTGGCGTGTAAAAGCCCGAGGGGATGGCATGGGAGAGAACGGACCATTTTCTGAAATGCGGTCTTTCCGTGTACAGGAAACAGGGACTCTTTGTCTGGCTCCAATCGAAATGCCTGAACTGATCGAAACCGTACCTCCGGGTCCCCCGGAATTTCGTGGACTTATGAACGCCAATTGCCGCAGCAACCCATGGGTCTTCAATAATGAGGTCGGCTTCCTACCAGAAGGCGGGACAGCTATTCTCCTGGGCTTGAATGAAAATGCGTCCTGGGGCTTCTTCAAACTTACGAACGAGAGGGAATGCTGGATAATCATGAATGCAGTAGAATTACAACCACCTGGCTCAATACTTGATCCCTCTATTTATCCTGTAATTGCACATGATCCACAACCAGAGCCTACAGAAGAACCTACAGAAGAATCTGCACCACCACCAGCACCCTCCTGTTCCCAGATCACTGATCCCAGGAAATGTGAAGCAGAGTCAACATGCTACTGGAACAAAGATGCAAATGCATGCAAAGCTAAGTAATTGGCCAAGAATAACTTCTCGAAAAATTGCTTCAATCTCTACAGATCAAATCCTATTCTTTCAAGACTCTCTCAGATTGAAGCAATTTCGACAAGAACTTATTTTTAGATGCTCACCTAGATTATTTTTGCGAACCAATTTTCAACTCTCTGCCCCCCTCATCATTCTCCATAACACTAAACATGCAATTACTTCTCAGCTTCATCTTCGCACTTATCATCTCCCTCCTTGCCTATAAAGTCAAAAGCCTCGATAAAAGTGGTGCTATCGCCGCTACAGTTGAAGGCACGCTCATCTTTGGTCTTGGCGGTTGGGAATGGGCAATTCTGTTGCTGACTTTCTTCATCTCATCCAGCGCGCTTTCAAAAATGTTCAAGACGCGTAAAAAAGACTTGAAAGAAAAATTCGATAAAGGCAGTCGCCGCGATGCCATGCTCGTGACATAGCGCAACAGCATCTTGCGAGACACTGGTCATGCTTTCCACCAACCCGGGCTTTGTACCCATCATGCAGTACATCCAAATATGCTTGACCCCAACATCAATACATTGCTGCACGATCTGATCTGTCACTTCGGGACGAGCAAGAACAAAAACAGCATCCGCTTTTTCAGGCGTGGATGCCAGATCCGGGTAACAGGGATCCCCTCTGAATTGCTCTATTTTCGGATTGATCGCATAAACGATATAGCCCGCATCTTTAAATTTCTGGTAATTTAAATTACAGCCTGTATCGCGTTCTTCCGATACACCCACCAACGCAATTTTCTTCTGTTCAAAAAAATCTTCCGCCATCTTGTCAATTTTTGCCATAATATCCTCCTTAATATTCACCTTCAAAACTCTCATGCACCCAAAGGAACTCATCTCGCTTATTCATCACGCGGATGAGACCGCCGAAGCCGGGGTCTTCTTCTTTCAGGAAGGAATGGAATTCGCGCAGCATGGCGCCTTCGGCTCGTTGCATTTGTCCGTGTTGACCAGAGGGAAGGTCGGGAGCGTCGGCGTCGGTTGCCCAGGAGCCGAGGTTGCCGCCAACTTTGGCTATGGCAGCAAAAGCTTCTTTACCAAGAGAAAGCTGCTGGTTGAAGGTTTCGTATTTATCAGCGCTGAATTCCAATTTGAAACCTGACATGACAGAGGGCAGAACCAATCCGAGCGTAGTATTGAGCGCATTCAACCACGGCGCGGATTTGAGAACCCACTCGCGGGGCATTTCGAGGTCGTATTGACCGCGTGTGTCGCCGTCGTTCAGGATGAAAAGCGGAAGTTGGGAATGCTCGCACCAAAGCTGCACGCGCAGTTTGTAAGTAGCCAGCTTTTTCCATTTATCCATTGTCTCAAATTCAGCAGGGCGGATGCTGAAGAGGCGCGGACCTTCTTTGGCTTCATCAACAAATACACGGATAAGATCATCGTAGGCTTTGTCGACTCGGCTCAAAACACGGCGAGTATCGACGTGGACATCGTCAAGTTTGTCTTTGATGGTAGCAAATTCGATTTGCAAATCGCTGAGAGAAATCGGTTGACCAGCAGCGGGGGCATTATGCAGTAAATCACTAATATTCTGCCATTCATTACAAATTGGACAGGGCTGTTCGAAGCGACCACGTTGTTTGTTTTCGATTAGCTTGCCAACTTCAAACAATCCTTTGCAACCATCTTCTAAACAAGGTACCATGACGTGGCAATTAAGTCCTTCCCAGAAATCATCGATCAAATAACGAACTTCTGATGTTATCATCCCTAAGAAATATTCAGGAAAAGGCGCCCGCACAGTAATATATACGTCATTATCTACATGCCGAAGCAAGGCACGACCATTATATTTATCATCTAATATGAGCCCCCGTCGCCAATGAACACTTCTAAAATAATCATCTCGCCCCAACGAATATTTATGAAGACGTACTATTAATTGGTAGAACAACCCTTCAGCAGTCGCTGTATTCCCTTTTTCGTCTACAATCTTACATATTTGGGTCTGCTGTATATCGCCCGAACTTAATATCAAAGGCCATGCCTGCTCAAGTTCATCCTGTGGCGTGATATCGGGCACCAATTGAGCAACAAGACTTGTATAGCACAAATCTGTTGAAGATCCATTCTGACCAATTGCACTATTTAAAACTCCCTTAACTTGTTGCCAGAATCCAATTGCATCTGTCGCTTCATCAGGTAAAGCGACTTTATAAGAAAGGTCAAATCTTTCCATCAAACGTAAAAAGAGTGGATGTAAATCTGGTGAATAACGAAATTCTTTCCCACGCCCTGAATCATTCCACAATTGACCTAGTCTTTCAAAGCTAACAATCCCGTGATTCTCTTGGCGGGTTTTCTCATCATCCAACACGAGACTAATCGCTGTTGCTAACCAATTTGGTTTTAATATAACGATATCACGTAAAGCCGGATCATGCTCGTAATGGATGAGATGCCCAAGGCGATGTTCGAGAGTCAAGAAGAGTTGGCTCTCATCGGCATCCATGCCTTGCTTGACACAGAGATCAAGAACATGCTGGTGCGGTAAATATGCGGTTTTGTGCTTTTTGAGAATCTCACGCACATCCTGCCAGAGCTTGGGGACAGAACGTCCGACCTCAGGGAGTTGGGCAGCGGTGCGGGCAATCACATCTTTGAGTGCTTCGATACCTTGACGCTGACCCTTTTCGTCAGGTTTGGAGTCGACAAAGAAGAAATCGAGCACGGTTTCCTTACCGAAAAGATCCCAGAGTTCCTGACGGTCAATATCTGGTTGGCGGGCGCCGGGCCCACCATGCGTGGCAACGACCAAAATTTTAGCTTCTGGTTCGCGGTGTTTAATGAGCTTAATCCACTCCTTGACGAAGCCCTGTTGGGGGCCTTCGCGTGGTTTCCAGACGACTAGATAGACCGCGGGAGAAGAGAAGAAAAGTTGATGTGTGGGACGATAGACGCGCTGTCCCCCAAAATCCCAGCTATTGAGGGTCAAATCGATTTGACTTTCAGGGTCTTTAGCCTTTATCGCACGAATTTCGATTCCATGCGTAGTAGGGTGCTCCCGCCAAGGCATGCTTTCGAGCGCATCCGCCAGGCAAGTTTTACCAACTGCCCCCTCACCAACCAAGATGAGCTTGGCTTCATTAATATTAACTTGTGCATTGTCTTTTGCACCTAGATAGGCTTTTACAGCGGATAAACCTTCTTTATAAGCTTCAGACAATTCAGGATTAAGAGGGTTCCCTCCTAAAGAAAGCTGGTCAATGTTCTTCAAGCGAGCTATGGAGGCAGGAATATCGAAAAGTTGGTTATTAGAGATATCCAATTTACGTAATTGTCTAAGATTTCTAATTGTCTCAGGCAAAACTTTCAAAGAATTATTAGAAAGATTCAAAGAAGTCAACTCTGAAAATTGTCCAATAGTATCAGGAAGAGTCTTTAAATGGTTATTTGAAATATCTAGCGAGGGAAGTTTCCTAAGGTTTCCGATAGACTTTGGCAACTCATTTAAATCATTATCAGAGAGTGTTAGAGATTCCAAATTGGAGAGACGCCCTATAGAATCTGGGAGAGCTTTCAAATAATTACCAGAAACATCTAATGATTGTAGAGACTTAAGGTTACCAATAGATTTTGGCAAACTTTCTAAGCCATTGTTAGAAAGTACCAGAATTTCCAAGCTAGTCAGTTTTCCTACAGCTTCAGGGAGCTTTATCAATCGATTCTCAGAAAGAAATAACGAAATTAATTGAGGGAAGTGATAAATTGTTTGAGGTAATGCTTCAATTTGATTGCCTGTAAGGTCAAGAACTTCTAATCGTCTGTTCTCCTCAATAATTTCAGGTAAATTTTTCAAATCATTTCTTCGAAGATTTAACTCCTGCAATTGTGGGTGTTGAAAAATTGTTTCCGGCAAAGATTGCAACAGGTTGATTCTCAAGTCTAATTTCTTCAAATGTAAGAGTGTTTCAAAAGGTTTTGCTGGCAACATTGTCAGTCGGTTGTTAGACAAAATCAGCGTGCGTACCTGCACCAATCCCTCAATAGACACAGGTAATTCAGAAAGCCCCATAGCTCGCAAATAAAACTCCGTCGCCGTTGAAGAAAGGGCTTTTTGGATTATATCTTCTGCTTGATAATATGCTGCGTCTTTTGACATAGGAGTTTATCCTCTGGCTCAAAACCTAATTATGAGCTTGGCAGTTTCGGTTGTAAGAAACTAAAACTACGCCCTGAATCTAACTTACTGCGTCGGCAGACACAGAACTAATTAATTGTACTCGCAAAATAACAAAAAACGTCCGCTGCTAAATAAAATGAAACTGCAGTTTTGGGAACTTCGGAATTCTACGCTCCTAATCAGTACTAATTCTAGCATTCTACCTAAAACCCCTCCGCCACATACTCACCCCAAACACCGCGCAGGATATTCGTAATCTCTCCTAAAGTCATATCATGCTCAACGGCTTCGATGAAGATAGGCATCAAATTCTCTGTACCTTTTGCGGCGTTTTCTATTTTTGCGCGCAGCTCGGCAATTCTTTTCTCATCTCTATTCTCTCGTAGCTTCGCTAACTTCGCTCGCTGGGATTGTTCAATAGCAGGGTCAACGGCCATGCGTTCAATATCGATATTCTCGTTCACCTGGAATTTATTCACACCGACGACAATATCTTCATTACGCTCAATTGCTTTTTGGGCAGAATATGCGGCATTCTGAACTTCACGCTGCATATAGCCCTGCTCGATCGAATTCAGTGCGCCGCCCATTTCGTCGATTTTGGCGATATAGTCTTCGGCCGCTTTTTCCATTTCATTGGTCAGATATTCGATATAGTAGGAGCCAGCCAGCGGGTCTATAGAATCCGCGACACCGGATTCGTGGGCGATAATTTGTTGTGTGCGCAAAGCAACGCGCACCGATTTTTCGGTCGGGAGCCAGAGGGCTTCGTCCATGCTATTCGTATGCAAAGATTGTGTCCCACCGAGAACGGCAGAGAGGGCCTGAATCGTGACACGCGCGACATTATTTTCGGGTTGCTGCGCTGTTAAGGTCGAGCCAGCGGTTTGGGTATGGAAGCGCAAACGCCAGGATTTCGGATTCTTCGCCCCAAAACGCTCTTTCATCGTGTGCGCCCACAGTCGGCGGGCAGCGCGGTATTTGGCAACTTCTTCGAGCAGGTTGTTGTGAGCATTAAAGAAGAAGGAGAGTTGCGGCGCAAAGCTATCCACGTCCAAGCCTGCGTCTATCGCGGCCTGCACATAGGCGATCCCATTTGCGAGCGTAAAAGCCATCTCCTGCACCGCGGTCGAGCCAGCTTCACGGATATGGTATCCCGAAATAGAGATCGTATTCCAGCGCGGGACTTCGGCTTGGCAATATTGAAAAATATCCGTGATCAGGCGCATCGAGGGTGTCGGCGGAAAAATATAGGTGCCTCGCGCAACATATTCTTTCAAAATATCATTCTGGATCGTGCCGCGCAGTTTGCTCACATCCGCGCCCTGCTTTTTTGCAACAGCGATATACATCGCCAGCAAAATGGCGGCGGGAGCGTTGATGGTCATCGAAGTAGAAACTTTTTCAAGCGGAATCTCGTAGAAGAGTTGTTCCATATCTTTTATGGATGAGATGGATACTCCAACTTTTCCCACCTCCCCGGCCGCGAGCGGATCATCAGCATCGTACCCGATCTGGGTCGGGAGATCAAAGGCGACAGACAGGCCTGTTTGCCCCTGATTGAGCAAATACCGATACCGGGCATTCGACTCTTCGGCGGAGGCGTACCCGGCATATTGCCGCATCGTCCAGAATCTACCCCGATACATGGTTGGCTGAACGCCGCGCGTAAACGGGTATTCGCCCGGGAACCCAAGTGATTCTACTTTAGCGGTATCAAGCTCAGGGTCGAGGGCGAGGCGGGGCACTTCTATCCCGGAGGATGTTTTAAATTCACTTTTTCGTTCTGAAAATTTCTTGCATCTTTCTTCCCAGCGTTTGCGCGCAGCTTCAATAGTCATTTTGTCACCTGTTTTTAGAATTTCAATCCATTATAATAGAAGGCGAACCTGCCATAAAATTCAATCTGTCATTGCGAGCCGATCTCTTCCGGCGCGGCAATCTCCCACATGAAAATGGAGATTGCTTCGGCGATAAAACTGCCTCGCAAAGACAGTTCATTAGAGGAGCTATCTATGAAAGTGATCGCAAATATCGCAGCAGCTATTTTGATCTTTTTCGGTGTAATGTTCATTTGGGGGGCTTTTGGCTCTAATCCGCAACCCGCGTGGATCTGTGTGGGTGGCCTAAGTGTGGCAATTGGTTTTGGTTTGATCTGGTTCGCTCAACGCAAAGCAAAAGCCGCTCCAGGGGAGGAAAATGTTTCTGTAAATATAGACCTACCCGGCGAAGTAAAACTTGAAACCATGAAGTGCGAAGCCTGTGGGGGCGCGATAACGAGCAAAAATATCGAATTGCAGTCTGGAGCACCAATGGTCGTATGCCCTTATTGTGATACAACTTATCAGTTGAACGAAGAACCGAAGTGGTAAAAGGTTTAATGTTGAAGGTTGAAACTTTAAACTTTCAACGTTCAAACCTGCAACCCTAAAAAAGGAGTTCCCATGAAACGACGCTTATTTGCTCTCTTTATTGTTTTTCTGCTCGTTTTTAGTCTAACCGGTAGTGTCTTCGCACAATCTTATTCTTTTTCCCTGGAGAAAGAAGAAGTGCACGTTTACTGGAACGACGATGGCTCGATGTCTGTGGATTATGTCTTTGTTTTTCAGAATAATCCCGGCGCGCATGCGATCGATTTTGTAGATGTGGGGATGCCCAACTACAATTTCCGTAACAGCTCTATCACTGCCGATGTAGATGGCACCCCCGTGAGCATTTCTTCTGATTACCAGGGAAGCGGCTCGGGCTTTGCTGTAGATCTGGGCAGCCAGGCTATCCCCGCAGGTGGGCGAGGGCGCGTACACGTTTATGTGGGCTATATAGATGAAGTGCTCCACCTTGACGATAATGACGATGAATATGCCAGCGCGGTTTTTGGCACAACCTGGTTTGGCAGCCAATATGTCACAGGAAATACTGATCTGACCGTTTCTTTACATTTACCTCCCGGAATTCAACCCGAGGAGCCGCGCTATCACCTCCCTGATAATTGGTATGGAAACCAAGAGCCAGAAAGCTTTATCGATGGCAATGGACGCGTAACCTATACATGGCGCGACCCAAATGCGAACGGATATACCCAATATACTTTTGGTGCCTCCTTCCCGAAAAGCTATGTGCCTGCATCGGCAATTATTACCCCTTCACTTTTTGATCGCTTGGGCATTTCTGAAGACGATATTATCGGCGCGCTCATGTGCTGTGGTTTTGCCTTCTTCTTCCTTGGCATCCCCATTCTCTCTGGTGTCCAACAACGCAAGCGCAAAATGAAATATATGCCGCCCAAGATCGCGATAGAAGGGCATGGCGTAAAACGTGGTCTGACCGCTGTCGAATCGGCGATCCTAATGCAGGAACCGCTCGACAAAGTGATGACCATGATCCTTTTCGGTGTCATCAAAAAGAATGCCGCAGAAGTCGCTAAACGTGATCCGCTCAGGCTCAAAGTTGCCGATCCGCTCCCGCAGAAATTGCATAAATACGAAAAAGAATTCCTGGCATCCTTCTCCGATGGCAAAAATAACCGTGCCAAGCAACGCAAACAGATGCAAAAGGTGACCGTTAATCTGGTTGAGAGTGTTGGCAAAAAGATGAAAGGCTTCAGCCGCAAAGAAACGATTGCCTATTATAAAAATATCATGGAGCGTGCTTGGAAACAGATCGAAACCGCCAATACCCCAGAGATCAAGAGCCAGATGTACGACGAGGCCCTCGAATGGACCATGCTGGACAAGGATTTCAACGACCGCACACGGGATACATTTAATCGTGGACCCGTTTTTGTGCCCATGTGGTGGGGACGCTACGATCCTGGATATGGGCGTGCCACCGTTTCAAAACCCTCTGTATCAGCCCCATCATCTGGCGGTAAAAGCATGGCGTCTTCCATGCCCCAACTCCCCGGCTCAGATTTTGCAGCATCTGTTGTTGGCGGCGCACAAAACTTCTCAGAAAAAGTGGTCGGCAATCTGAACGATTTCACCAGCGGCGTAACGAAAAAGACGAATCCTGTTCCAGTTTCCTCATCCAGTGGACGCAGCAGTGGTGGAGGCAGTTGTGCCTGTGCTTGTGCTTGCGCTGGCTGCGCCTGTGCCTGTGCGGGTGGGGGACGGTAAAGGGTTCCTGGGTATCAGCCTGAAAGGTAAAACGTGATGCGAGATGATCTTGCAGAAATCACGTTTTACGTTTTGCAAATCATGAACAAATTTAGGCTGATATAGCGCCAAAGGCATCCTGCAAAAATGAAAAAACTCATCATTTGGTTGAAAAAACCAACACTCCTTCTAATCATAGCCTTTTTAATCGCTATTGTTATATTCCTGAAAAACGCCTGGGTTTCTGAGGATGCCTATATAACGTTTAGAAGTGTTGAGCAAATATTTGCCGGCAATGGTCCTGTTTGGAACCCACATGAAAGGGTTCAAGTGTATACAAGCCCGTTGTGGTTTCTTCTTTTGATCCTGTTTCGTGTGTTTTCTGCCAATGTCTACCTGAACGCGATCGTTTTATCGTTGATCTTGTGGACAGCTACTATTTTCATACTTAGGAAAATCTTCAGCGATCCTTTTTTGCTACTCTTTTCAGTTTTATTGCTCACAGCTTCAACGTCTTTCTTTGACTACACAAGCCCCGGTTTGGAGAATATACTCGCCTATCTCATTATCGCGCTATATATCCTGAATTATTTGAAATTATTTGAAATTGGCGAAGAAAAAGAACAAACAGAAAGAACAAAAAGCTATATCAAAAAAACACTGTTTTTCTTTGGGATAATTATTTTCGTTCGACATGATCTGGCGCTTTTATTATTGCCACCAACTATTTATATCCCATTCAGAAAGGCAAGTGTTTTTTCAAGAAAGCAATGGCTCATTTCTAGCTCACTTTCTCTCTTACCCATTATTTTATTTTCCCTGTTTTCCTTGATCTATTACGGTTTTCCTTTCCCCAACACAGCTTATGCAAAACTATCGACAGGGATCGACAAGACAATACTATTCAATCAAGGGATCAATTATTTCCATTCGACTTTTAAATACGATATCATCACCATTTTAATCATTCTCATTGCTCTAATATCAGCTTTTTTCAGAAGATCAGAAAAACATCTCAAATATCTTGGCTTTGGCATTATTCTTAATTTATTATATGTCTGTTACATTGGGGGAGATTTTATGCAGGGGAGGTTTTTATCCTATGCATATTTGATTTCTGTCATACTTTTCTTTCTGGCAATTCAAAAGATCAACATCCGAAAGATCACTATTTTGGTTTTTGTTATTCTTGAGTTTTATCTGATCCTATACCCACATACACCTTTCAACTCGCCTGTTGATTATAGAAACTCAAAAACAGATATGGGTGTTGCCGATGAAAGAGGGTTTTACTTCAATGCACTATCTTTGCACAGTTATATTTTTCGTGATAAATATCTTCCGTTTCCGGACAATGCATGGACTCATGAAGGCATTGCATTCAAGAACTCATCGCAAACGATCTTTTTGCACGGAAATATCGGCATCTTGGGATATTATGCTGGAACAGAAAAAATCATCATTGACGGTCTGGCGCTTTCTGACCCTTTCTTAGCCAGATTACCCGCAGACCCTGGATGGCGTATTGGCCATTTTGGTAGAGAAATACCATACGGCTATCTTGAAAGCATTGGAAACGACAACAAAACCATCGGAAGCCTGCAACTCTATGAGTTTCACAAAAAACTGGTGATCATCACGCAAAGTGATAAACTCTTTACACAAGAACGGCTAAAAACAATTTTTCTCTTTAATATCGGTGCTTATAACCACTTGCTCCCAACTCATTAAATAAGGTACTACAAATGTTCGATTTTTTCCAAGAAAACAAAATCTCAAAGTGGTTAAATTTTCCATCTTCAACTTTCAACCTGCCAACGGGCCTTTTCCACTACCGCCACGAAAATGGTGATGAAAAATCCCGTATCCATTTACGCCTTGACCCGGATGGACACGGAACACTGATCGTGAACGCCAATCAGGTTATGCACCTGAACCCGACAGCGGCGATGATGGCTTATTTATTACTTGAAGAAAAAAACGAAAAAGAGATCGTTAAAGTATTGCGTAAAGCGTATTCCGTAACAGAAAAAGAAGTTCTTGCAGATCTTGAAACCTTAGACTTTCAACTGAATAACTTGATCCGACCCGATGGGGCGTGCCCTGTTCACGATCTTGAACTCGAAATGAATATGCCCTTCAGCGCTCGCCCCTCAGCGCCCTACCGCATGGATTTGGCTCTCACCTACAAATGCAATAATGATTGCGCCCATTGCTATAACGCGCGCGAAAGAACTTTTCCAAGCTTGAGTGTGGATGAATGGAAAGTCATTCTCGATAAAACCTGGGATTTAGGCATTCCGCATATCGTCTTTACTGGCGGGGAGCCAACGCTGATGGAATTCCTGCCAGAGCTAATCGCTCACGCAGAGAAAAATGGTCAGATAACGGGATTGAATACCAACGCACGTCGCTTGGCAGATACCAAGTATCTCAATAAGCTGGTGTCTGCGGGACTGGACCATGTTCAAATTACGGTCGAATCGGATGATGCCGAGATACACGATGCCATGGTCGGCGCAAAAGCCCATAAGCAGACTATCCAAGGCTTGAAAAATGTGCTTGAGAGTCCGCTATATGTAATGACGAATACTACGATGTTGCAAGACAACGTTCATACAATCCCCGCTACGCTCGATTTTCTGGCAGAGTTGGGTGTGCCCACAATCGGATTAAATGCACTCATCTACTCCGGGCATGGCACAACGGTCGGGACGGGCTTGCCCGAAAATGAGCTAGCACCACTGCTCGAAATGGCACAGCTAAAAACGCAAATGCGCGGTCAAAAACTGATCTGGTACACACCTACTCAATATTGTAATTTTGACCCGATGCAGCTTGATCTGGGTATCAAAGGCTGTACAGCTGCTTTATACAATATGTGCGTTGAGCCAGATGGCGCGGTCTTACCCTGCCAGTCTTATTACACCCCAGTTGGCAATCTTTTGCACGATAGCTGGGATTCGATCTGGAATCACAAACTTTCAACCCAACTTCGTGAGCGGCAAAACCTGCCCGAAAAATGCGATAGCTGCGACCTGCTCGCCGAATGCGGCGGTGGCTGTCCGTTACAGTTTGAAGAAAATAATTTTGTAAAGCTGGATTTGTTAGAAGTTTCATAAAAAATCTATCAAATCAGTAGCTAAAAGGAGCATCTCATGAGTATTTTTGAAAGCGTCCGAGATTTCTTTACCCCCGCAAAACCCCTCCCTGCTGGCGTGCTACACTACCAAGCCCCCGAAGATGACGAAATTCCCTACCGCCTCCATTTGCGGATGCACGGCGATGGGAATAGCCTCCTTGTCGTTAATGCCGCCACAGTGCTGCACCTCAACCCAACTGCCACAGAATACGCCTATCATTTCATCAAAGGCACGCCCCTCGAAGAAGCGGCAAAAAAGGTCGCAAAGCGCTACCACGTCAAAGAAGCGCAAGCTCTCGAAGATTTTCAGATTTTCTCCGACCGGATAGAAACCCTCGTCCACACCGAAGACTTGGACCCTGTCTCCTACCTGGGATTTGAGCGCGTCACGCCCCATTCGGGGGGATTAACTGCCCCGCTGCGTTTGGATTGCGCCCTAACATATTCCTTGCCCGAAGGGACATCTGCCGATGACGCGCCCACGAAACGAGTCGACCGTGAACTTGATACCGCTGAGTGGACATCTATTCTCGACAAAGCCTGGGGCGTTGGAATCCCGCATATCACATTTACAGGCGGAGAACCGACCTTGCGCGAAGATCTGCCAGAGCTGATCGAATACGCCGAAGCAAAAGGTATGGTCAGCGGCTTACTCACCGACGGTCTAAAACTTGCTGACAAGGATTATCTCAACACCCTTTTACAAACAGGATTAGATCATCTGCTCTTCATCTTACATCCTGAAAACGAAAGATCATGGGCAGCACTTGACGTGATTCTGCCCGAAGATCTACACACTACCGTTCACTTAACGATCAATGAAGAAAATGCATCCAAAATACATGAGATCATCGAAAGATTAGGCGATCTTGAGATCAACGCGCTCTCGTTAAGCAGCAGCCCAGATCACGATGAGATTCTGCAACTTGCACGGGAGCAAGTCGCAAACAAGGGCGTTTCGCTAACGTGGGACCTCCCCGTCCCCTACTCGGCACATAATCCCGTTGCCCTCGAAACCGAAGAAGAATCTGTCCCCGATGGTGCAGGAAAAGTCTGGCTCTACGTAGAACCCGATGGCGATGTGCTCCCTGCACAAGGTATGGCCGACCAAATTCTGGGCAATTTTTTAAGGGATGATTGGGCAGATATCTGGAAAAATTAGATGAGTATCTTTGACGCTCTTTGGATCATTGGGCTTCTCGTTTATCAAATCGCGATTTATATTCCGCGTGTACGAGCCTATAAAGTTAAAAAGCGTGTCACGCTGGTTGCATTGCCTGGTGATATTTTTCTTGAGCTAAGTACCTGGGTCTTTTGGCAACTTGCACCTTTTTTCTATATCTTTGGTGAGCTGCTTTCCTTTGCCGATTACAGTCTCCCCGGTTGGGCAGGCTGGATCGGTGTTCTGATCTTTGGCTCTTCAATTTGGCTTTACCGGCGTGCCTATGCTGATCTGGGTGCAAATTGGTCTGCCCGCATGGAAATTTTGACTGAACAATCGCTTGTCACAAATGGGGTTTATACTTATATTCGGCATCCTGTTTATGCGGCGATGTTCCTTTGGGCAATTGCCCAGCCTCTGCTAATTCAAAACTGGATCGCTGGTATTGGGCTGCTCGTTCTTTTTACACCACTCTATCTCACCCGCATGCCTCGTGAAGAAAAAATGCTCACAGAGCACTTCGGCAAAGCCTATCAAAGCTATATGCAAAAAACAAATCGTCTAACACCATTCCCTCGGAGATAAATGTGACAAAGAAAAATGCTGAAAAAGCCCAAACTCGTTTTGAAGAAGATTTTTCTTGTTCTCAATCTGTGCTTTCCACTCTTGCACCTGAGTTGGGTCTTGATGAAAAAACCGCGCTCAAAATTGCCTCCGCTTTTGGTAGCGGAATGATGCGTCACGGCGAAGTTTGCGGTGCAGTGACCGGCGCATTAATGGTCTTGGGTTTGAAATACGGTTCATCCAACCCGGGTGAAGAAGAAGCCGTTCGCGAAGCCAGCCAGGAATTGATGAAGCGCTTCAAGGAAAAGAATGGCTCCATACTTTGCAGGGAATTGCTAGGCTATCACTTGATCGTTCCTGAAGAGTTGGAAGCAGCGAAAGAAAGTGGTGTTTTCACAAAAGTCTGCCCGCTTATGGTGCACAACGCGACGACTTTGGCAGAAGAAATAATGAAAGGTAAAAACGAATAGGAGGAACACTGATGGAAGAAAGACGAAAGATCCCTCGCAAATATCTGATGGCATATTCATCGGTCTATGAGCAGAGTACAGGAAAAATGCTCGGTTATCTCAGTGACCTGACTCTCGAAGGCCTGATGGTGATCGGCAAAGAAAAACTTGAGATCGGCAAAGAGACCGAAATTCGCATAGACCTGCCAGAGATTCCCGCCTTTGAAGAAAATCAATTGCAAATTGGCGTCCGTGTTGTTTGGGTTCAACCCGACCTCGACCCGCGTCTAAATAATATTGGTTTTAACTTCACAGAACTCCTGGAAAAACAGAAGCCCATTATCTCTGAAATGATCGAAATTTATGAATTTCGGCGTGAGAACTAGGACGATACCAAATCTATTTAGCCATGACAAATCTCCCTCCCTATAATTCCTACTGGGTCACCCCCGACCAATTTATGGCAGGCGAATACCCCGGCCATCGCTATAACGAAGAACAAACCCCGCTCCGCCTGGATGCTCTCCTCGAAGCAGGGATCAGCACCTTCATTGATCTCACAGAGCCACACGAGCGCGTCCCCTACGAAGCAGTTTTACGCGAAAGAGCGGGCTATTACGGTGTTGAAGTCCAATATCATCGTTTCTCCATCGGCGATTTTGGCACGCCATCGCCCGAAAATATGCGCACCATTCTTGACACGATCCATAATGCCCTCGCTCGGGGAGACAAGCCTTATATCCATTGCTGGGCGGGGATGGGGCGCACTGGCACAGCCGTGGGTTGCTATCTCGCCGAAACAGGTATGAGCGGCGCAGATGCCCTCCTGAAAGTAGATAAACTCTGTTATTACGCGCCCTCTCCACAAACAAAAGGGCAAAAAGATTTTGTAAGGTATTGGAAAAAGTGAAAAAAAGCCTACGCCCCCCCTTTAATTCCCCCCCGCATGCGGGGGGGATGCCCGTATGGGCAGGGGGGGATCACAAACGCTACCTTCAACAAGCCAATTGGACAAAAGAATTACGCGCCTATATTTTTAAAGAAATCGGATTAAACAAAGGATCTCAAATCCTTGAAGTAGGATGCGGCACGGGGGCAATTCTTTCACAGATAGACTTCCCCGTACACGGGCTTGATATTCAACTTGCTTCCGTTAAAGAGGCAAAGATCCACACAAAAAACAAATCCCCTTTAATTTGCGCCGACGCATTCTCTCTCCCCTACGCAGATGCGAGTTTCGACGTGGTTTTCTGTCATTTTTTACTGCTCTGGCTGCCAACCCCTGCAAATGCTTTGCAGGAAATGATCCGCGTAACAAAGGCAAATGGGCATATCATCGCTTTTGCCGAGCCAGATTATAGTCAGCGCGTTGATAAGCCTGATGTACTCAAAAAACTAGGGGAGTGGCAAAGAGATGCTTTGCAAAAGCAGGGAGCAAATACCAGCATAGGGGCGGGTTTGGCGACGCTTTTTTATGGGCTCGGCATCACGATCATTGAAACGGGATCAATTTCAAAACAAGAGCGTGTTCCGCCAAGTGTTGATGAACGAGCGAATGAATGGGACACTATCGAAGCTGATTTGGCGGGCATCATCCCGGATGAGGAAATCCAAAAAATGAAGCGTTTAGATTTTGCTGCCTGGAAGCGTGGGGAGCGAGTTTTGTACGTTCCGACGCATTATCTTTGGGGCAAAAATAAAGTATAATGCCCTCCATCATTTTGGAGGTTTTTTTGGAATCTGAAGTATTAAGTGAGCAAGAAGTCGCGACAGTCCCCATAGAAAAAGAAGGAAGTGTTTTACGCTTTTTGCTCGATCTATTGGAAACAATAGTTTTATCGGTTGTACTTTTTTTAGGGATCAATGCCGTAACAGCCCGTGTCATGGTAGAAGGTTTTAGCATGCGCCCTACTCTCGAAAATGGAGAATACGTTTTGGTCAACAAAATGTCGTACCGCTCTGAGCTTCCTGAATATGGTGATATTGTTGTATTCCACTTTCCGGTTGACCCCGATCAGGATTTTATTAAGCGAGTGATCGCTCTGCCTGGTGATGATGTTTATGTTATTGATGGAGAAGTACGGGTAAATGAGCGCGTTCTAAACGAGGCGTATATTTCCGCACCTCCCCAGTATGTGGGCCGTTGGCATGTGCCGGAAGAGCAGATCTTTGTTTTAGGCGATAATAGAAATAATTCTTCTGATTCACATTCATGGGGCGCTGTGCCTTTAGAGAATTTGATCGGAAAAGCTATTTTTGCCTATTGGCCCCCGCCCGAATGGAAAGTGCTTGAGCACGTACGATTTTATCAGTCACAATAATAGGACTTTCGCTCCAAAGGTTGAAAAAGGTTCCAAGGGGATTTGCAATCCCCGTTTTGTGAGAAAATGGCTGGATTGCCTGTGCTCCGCAGGGGTGCAAATCCAGCTAGAGCATAGAAAGCGAAAGTTCTAAACAAGAGAGAATAAAAAAACAACGAAGCTAGCACTTTGTTGAATTCTTATGAGAAAAAAAGAAGAAAAAAGAATTAGTTATCCTTGTAGAGAGTGCCAGGCAGGTATTGTGCACCCTCATCATGTTACCTATTTCACCTGGTTGAAAGATGAGCTAATTACCGTGCCCAATTTCCCTGCATGGATCTGTGATCTGTGTGGAAAACGAGAATATGATCAGCGTGCAATTTCATGGCTGACAATGCTGCTTAACCCCAACGCTGGACGAAAGGTTAAAGAAAAGAAGAAAAAGCCGCCCTATTCACATCACTCAGGAGATAGCGCAACCCCCGCTATAAAATAAGGAGAGAAGTATGCAACAATCACGCACTCACCATTTTGTTCCTGTCGATATTCTTACAAATAGCTATCGCGTTGTAGGAAAGATGATGGTCTCAAATACTGGCGTGATCGGTTTGTTGAATAATCCGAATACTTCTTTTATGGAGATCCATGATGCGCGGCTGGCTCGTATTCATATGCCAACCAAGCTGGCTGACCATTTTGAGATCATACGTCTTACAAAAACAAACCTTTTGATTGTTTCCTTAAATCGCCGCGAAGATATAGGCCCCCAATCGTTAGCAAGAGCAGGCTACGTAACAACCAAGCAGCACGAGGTCTTGGTCACGATGCAAAACTATGAAATGGAAGGCTCTATTGAATGGCAGGGGCGTTTTGATTTTCGGGTTTTAATGGCAGAGGGGACACGGGATTTTGTTCCACTCTATAATTCAAAAGTGACCGGGGTATTGATTCCCACTTTGAAAATTCAGTCATCCGTGATGCTTTTTAATCGCACCCAAGTCGATTTAATGGGGCTTATGAGCCAACGAAAAAAGGAAGAAGAATAATTCAATTTACTTTTTGAATTTCAAGAAAAATTGCTTGACCTATCCCTCCCTGCGTGATAGAATTCTGCTCGCTTGATTTTCAAGCCCCCATCGTCTAGGGGACCAGGACGTGACCCTTTCAAGGTCAAGACCGGGGTTCGAATCCCCGTGGGGGCACAGTCAAAAAAACGCCATCGAGATGATGGCGTTTTTGATTCTTCGTGTTAATAGAAACTCTAGTGCAACAAAACTTCTGAAAGGGCACCCTTTTCTTTTTCAGAAAAATCCAAGCCGCGCCGTACCCACTCATCAAAAGCGCCAAATTCATCTTTCATTTGTGAAAAAGCAGCGTTCAAATAATCTTTACGGGCTTCAAAAAGGGGCATATACATCCGCCAGGGCACACCAAAATAGGCCAATTTCTGAAGGCGCTTTGCGATCTCTGTTGTATATTCGCCAAGATTATTATTAGTCTCAAGATAATCATCCATCATTATGTCGGGGGAAATACCCATCAACTGCTGGATCATTCCGGCAACCACACCGGTTCTATCTTTCCCTGCCGAGCAATGGATGAGCAGAGGTAAATTATCGGGATTTGAAATGCGTAGAAATAAAGCTTTTAGTTGAGGTAAATATCCAGTCGCATACTCGCGATAAGCGGCGTAGGATTCTGCAATATAGTCTCGTCTACGCTCCTCGCCAAACATCAAAGAAAAGAGACGTTTTAAAGAACGTCCATGATAATCAACTATCGGGCGCATAGGGATATTAAAAAAAGTCACTGGCTCATTATTAGGGAAACGGTCCGGTTCCTTTTTACGTTCACCTTCCGAGCGCAGATCACATATTGTCTTTATTTTCAACGCAGAGAGTTTTTCCAGATCTTCATCAGTTGCTTTTGAAAGACCTCCACTGCGATATAGCAAGCCCTTTTTTATATGATTTCCATTTTCGGTTTTATATCCACCAAAGTCTCGAAAATTATGAATAGATTCCATATATTTAGCCCGCAGCCTCTTCTAAAACATCGACAAATTTCTGATAGATCTCTTGAGCGTGTTCCGGGCTATCTCCAATTGCTGTTAATCCCAGTTTACCCAGAGTCGAAACACTACTGATCATGTGCAGCACGATCCCTGTGTGACGAGTGTGATCAAAATGTAGACGGTGGTCACTAACAAGATCAAAAAGTTCGCGAGGGGTCAATTTAGTAAATGCTATAGACTTCAAGGCATCTGTCGCGACATAATATTTTGGATGACCTTGTAAAGTTTTATAAACTCCTAAATCGGCATCGAATTTTCCTCCCGTTAGAAAATGTAAAACCAAATATGGGTGTGTTGTGCCGCCTTTACGCAAATTCACTTCAATTGCGTATTGTTCCCAGCGCCAGCGTGAACGATGAACAATAAAATCCAAAGCGAAGCGGCCAATAACACCCTCTGCCGCAAAACGCTTTCCTACTTTCTCGGCTTCTTTTGTGATCATGGGACCATACTCAGGATTTGCCGGGAATCGAGCCCCCATATAAACCTGTCCGCTGGGGCCGCCCAAAATTTGATCGTGCGTGGAAAGCAATTCAACTTCACCCAAAGGCGAGATACGTAACTGCACGCTCGGGCTAAAAATGCTGTCACCTTTGATCAATTCCTCGATAATGCCGCCTTTGCTTTCAAGCTCACCCATATACCAATCATAGCTAACATCAGCTAATTCAAATTGCAATTCTTTTAGACGCTCATCCAGAGCAATCTTCTCATCTGTAGATTTCGGCGCGGGGAGATCAGCCAAGCTCAAAGTCGCGTTGCCATAGCCAGAAACACCGTCATTATGTTTAACGATCACTTTCTCCATTTCAGGCTTCTGCGCTCGCATTTCTGAAAGGGCTTGTAGCAGATCATCTTTAGAAAAGATGTTTTCTGCCCCTTGTGGATGTTGAACACCTTCTTCGGCAAAGATCTGTCTACAACCGCTTTTAGTTCCAAAGGCAAAGAAGCGTGGGTCAGCAGCGTACATGGGAATACCAAGTTGAACCGCAAAATCACGCTCGAGATCAGTAGTCAGGAATGGGACCAGGTGCGCCATATCCAGATCAGGGATCGCGTTGCGAATTTCTTCCATCAGCTTTGGTCGTTCGAGAAGTTTTGTCACTAAAGGGCGATCAGAGAGATCATGAGGTGATATCTGGATAAGTCGTTTGCGGGCATTGGTAATGGTCACACTCGGCAAAATATCCAGATAATAGTCAATAATTTCCTGCTGAATTGGAGCGGATGTTAAATAAATAATGCGCACATGGGGTTGTCGCAGTAAAAAGAGCATAAATAACATACGCTCTTCATAGGCCTGTTGGGCTGCAAAATCGAATTCCAGATCCACAGTTAAAGATGGCAACACAACCATCGTATTTTCTTTTTCAATAAAATCTCCCCCAGGATCTGAACGACCGATCTGCTCCCAAATAGGAAGTAATTTCTTTTGCAGTGCATCAAACTTCTCATAAAGCGCAATTTGTTCTTTTTTGCCGTATTCGATTTGCATAACTATCTCCAATAAATTTGAAAAATCTTCAAAATTCCTATCCCCGCCGCAAGCGGACGGGGTATTACGGAATTTTGCCCCTACGGGTACAGATTTTTCTTAATGCTCGGAACCCTCGTAGCAAGCTACGGGGTATTCAGAGAAGAATAAAGGATAAATAATATCTCTTTTCTGTAATTCTACCAGTTTTAGTTTTTCCATAAAGAAGAATTAGGGCAATTTGCGCTTTTTTTAAGAAAAGTCGATACTCATATATCTTAAAGTAAAAGGTCGAAAGAAATTCTCTCGACCTTTTTGTTAGAGATCTTCAGTTTCAGGCCTTGGTTACTCACATATCTACAAACACAAGGATTAATTGATCCTGTGCTATATTTACACGCCTGTCGGCACCCAAATATTCTTGACCTGTGTGGCATGGTGCAGGAAGTCGTGCCCGGCACTTTGTTCGTCATCCAGCCAGTCGCGTGTCTGGCCGTAATTTACCCAGGTTTGTTTCATATTATGTGCGGATTCATGCTCAACGTGATAGCTGCCAGCAGCGCTCCCGAAATACCAAAGCGCATCCACATCGTCATGGCTCATCAGCGTTTTTGCGAGATGGTCACGGTCACCGGTGACGATATTGACCACGCCGCCCGGCACATCGGATGTATCCAAAACCTGATAAAAATCTGTGGCACTCAGCGGGTATTTCTGGCTAGGGAGCATCACGACTGTATTACCGCGTGCAATTGCCGGAGCCATTAACGAGATAAAGCCCAGCAGCGGATTTTCATCCGGGCAGGCGATGCCGATCACGCCTACAGGGCCATTCACACCAACGGTGATCCCGCGTAGGGTCGTCTCTTGTACCTTGCCGCCATATTTGTCTGCCCAGGCAGCGTAGGTGAAGAGCCGATCAATGGATTTTTCGACTTCGGTGCGAGCGGCTTTTTCTGTTTGGCCTGTCATCGCGCGCAAGCGGGCGGTAAACTCATCGGCACGGGCATGCAAATTTTCAGCAATGAAATACAGGATCTGGGCGCGATTATGCCCATGACGCATCGCCCAACCCGGCTTGGCGGTATGGGCTGCGTGAGCGGCTTCAACAGCATCGCGGATATCTTTTCGATTGCCGTCACCAACCTGACCGATCAATTCGCCTTTGGGATTTAAGACCGCACGTGTATACGCGCCGTCCGGACGTTTTTGCTTGCCACCGATATACATCTTCGGGGTGCGATCCACACCGGGTTCCGTTAAACTGGTTTTGCCTTCCGAGATGAGCGGATGCGCAGGGGTGGTCTCTCCCCAGGCTGCTTCAGGATCAAATTCTTCTGCCGCTCGGGGGCGATCCTGCCAGGTAGGGCGCAGATATTCGTATAAACCTTCTTCGCCGCCTTCGCGCCCAAATCCGCTTTCGCGATAGCCACCAAAACCGGCTGCGGCATCGAAGATATTGGTCGAGTTGACCCAGATCGAGCCAGCCTTGATCTTGCTGGCGACATCCAACGCCAGGTTGATGTTATCGCTCCAGACGCTGGCTGCCAACCCATAGCGGGTATTATTTGCGAGGGCAATTGCTTCTGCCGGGGAGCGGAAGGTCATGGAAACCAGTACGGGACCGAATATCTCTTCTTGTACGATCTCAGCTGCCGGGTCAAGTCCGGTTACGAGGGTCGGGGGATAGAAACAGCCCTGAGTAGGCATATCGATCTCAGCGTGGAAAACATTCCCGCCTTCGGCTTCCCCGATCTTGACCCACTCGTCCACCGTATCCCATTGAGATTGATGGACGATGGCGCCCATATCAATGGATTTATCCAGCGGGTCACCCACGCGGAGTTTGTTCATTCGTGCCTTGAGCTTGGTAATGAATTTCTCGGCGATATTTTCCTGCAGAAGCAGGCGCGAACCAGCACAGCAGACCTGGCCCTGATTGAACCAGATCGCATCGACAACGCCTTCGATGGCACCGTCGATATCTGCATCATCGAAAACAACGAAGGGAGATTTGCCACCCAGCTCGAGCGAGATCTTTTTGCCGGAGCCAGCGGTTTGACGGCGCAAAATGCGACCGACATCGGTTGAACCGGTGAAGGCGATCTTGTCCACATCGGGATGTTGAACGATCATGCCCCCGGCTTTGGAGCTGCCGGTAACGACGTTAACCACGCCGGGCGGAAGCCCTGATTCGGCGACGATCTCTGCGAAAAGCAGCGCGGAAAGACGGGTATAGGATGCGGGCTTCAGCACCACGGTGTTGCCCAGCGCAATTGCCGGAGCGATCTTCCAGGCCAGCATGAGCAAGGGGAAATTCCAGGGAATGATCTGCCCGATCACACCGACGGGTTGATAGTCGCGCAACTCTTTATCCATCAACTGCGCCCAACCGGCGTGATAGTAGAAGTGGCGCGCCAGCAAGGGGACGTCGATATCGCGCGATTCACGGATCGGCTTGCCGTTATCCATGCTTTCGAGCACGGCCAGCAGGCGATGATGTTTCTGGATATTGCGGGCGATGGCGTACATATAGCGCGCACGTTCCACGCCCGGGGTCTTGCTCCATTTTTTATAGGCTTTGCGGGCTGCGGCAATCGCGGCATCTACTTCGGGTTGACCCGCTTGCATCGTCTCGGCCATTTTTTCGCCCGTCGCCGGGTTATGGCTGGGGTAATAATCCGCACCTTCGGTGGTCACCC
This sequence comes from uncultured Anaerolineaceae bacterium, assembly GCA_964581545.1. GTDB lineage: Bacteria > Chloroflexota > Anaerolineae > Anaerolineales > Villigracilaceae > Desulfolinea. The sequence continues at coordinate 25,493 of CAZOOX010000034.1, forward strand.
ATTCATTGTTGATGAATAAACCAAATTTACGCCCGTGATCTTCCAACCATTGGTTGACCGCGTCGGGAGATTCAGGTGCAGGTCCGTAAGCCATTGTTTCAAATACCTCTTTGAGTTCCATAAGTTACGTACTCCTAGCCCATCGGCATGTGATGGCGGGCGGCGTAGCGTCCGGTCACATAATGCGAAAGTTGGCGTTCAATATCGGTGAGCAGGCTGCTGGCACCAAAGCGGAAGAGATCGGGTTTGAGCCATTCATCACCCAATTCTTCCTTCATCAGGAATTGCCAGGCCATGGCCTGTTTGGCGGTTTTAATCCCACCTGCAGGCTTAAAGCCGATCTTGTGTCCTGTCTGCTCAAGATAATCACGCGCAGCGCGTACCATCACGAGGCTGTTATTCAGCGTGGCGTTGATGCCTTCCTTACCTGTGGAGGTTTTGATGAAATCAGAGCCTGCCAACATGGCAACCATGCTGGCTCGATAGACCTGCTGCAATGTAGCCAGGTCGCCAACGCCGAGAATGGTCTTCATGTGGGCATCGCCACAAACAGCGCGGAATTCCTTGATCTCGTTGTAGAGCGCGGACCAGTTGCCGGTCAGCACATAGTGACGGGTGATGACGATATCAATCTCGTTTGCGCCATCGGCTACAGCCTGCTTAACTTCCTCGATGCGCTGTGGGAAGGGCGTCAACCCGGTCGGGAAGCCGGTCGCGACCGAGGCGACGGGGATATTCGTTCCATCCAATGCTTCAACGGCATAAGGCACCATCGAAGGGTAGACACAGACCGCGCCAGTGGTGATATTCATCTCTTCGGCGCCCAGCGCCTTGATCAGATCGGGGCGCAGGGGCTGGCGTGCCTTGGCACATAGACGGCGTACTCGACCGGGGGAATCATCCCCGGCGAGGGTGGTCAGGTCAATGCAAGTGACGGCGCGCAGTAGCCAGGCTGCCTGCCAGGTTTTCTTAACCGAGCGGCGTGTGGGAAGCGAGGCTGTGCGTCGCTCCACTGCGCTGCGGTTCACTTTTGTCCCGAGAACCCAATCGAGATCGAGTTCCATACCGGGATTACGTTCATGTTCTGTTGCCATAAAAATGGTCCTTTATTAGGGAATTTTTAATCGCGGGCAAAGCCCGTTTTGATTAACTTTACCATTAAATTTAATTCGTATTTAGACAACTCTACCCTCGGGGTGCGCTAAAATATTGTAGATTCTTATTTCGGATGCCAACGAGATTGAAATCTCTGCTCATACAAGAAGTCCGTTTAAAACGGACTTTTTATCTCAGTAGAAAATTCATTTTCGATGAGGCTGAATGAGATTCTACACATTTTTAGTGCACCCCCACCCTCGCAGGGAACGGATAATTAAATCATGTCAGTGGTATGTGGCTCAAGCAGGGCATGAATAATCATCTGGCAAATTCTTCAGATTAAAAGGATATGAGTTTCTCCATAATGGCTGAGTTATAGTGTTGCCTATTTTATTGTCCCCCTTAAATTAAAAAGAGCAACGCACCTAAAAAAGCACGTTGCTCTTTCCCGATAAAAAAGAACTTCTTATTTACTTTGCAAGAACTCAATTAGGCCTTCAATGATCACACCAGACATACGGCTATTCGTCATATCGCTGCTTCCACCATTCTTCTCACGCTCGGCTTGCATAGTGGCGATCTGTTCCGGAGTCATGCCTGTTTCACCTGTGCCAGGACCACCACCCATACCGGGCACACCGGAGCCGCCGCGCCCCTGTCCGGGCGTAAAACCTTCGGGCGGAGTTTCACCTTCTCTGCCTTCGGGTTGCAGGCCATACTCTTGCATAATAGCGCCCATATTTTCACGAGTGAGCTGCATAGATGAGACGGATGCAATCTGTTCGGCAGTCATCGTTTCTTCGATCTGGGTGAGGAGAGCAGTGATTTCTTCTTGTGCAGCAGCATCACTTCCGAGCAGGTTTTTTAAGACCTGCCATAAGGGAATTAATTCTTTTGCTTGTTCAGCATCAACAGCAAACTCTGTTTCTTCTAACTCAAAAGTGCCGATGGAAAGTTGCATTTGAATGGAGAGAGCATTCTCATAATCTGTGCTCAGGGCGCTGGTAGCTTCTGCGGTGGCTGTCTCTGTTGCGCCACAGGCGGAGAGGGTGAGGGCGAGAATGATTAGGAGGGTGAAAGTTAGTTTTTTCATTATTTTTTCCTTTTTATTATGAGATAGCGGAGATTGAGTAGGATGACGGCACTTCTGTCATCCTACTCAATCTCCGCTGTTATTCATGCCTCAAAGCTTCAATCGGATCAAGCTCGGCGGCTTTGTTGGCGGGATAGTAGCCAAAGAAGGCACCTACCAGCGCAGCGGAACCGAAAGCAAGGATGATGGAACTGGAGACAACAACGGTGCGCATTCCACTGGCGGCACCAAATATCCACGCGCCACTCACGCCCACGATCACGCCGATGAAGCCACCGACCAAGCTCAAAAGCAGGGCTTCTGTCAGGAATTGCCAGCGGATGTCATTCGGGGTCGCGCCGATGGATTGTCTGATCCCAATTTCACGTGTTCGTTCGGTCACGCTGACGAGCATGATATTCATGATCCCGATCCCGCCAACAATGAGCGAGACACCTGCCACCCACGCCAAGAGCGAGCGAAATGCGGCTGTCGTTGCCTCTTGCGTGCCGATAATGTCCTGCTGCGTGGTGACGGTGAAATCGGCTTCTTCAAGGGTGAGCTCATGTCGTTTCACGAGCAAAAGTTGGATCTGCAGGATGACATCGTCAAGCTCAATACCTTCTTCAACTTCTACGTAGATCATGCGCACGCGATCGCCAACGATGCGTCCAAATTGTGTGGGGGTGAATTTATCGAGCACAATAGTGATAGGCATATAAAGGCGAGCATCATAATCAACATCACCGACCAAGCCTTTTTCTTCCAGTACGCCGATCACGACCATACGAGTGGTTCCGACAGTAATATCCTGCCCAATGGGGTCGGCTTCGCCAAAGAGTTCTTCGGCCAGGCTCGCACCCAGAACAGCCACCTTTTGAGTACGATCCACTTCCAACTCATTGAAATATCGTCCATCTGCTAGCTCCATATCGCGCACAGAGGGGAAATCAGGCGTTGAACCAAGAAGGGAGATGCTATCGAGCACTACATTATTGGCTTTGACTGTTTCAGAGCCAGTTTGCTCGACGACTACACCGACCACCCCATCAACGTTTTCAGCGATTGCAGCAGCGTCGTCGTAAACAAGACCGCCTTGTGGCCCCATACTAGGACCACCACGTGTAAAGCTGGATTGTACGAAAACAAGGTTTGACCCCAGGCTGGTGATCTGATCGCTAATGGTGGCCTCTGTTCCAGCGCTGATTGCGATCATAACTATTACCGCTGCCACACCGATGATGATGCCAAGCATGGTCAACAGGGAACGGACCTTATTTTTCAGGATTGCAACCCAGGCAATATTAAGTACTTCAGTGCTTTTCATTTCTTTGCCTTCTTCCCATTGCTAATAACTTTATCGATTTTTCCATCACGGAGATGAATGGTACGTTGCGTATGAGATGCAATTTCAGAAGAGTGCGTTACCATCACGATGGTGGCACCTGCATCGTGAAGATCGTGGAGTAATTCCATAATTTCTGCGCCTGATCTACTATCAAGATTGCCGGTTGGTTCATCTGCCATGATTAGTACGGGCTCATTGACCAGCGCACGAGCTATTGCTACACGCTGCTGTTGTCCACCAGAAAGCTCCTGTGGCTGGTGCTGCATCCTGTCTGCCAAGCCGACCATATCGAGCACTTTTGTTGCTGTTTCTTCACGCTCTTCTTTTGTACGCTCGGTTGTGCGATCATATTGCAGGGGCAAAATAATGTTATCCAAAGCTGTGGTGCGTGAGAGCAAGTTATAAGATTGAAAGATATAGCCTATTTTCTTGTTACGAATTGCCGCAAGTTCAACCTTATCCAAGCCGCTCACATCTTCATTATCCAGAAAGTATTCGCCGGATGTCGGGCGTGAAAGACAGCCTAAAATATTCATCAGTGTGCTTTTCCCTGAACCGGAAGGCCCCATGATGGCGACAAATTCGCCTTCGTGGACAATGATGCTGACTCCATCGAGCGCAGCAACACGTGCATCGCCCATGCCGTAAATCTGGGTCAGATCTTTGGTTTCAATAATTGCGCGGTCTGCCATTATTCTGTCTCCGCAATGCCTGTTGTAACCACGTCGCCAACTTCCAAACCAGAGAGAATTTCGGCATAAAAGAGGTCTTGCAAACCGACTTCGACCACACGCAGTTTCGGTTCACCATCGACCATTACGAAAACAGTATATTGACCGGGGGATGCTTCGCGCAAGGCCTCGATGGGAGCAAGGATCGCCCCATCAGCACGTCCGCCGATCACTTCAACAGCCGCTGCAGACCCGATTGGAAGCTTGATTCCGTCAAAAGAGCTTTCATCCAAGCGGACAAGGGCGCGCACGACCGAAGTGTTTTGCTCTGTATAAAGTGCTGGGTCCACCTGGACAACTACACCCGAAAAGGTTTTGTCTGGCAAAACATCGAAAATAACATCTACCGGATAATCTACAGCGATCATGCCCCAATCTGTTTCATCCAAAAATATCTCGAGCCAGGCTTCGCTAATATCTGCAATGGTCACAATGGCAGATGTGCCAACAACATCACCCACATTTGCATCAATACTCATCACCATCCCGGAGATGGGGGCATAAAGTTGAGTTGCTTCGAGGCTATCCTGCGCGGAGAGCACGCTCAATTTTGCCTGCTCCAAAGCCGCCAGACTGCTACCAGTAGCATCTGCGGGGATTTCTTCGCCTTTAATCGCAGCAAGATAATATTCAGCTTCTAGAAGCTGTGCCTGTGCGAGGGCATAACCTGCGCGCCCTTCAAGAATATCGAATTCTGTGGGTTTGGCAATATAAGCTGGTGATGTACGCGTTGCAGCAACTTTGAAATTGTCAGGAACGTAATGATTTTCGTAGTAATCCCAATTTCCGGCAAGCACATCTTCAGCATTCTCAAGTTCAAATTCTGCGGCAGCGATCTTTTCATCATCGCCGGCTTCTTTTGCTTCGGCTAAACCGATTTCAGCCGCAGCAACCCGTTCTTCTGAGCGAAGCACATCCCAGCTAATAAGATAAGCTAAATGTTTTTTTGCATCAGCTGCATCCAGTTCGGCTTGGGCAAGGGCTTGCTCGGCAGTTGCAATTGCGGCGGGAGATGTTAATTCTGCCAATTCACGTTCAGCTTGCTGGAGTTGGATCTCTTCGGCGGTATTATCTAACTCGGCGAGGAGATCGCCTGCCATAAGGGTATCCCCAACAGATGCGGAGAGCGAGAGCAATTGTCCACTTGAGCGAAAGCCAAATGATGCCTCCGCTGCCGAGACCAAGGTTCCTGTCCCGCTGGCGTAGAGGGTCAGATCGCCTTGCCGGATGGTTGCGGTCTGCATTGCGGGCTCATCCGATGTTTCGGCAGCCGCAGCCAAATTTTGATATGCGTAAAAGCCGCCCATTCCCAAAAGGAGAATGGATGCAATTACGATCCACAACATTTTTTTATTCGAGAAGATTTTTGAAAGCATTGCCTTTTCCTTTGTATTAGTTTCTTCACACAAAGTTTAGAAAAAGTTTTTGAAGGTTCTATCAAGGCAATGTAAAGATTTGTTAAAGAAAAACACCCCGATAACGGGGTGTTTGAATAGTGCGCAATTATTGACTTTTGGGTAAATTGGTTAAGAGCGTCCCGCAGGATTACTATGTGGCAAGGTTAAGATTACGAGAACCTGCGGGACCTTTTCCACAGAGGAAGTTAACCAATTTTTGTGAACATCAATAGTTTGTTTTTAATTTAAAAATGTAAATGTTGCGGCCACGAGAAAGAAAAGTTCTTCAAGCTCTCTGGAAGGTGTACAATTTCCCGTTAACCCTCCAGAAGAAGATGAGAACATCATCTGATAATAAATTTGAAAAATCTTCAAAATTCCTATCCCCGCCGCAAGCGGACGGGGTATTACGGAATTTTGCCCCTACGGGTACAGATTTTTCTTAATGCTCGGAACCCTCGTAGCAAGCTACGGGGTATTCAGAGAAGAATAAAAATCACCTCTCTTTGCATGTATCGTATAAGAGGTTATGTTCTCTCTAAAAGTTCTAGCCAAAATAGCTTCCGTACCATTAATTACCCATGGAGAATAAAAGTCGTTCGGGTGTTTATCCACAAGATCATATAGGTGATCATCAATATGTCTGTCTTCATAGCGAATGAGTAGAGTAATTCCCCCAGGCATAGCCTGTAAGAGATTGTTCATATTGCTCGCATTCTCTAAAGTTGTCGCTGGAACGCCTCCAACACTTGCTTGTGTCAATGATAAAGATGCTGGATCTAAATTTTCTACAATATATCCAGATGGATAGGCAAAGCAATATGCCTGGTTTGAAGCAATGAATGTCTGTCCATTTTCTGTAAGGCAGCTCGCAGGAATAGTCACATCTGCAATTGGTGTTCCACTACCATTAGGCGGCACAACAGGCATACATGAAGACAAAAATAAAGCAATGACAATAGAAAAATAAAGCACTTTACGCTGAGAAAACAACATCATTTCCTCCTTGATGTTTAGAACAGCTTTCTCTACCGTACATTAACAAAATCAGTTTCGATTTGAAAGAAAAACATAGGCT
>CAZOOX010000035.1:0-32123 GCA_964581545.1 uncultured Anaerolineaceae bacterium
TAGAGCAATCGCCTCCTAAGCGATAGGTTGTGGGTTCAACTCCCACCTGGGGCACTTTTAATATGAAATTCTAATACTTTAAGCTTGCAAATTTCACGTTTTGTGCTATCATATTGTTAGCAGTTGCTTGGGTGCCCCCCTCACCCAGTCAACTGCTATTTTTTTAAATTATTTACTTTATCATTTCCAGTAAAAAGGCCGCTGAAATTTCAGCGGCCTTTTCTTTTTCATTCTTTCTATCTTTATAAAATACCTAATTCCTTTGCTCTTAGTGCCGCTTGTGTACGATCCCTTGCACCGATCTTTTGCAGAATACTGGTGACATAGTTCTTCACTGTCCCTTCAGCAAGGTGAAGATAATCGGCGATCTCTTTGTTCGTACGTCCTTGGGCAAGGACTTGCAATATCTCAATTTCGCGCACAGAGAGTGGCTCGGGCAGCGATTCTGCTGTAGAAGCAGATGCGGGTTTAAGCCGTGCAAATTCGGAAACAACTTTTCGAGCAACAGAGGGAGCAATAAGCGTGCCACCACCAGCAACTGTGCGGATCGCATCTGCGAGTTCTTTACCTGACACATCTTTGAGCAAATAGCCGGATGCTCCCGCTCGCAAAGCCTCGAAGATATATTCGTCATCGTCGAAGGTGGTCAGGATGAGGATATTCGCTTCGGGGAAATCAGCTTTGATGCGGCGAGTTGCCTCCACTCCGTTGAGATTAGGCATTCGCACATCCATCAGGACGATGTCGGGGCCCATATTTCTGTAGGCGCTGATCGCTTCGAGACCATCTTCAGCTTCGCCCGCAACATCAAGATCGGTTTCAAGTTCGATCAATGTACGAAGACCATCTCGCATAAGACGTTGGTCATCAACAAGTAAAACGCGGATAAGGGATGCCATCATCATAGGGGAACTCCAGTTTCAGCTGTGATAGTTTTGCTTTCATTTAAAGATGGTAGAGGTAAACAAAGACAAATTTTTGTCCCGCCATCGGGGTTTGCTTCGAGGCGCATTATGCCATCCAATTGGGCTGCGCGCTCTTGAATGCCACGCAAGCCAAAGCCTAGTTTGTCGGCTTTATCTGGGAGGCCAATGCCATCATCGATGAGAGTAAGGTCAACGCGATCTTCTTTATCAAGCAAAAGGCTCATTCGCACCTTTTTGGCTTGGGCGTGACGTTGGATATTCGTGAGGGCTTCTTGCGCAGCACGATAGATAGCTACACGGTATTCATTGGGAAGTTGGGGAATATTGTGCGCGAATGCCATCGTAACTTCGATCTCTGTCGCTGCCTGAAAGTTTTGGCCTAAGGATTTAAGAGCATTGGTGATCGAGATGTCAGCTTGAAGAGGTTCACGCAATGTGGCAACAGCTTGACGCAACTCACTTAGGGCGGCACGCATCTGTTCTTTAACGGTAGCAACCATCTCTTGAGCGCGTTTCGGTTCTACATCCACTAAACGTTCTGCACCTTCAAGTTGAACAATGGAAACTGTAAGGCGATGTCCCAAAGTGTCGTGCATTTCTCGTGCGAGGCGATTTCGCTCTTCAGCAACAGCCAATTCTTCTGCTTGAGCTGCGTATCGCTGTAATTTCTCGTGGGCTATGGTGAGGTCTTCAAGTAGGTCTTGACTTTCTGCACTAGCAATTTCCGCACGGGCTGCTGAGGCTGAAAAAGCACCAAAAAAGAAATATCCACCTGCATAGATCGGCAGGGTGTATATTGCAGTTTGAAAACCTTCAAGAATAAAAAAGACAATGGTTGTAATGATCGTAAATAAAAGGATCCATAAATAGCTTTTCTTGCCAGGGTCAATGGTTGTTGCTTCCGCGCTTAAAATAAAGAAGAGAATAACAATAAACTCATGATTTGGGGGCAAGGAAAGTAAGCTGATAACTAATATCGTTTGAAGTGCCAGATAAACTCTTCCAGTCAAAAGACGCTGCTCTAGAGCATGTTCGCGTACCGCCAACAAAAATATAAAAACAAAAAACAATCCCAGGGCTATCCAGCGGTATTCATTTTTTATGAGAAAGTGATCATAGAGGCTTGGTGCAGTAACGGCCAATGCTGCGAGCAAGCCACTGGCATTGGTCAGAGATTTTATTTTTATGGGAGGAATACGATCAATGAATTCTTTCATAAGAGCAATAATACCTTAAAGACTTTTGACCTTAGGCATCAGACTTTAGCTTTTTGCCAAAGCCTAAGTCTGATGTCTAAGGTCTGATAGCTGATGTCTGTCTACTTTTCACGAACAGAGATATTGCCGATCCCTTGATCGAGGTTAAGGATGATGTAATCGTCGGCATCACCATAATTTGGTGATGTATAGCTATCTTCATTTTGAATATAGCCAGAGGGAGCTGAGAAACCAGCAATGCCCCTGTCAACGTATATCTTTGCATCCATTTCTTCGGAAATATAGATAACGATCTCTCCGACACCGCCCGAGACATTGAGCTTGATCTGCCCTTCATCGGGTAGCGTAATAATGCTTTGCCCTACGCCCCCATTGACGTCAGCCTGATATTCGCCTTCTGCTAATTCGACTTTTGTCTGGCCAACACCAATGCTCAGATCAAGGTTTGCGATATTCAAATCACTCAAATCTACATCTGATTCGCCAACGCCAAGAGAGATGTCAAGGTCAAGAGGGATTTCTTCGGTCAAGTCTAAGTCCCAGGAAAGGCGTTCTTTTTCATAACCGGAGAAAGAAGTGGGCGCACCTGTTTTCCAGTCGCTGCCGAGATAATAGGAAATTTCATCTCCATCTTTTTCATAGTCCTGACGAATAACTTCCCTCTCGACTGAATAAATTTTGCCTTCGATAAGATTTTCATCACCAGAGAGGGAATCTACGCTGAGTGCGCCAACCGATGAGTCGATATTTATTTCAGCAAATTCAGCGCCATTCAAAGGTTGTTCTATCTCTTCGCTGACAAGAATATCGCCAGTGGGGACAATCCCTTCTACGCCGAGAACACCGCCTGAGAGCCACAAACCAGCAACGAGAAGAGCAAGAGCAGCACCAACACCAACAGCTGATAACCAGACATTTCTGCGCCCGATGAAGATCTCTAGCCCGATGGCAATAATAAGAACAGGCCATAGACGCAAGATCGCCATCCAGGAGTCCCAGCGAAGCATATTGAGATTATTTGCCATGAATATGGCTCCCAAGCCGATCATCAGAGTCGGCCCGACAATGCTGCGGGTGCGGATCAGGTCATTTAGCCCGACCAAGACCAGTAAGAGGGGCCACATTTGAACCAAGGCGTCCCAGACGCTGCCGCCGATCAATCCCAAGTTTTGGAAGAGAAAAGCTATACCAACGGCAATCAAGATAAAGGGAAATAACAAACCAGATTTGCGATCATTATGTGACATATCACACTCCTTGTGTACGGCGAAGCAAAATAGTGCCACCACCGACAATTAATAAAAGAGGCCAAAGAACATCAAAAGAGAACCAGCCCATCCCGGGGATACCCAAATTCTCAATGAAGAGAACGCCGCCAAGAGCGATCAAGGCAATGCCAATGATCACACCCGATTTTGGATGAGGGGCGCGGATGGCTGCTCCAAATTCTTCGCCCACGTTTTTAGCACGCTCACCAAAGTTCTGCGCGCTATCTCTAATATTTTCTTCAAAGCCTTTGCCAACATACGCGCTACCTTCTTCGGGCATGATAATCCACAAAGCGAGATACACCAAAACGCCGATACCGGTTCCGAAAAAGAGCAGGGCAAAGAAAAGGCGGACGAGGGTTGAATCAACATCCAGATAATCGCTCAAGCCTCCACAAACACCGCCTAGCATTCTGTCCGATTCACTACGATATAGTGTTCTATTCATCTCTATTCTTCCTTTTCTACGACTTCCCCTTCAATAGGGGTAGAGTCACTTTCTTGAGCCTTAATTACTTCTTTATTGCTTGTCTGAAGTGTTGCATCACTGGGCATGATAATCCACAAAAGTAGATATATCATCCCGCCTGCGCCGTATCCAAAAAAGAGCAGGGCAAAAAATAGTCGGACAATAGTGGGGTCTATATCAAAATACTTTCCCAAGCCGCCACAAACACCGCCAAGCATTTTGTCATTTTCTGTACGATAAAGAGTCTTGCTATTCATTCTTATTCTCCATTTCTGTGCCCTCACCCGTTCTTGCTTCGCTCGAACTTCCCTCTCCCGCTCTGCGGGAGAGGGGGAGCGAGCGGAGCGATGCGGGGGTGAGGGCCAGCACTTAATTTTTGAAATTTTTATAAATGACATATCCGCCCGCGCCGATCAGGGCAAGGGGCAAAAGGATATTTATTACTGACTGGACAAAGGACAATTGGATCACACCAATAGCCAGGATTATGCCGCCCGGGATATAAGCCCATTTAAGATTGTCTTCGTATCCGGGCAATCTTGCGATAAAGAGGAAGGTCAATCCAAGCCCGAGCATAAAAATGCCATCTATTGGCATTACGTTTTCCAAGATCTCCTGAACTGCCACAGAACTAAGTACACCTGCGGGGATGACAGCCCACCAAAAAGAACTTCGCTTGGTGAAAAAGATCATCCAAAAGCTCAGCGCAATACCACCAAGGACGATGGCACCGCCAAACATATTGCCCAGAGAATTCGAGGCCACACTAAGAAGAATATTGAGCGCAATGCCGATCAAGGTAAAGCCAGGGATTAGCGCCCACCAATTGTCTCTGTTATTAGCATATACATACAGAGCCGCACCTCCGGCACTACCGAGCAAAATTGCCGCAAGTAGGTCCGTTCCGCCGTAAAAAAGACCCAGATTTTGAAGCAGGAACATTAAGCCGGCGAAAATCAGGACAAAGCCAAAGATGATGCGCATATCAAAACGTTTCATAATATTTTCCTTTTCGACCTTATCGAATACTGAGCGAACCTGCGCCAAAATCTGCGTTGATATCTACTTTGTTGGCAGCGGTTTCGTAGTCAGCAGATTTGTAGAAATCGCCAACACGGGGGAAGCGCTCTTTGTCAATATCAATAGAGGCTAAGCCACTGTCTACCTGAATTCTGGCGGCAACACCTTCGGGGACCTCGAAAAGTATGGAGGCAGCACCCCCGCTCAAATCTACGTGCGTTTGCCCTGCATTTGCAGGCAAGATGATCTTTGTATTGCTCGCACCTGTATCCACTTCCAGATCTGTCACACGGAGTTCTGTTAGATCGACCTGTGTATCTGATGCGCCCATTTCAAAGTGAAGCTGCCAATCTACTTCCTTGCTCAATCCAAAATCCCATTCTCTTGCGCCCCATGTCCAGGGCATAATGTTGAGGATGAAGTCTTCGGTAGAAGGTTTTAGGTGGATCTTTGTGAATTCGCCATCATTTTTAGATGAAGAATTTACACCGCCAGCGAAACTCCCTTTGAGCAATTCATTTGGGGATGTATTGCCCGTGACCTTAACTTGCCCGGCGCCAAAAGACAGGGTCATCTTCCCTTGCTTGGTTCCCTCAAGCGGAAGAGAAAGCTCTTCCATTTCGAGAGCATCTGCGCCGCGAGTGGCAGCCAAAAGTGTCCAAACACCCATCGCGATGATAAAGGTAGGCCAGATCAATTGCCAGACATTGATATTCAAAATGCCGAGATTATTGAGCAGCAAAAGGACACCTGCACCGATAAATAAGCTGCCCCAAAATAGTGATCTAGTTTTCATTTGCTTCTCCTTCTGCTTCTCCATCTACAGAGGGGATGGCTTCAACAGGGGTGCTTTCTACAGAAGCACTTTCTACGCTTTTTACTTCTTTCTTAGCAAAAAGTGAGCGGAGCATTGACCATGCACCTGCCAAAATGAGCAAGAGGGGCCAGTACTGAATAAGCTGCTCTGATGCGCCCAGGAATGAACCGAAAACAAAGAACAGAACTGAGCTAATGAAAAGCAAGATGAATCCCGCTTGCATTGTTCCTTTGTCTCTGGTTTGGAGGCTAAAAAAGAGTAAGCCTAAACCTACAAAACCGGGGATAAATGTCCAGGCATAGGCCCAGCTTTCCCAATCGCCGGTTACGCTTTGGTAATAGAGCAAGCCGCCGATCCCACCGATGATAAAAGCGGGGATGGAAAGACCGGGGATATTATTCAGAATACTCACCACAAGAAAAATAGCAGCGATGCCGATAATGCTCAAAGCCCAGCTTCCTTCTGCCCATGCTTTCATTTGCGGAACAAATTGAATGGCTAAAAACCATGCGCCGAGTAAGATCAAGATCAAACCGCCGGTGATATTTCCTTTTTTCATAAGATTTTCTCCTTTATGAAGATATTTTGCTATCAATCTGACCCTACTATAGTCTCCAGGAGGTCATATTGAGCAGTGCTGGAGGTCATGTGCAGGGTCATGCTCTTTTATGCCCTGCATGGTAAACTATCGAATTAATAAAAGGGGAGTCCAAAATATCCTGATTTTGGTTTTAATATTTCAACGTCAGGAGACGTTGACTCCGTATTTATGATAAATAAGTTCTAATACAAACCTTGAAAAAAAACTTCTTTTCCCTTCTATTCATCATTTTCATCATCACAGGATGCTCTCCGAAACCGGATGCATCTTCACCTACTCTCGCGTCCACAGAAAAGATTGAAAGCCCTACACCAGACCTTTCAACACAAAGCCAGGCTCCTGTGCGCTATGCGATGCTTGAACCAGCTTCCCAAGAAAATATCTGGTCGCTCTTTGATGAAAAAGGTGCATCCTACGAAGGTTACGCGCTTTATGGCGTGACTTATCCGCGTCTTTATCATCTTGCTCCACCAAATAATGAGCTTATGCCTCTTCTCGCTGATGGAATTCCCTCAGCGATTGAGCAAGAAGGTGAATATTTCGTTTCATCAATAAAGCTGCTCCCAAATTTAACTTGGGATGATGGCTCTCCTCTTAGTGCAGAAGATGTCGCTTTTACAGCCAATACTGCTCTTAGCTTTGAGCTTGGTCTAAATTGGGCAGATTTCTACAACAAAGAAAAGCTCCATCACGTTGAAGCACTTGATGCGCTGACCATTAAATATTATTTCACTTCCCCGCCCAGCGCAGGCGACTGGCAGCACGGCGCATTGATCGGTGTTTTTGCCAGCAAAGATTATTGGCAGCCCAAAGTCAACGAAGCAGCCAAGCTTCTCCCGCTTCCCGAAGACGATCAAATTATGGCTGAGTACCAAATCCAAATTGATGCGCTTCAGGCAGAGGCTGAGATCATTTTTGAGTATATGCAAACGCTCAAAGAGAAAAGTACCGAATATCGCGGGCAGGAACAACTTTTCATAGACAGAGAGTTTCGGCGCGATTCCTTCAAGAAGAAACTGGCTGCAGCACAGCGAGAAAAGCGCGAGAAAGTCATCACCGCACGCGAAGCACTTTATGCCCTCGATAATACAAAGGAGCCGCATTTTTCAAGTCCTCATGAAATACTAAATATCGCGGCTTCGCGCGAGAGCGCAATAAAATCTCTTCTCGATAGCAAAAGCGATTTTATTCTCATGCCAAATGGTCTCACCCCTTCAGAAGTGGATCAACTTTCGGCAGAGCCCGAAATACAATTTGTGGAAAACAGGCGCAACGATATTCGCTTTTTGATTTTCAACCCTAAGCTGGATAATCTGGCTCTGCGCCGCGCCCTTACTTGTTTTATAGACCCCATCCATCTTGCAAATGAACACCTAGATGGAAGTGTCATCCCTGCTTTGGGTTGGATACCGCCCGAAAATATTGGGTGGCACACAAGCATCATCTCGCCCCCTTGCGCCGGGATGGACACAGATGCCCGTCTCGCAGAGGCAATGCGCATCCTGCAAAAAGCGGGATATGTTTGGGCGCAAGAACCAAGCCCAAATCAGGCAGGGAGCGGTTTACGCCTCCCCTCAGGAGAAGAATTTCCATCCATCAGCATTCTTGCCCAACAAGAAGACCCATCCCGAAGTAATACTGCTTCCCATATTGCAGAGATTGCCAGCCAGCTTGGCATTCCTGTAGAAGCGAAGATAATTCCCTATGACGATCTTTTCTTCGCAGTCTACGGGGGAGGCAATTACGACTTGGCAATTGTCGGATGGAGCCTTTCTTTATATCCCGATTATCTTTGCAATTTTTTCGCGGCGGGCAACCCTTATTTTTACGATAATCCCGCTATAGATGAAAAATGTGCCGAACTCTCTGTAACAAGTAATATATCTCGTTCGCGACAATTACTCTTTGAAATCGAAGTTTTATTATGGGATGATATTCCTGCTATCCCGCTTTTTTCGAGCAAAGTTACCGAGGCCTATAGAAATATATCCTTGCCTTTTGAAAATCACCTTGGGGGATTTGCGCCCACGCTCTACAGCGTGCCAGATTTAGAGTAAAGAGTAAGATTAGCCCTGCAAATCTGTAAGGAGGATAATCTCTCACAAGCGACTAAATCTTTGCTATAATTAACCATTCTTTCTATTCAGGGATTTGCCTTATGCCTCATCGGATATTGATCGTAGACGACCATCGCGACGTAATTCGCTTACTTCACTCTGCTTTAGATTCTCTCGACCACGAATTTGAGATCGTCGAAGCACCCTCGGGGGAAGAAGCCTTCTTAGAAGCATCACAAGGAAAAATAGACCTCGCTATAATTGATTATCTCCTGCCCGGCATGTCCGGTCTTGAGCTAATGGATAAGATCACAAAAGGCAACAAAGAGGCACAGATCATTCTCATTTCTGGGTCAAAAGAGCGGAAAATTAAAAAAAGTTTATTAGAAGCCGGAGCTTTTGCCTTTTTTGAGAAACCCATTTCACTAACCGATTTTCTGGATGCAGTTGAACGCTGCCTAAAATTGGAAAGAACGGTTCTTCCTTCAGACGAAGATAACGACGTAAACACTGATGCACACAAGAACCTCTCTGGCTTGCTCGCCAAATTCCGTAAAAATATGGATGCGCAAGTTATCTTTTTGCTCTCTGACAAAGGTCACATTTTGGCACGTGCAGGTGCGTTCCAGCGTGGTAGTCTGGAAGCATCTATGCTATCTGCCTTGATGGGCATTTTCCGTGCAGGACGAAAAATATCTGGTTTTATTCATCAGGAAACACCCCTGAGTTATCATATTTTTCCTGGCGGGGACCAAGATGTTTTGTTGGTTCCGGTTAACCACACTCATGCGATGGTCGTTGCAGGCGAGCGGCTCGCCGAGCGAAAGAAAATTCTTGACCTGACCGACGCAATGATGATGCTAAAAAGCGAAGTTGAACATGTGCTCAACGCAATGGGTGTCGTGCGCTCGTCTCCTGTTAAAGAAGCTGAAAAACACCTGGTCCCTGAAGGTATTCCTGAAGAGCAAGTCGAAGACGAGATCAGCTCCGATGAGTTAGATGCTCTTTTCAAGCAGAAAACAAAGATCCAAACAGATGAAATAAAATCTTTTTGGGATGAAGCAATTGATACCCAAAAGACACAAGAAGTAGAGCCAGATAAACTCTCTTATGAGCAAGCTCGTCAGCTTGGGTTAACGCCAGAGGACGATGCCTAAAACTTTGCGTAAATTTTCTCCCTATGATACAATCTCGCCCGCCTAAATGGGCAACTTAGGGGCATGGTGCAACGGTTAGCACACCGGCCTTTGAAGCCGTTGATCTTGGTTCGAATCCAGGTGCCCCTGCTCAATTTTATGCAAGAAAAAACAAGCCTTTCTCCGTTGCCTTTGGGAACAGATGAAGGCTTGTTTTTGTTTTATTGAAATTTTAAACTACAAAAGTCTTAAGGTTTTTGTAGTCTCTGAAAAGGAAATACCATGAAAACAACATCTATCATCCTAGCAGCGGGACAAGGCACCCGCATGAAATCTGATCTACCAAAAGTTCTTCATCCCGTTTGTGGGAAGCCAATGGTCTGGCACGCCCTGCAAGCTGCGGGCGTGGTCAGTGAAGAAGTGCCCGTTATGGTTGTCGGACATGGTGCCGATGCCGTCCGTGACGTGATCGGGTCGGCAGCCCGATTCGTAGTACAGGCAGAAAGGCTTGGTACCGGACACGCCGTTCAACAAGCGGAATCCACCCTCAAAGGGGATAGCGATCTCGTACTTGTCAGCGCCGCCGATATGCCCCTCCTGAGCGGAGAAACACTCTCGAAATTGGTTGAAACCCAAAAAGCAAACTCTGGTCCCATAACGATGCTGACCATTATCGCAGAAGACCAACGCGGATTTGGGCGCATCATGCGCGGAGACGATGGAGGTGTACACGCCATTGTGGAAGAGGCAGATTGCACTGAAGAGCAAAAAGCGATCAAAGAAGTTAATGTTGGGGCATACTGTTTTGATGCAGACTGGCTCTGGGATGCGCTTGCGCGGATCCCGCTTTCGGCAAAGGGTGAATATTATCTAACCGATACAGTTGCTTTAGCGGTAGATGCCGGGATGCGCGTGGAAGCGATCACGCTTGATGATGCGGTCGAAGCCATCGGTGTTAATAACCGCATCCATCTTTCTGAAGCGGAAGCAGGCATGAGGTCACGTGTGAATCGGGGGCATATGTTAAAGGGTGTCACCTTCATTGACCCCGCATCCACTTATATCGGCATGGATGTGGAGATCGGTCAGGACACTGTTATCCAGCCCAATACTTTTTTGCGCGGTGAAACAAAGATCGGCTCAGGCTGTGAGATCGGTCCCACTACAATTATTACTGATTGCAAGATCGGCGACCGCTGTGAAATTTTGTCTTCTGTTCTGGAAAAGGCTATACTGGAAGATGACGTGGATATGGGGCCCTTCGCACGCTTGCGACCGGGTGCCTATCTGTCGAAGGGTGTCCACATGGGCAATTTCGGTGAAGTGAAAGATTCGGTGCTGCGTGAAGGTGTCAAGATGGGACATTTCTCATATATCGGGAACGCCGACATCGGCGCGAACGCGAATATTGGCGCCGGGACGATCACGTGCAATTATGATGGTAAAAATAAGCATCACACCAAAATCGGTGAAGATGTGTTTATAGGTAGTGATACCATGCTCGTGGCTCCACTGGAGCTTGGTGACCGTTCACGCACAGGCGCAGGCGCGGTCGTGACGAAGAATGTAAAAGAAGATACGCTCGCTGTCGGTATGCCGGCACGGGCGATAAAAAAATTAAAGTAATTGCCTTGCCCCCACCTAGCCTCCCCCGTGAACGGGAGAGGGACTGTTCTCCCCCCGCAAGCGGGGGAGTTAGAGGGGGGCAGAGCAAAAAGGAAAAATCTTGATAAAAACAGAATGGGGCATACTAAGCATAGCCCTTCTCATCATTTTAGACCTACTCATTGCTGCTACGCGTGTTAGCCTTTCTAATACACGTGCAACAAGATTCTCTAAGCAAAAAGATAAAGATACAAAACGCGTCATCACTCTACTCGAAAACCCTCGCTTGGGCGCAGTCTTACGCCTTAGCCAAACCCTGATGCGTTTTAGCATTGCCATCTTGAGCTTCTTACTTCTCCAAAATTGGACCGAAAATCTCGTTGTTCAACTTTTGCTCTTGCTTTCCATTACACTTATCATGCTTTTGCTCGAATTCATGGTCGAGTCAAACGCCCTTGAGAATGCAGAAAAATGGGCAATGGAATTAGGCTTTTTCGGTCGAATGCTCATCTTCATCTTTACGCCCTTTGTCATTCTGCCGCTTCTCTTGCTCAACCCGCGTCATATTGCCAACGATTCGATGACGCAGCTAACCGAAGATGAACTCAAAATATGGGCAAAATCTGAAGAGAGCAGCGAGCTGGAGCCAGAAGAACGACGCATGATCTACGAAATTTTTCAGCTCAGCGAAACCATAGCTCGCGAGATCATGGTCCCGCGCATAGATGTTCTTGCCCTCGATCAAAGAGATGTAACCCTAACATCTGCGGTACAAAGCTTTCTCGATTCCGGCTACTCACGTCTACCTTTCTACGATGAAAGCATCGACAATATTCTCGGCTTTCTCTATGCCAAAGACCTGCTCTCCACCCTGCAATCAGAAGAAAAAAACGTAAACCTTCGCAACCTCCTGCGCAAAGCTCATTTTGTGCCAGAAACAAAAAAAGCAGGCGATCTCCTTACCGAGATGCAAAAAGAGCGCTTTCATATGGCCATCGTCGTTGATGAATATGGCGGTGTCTCTGGTGTCGTCACCCTCGAAGACATTATCGAAGAAATTATCGGCGAAATTCAAGATGAATACGACGACCTCGAAGAAAAAGATTACGAAAAAATTAATGATGGTGAATATCTCTTCCGTGGAGGCATTGACCTCGACGATTTTGCCGAAATAATGGATATGTATCCCCCCGAGGGCGATGCCGATACCCTGGCAGGATACCTCTACGAAAAACTTGGCAGCGTTCCCGAAGGTGGCGAAACTGTACGTGACAGCGGCTTGCTACTGACCATTGAGCAAGTTGCGGGCAGACGCATTCGTCGCGTCCGCGTAGTTGACGAAACAATCCCCCCAAAGAAAGAGAAAAAAGATGAGCCAAAAGAAGAATAATTCTTCGCAAGAATTAATAGAGCTTGCCAACGAAATACGCAAAAACGCCTACGCAAAATACTCAAACTATGCTGTTGGTGCAGCCTTGCTCGGCAAAAGCGGAAAGATCTACACCGGCGTAAATATAGAGAACGCCGTTTACCCTCTCACGATCTGCGCCGAACGGACAGCCATTTTCAAAGCCGTATCTGAAGGCGAAAAAGAATTTGATGCCATCGCTGTCGTCACAGATAATGGTGGCTCACCCTGTGGTTCCTGTAGACAAGTTCTGGCCGAATTTGGATTGGACATGGTCGTTTATATTGCCGATGGCGAAGGATATTTGTTTGAAGAAAGCACCGTGAAAGATTTACTGCCCAGAGCCTTTGGCGCAAAGGATTTAGATTGAAAAGCTTATATCCAGTCTCTGAGCGGAGCGTAGCGAAGACGACGTGTGCCCTTCAGGGTAAGAGCGGTTCTTATAAAGCCCGTCCTTCGTCTACGTGTTTCACTATCGCGAAGCCCTCCGCTCAGGAACTGTACCCCTCCAGTAAATGAACGCCCCCCGCTCATTTAGCGTAGAAGCGATCGTCCTCCGTCACCGCGATTGGGGCGAAGCAGATCGTCTCGTCACTTTATATACCCGCCAACGGGGAAAGATCCGCGCGGTCGCAAAAGGGGCGCGTAAAATGCGCTCACGCAAAGCCGGACATGTTCAACCCTTTACACGAATTAAAGTACAAGTTGCACAGGCACGCGGACCTTATATCATTACCCAGGTAGATACCTTGGATGCCTATCTCCCCATCCGTGAAAATCTGGAATTAACCGGCAACGCCTCTTATCTCGTCGAATTGATGGATCGCTTCACCTACGACGAAGAGGAGATGAACACATCCCTATTCAACTTACTGGAAAACAGCCTCCGCCGTCTTTCTCGCGGCGATGATGTCTGGGTCCTCGTCCGTTATTACGAGATGCGCCTGCTCGACTATTTGGGATTCCGCCCACAGCTTTTTCACTGCGCCAGTTGCGAATCTGAGATCAAGGCTGAAAACCAATTTTTCTCTGCACCACAAGGCGGCGTTCTCTGCCCGCAATGCGGCGTGGGGCAAAACTCCGCCCGCCCCGTTGATATGGAAATGCTCAAATATCTACGCCATTTTCAACGCAGCTCTTATACAGATGCTCGGCGCGCAAACCCGGACCCCAAAACACGCGCTAAGATAGAAAGCCTGATGCAATATTATTTGACCTATGTTTTAGAGCGAGGGTTGAATTCTCCGCAGTTTTTGAGAGAAGTAGGAAGAAAATGACGAGTGATACGTGAGGTCACTTATCACTCGTCATTTTTCATTTTTTCTTTTTTTCCCACCCCACAACAAAGAGCATGCCCAAAATCCCTGCCAACCAGCCAAAGCGCTGCCAAATAATTCGCTGCCAACGTGCGCTTTTGAAGCGATAAAAGCGTTTGGCAATAAAAGTCCGACGCCAGAGTGCGCCGCCCAGCCGACTGCGTAAAACTCTCCCCTTATATCCCGCAAAACTAAAATCATCTTTCTCGAAAGCACGCAAGATCTCTTTTGCAGCGACTTTTCCGTAACCCAATGCCGGGCTGATGCCTTCGCCGAGAAGGGCATCCACGCCGAGGGCGTCACCGACCAAAATAACGCGGGGAATGGCTGGCGTATTCGCCGCTTCGTACCAACGGATGGGATGTCCTTTTAATTCATAATCATCCAGACTATAGCCGTGTTCTTTCATCTCATCTGCCAGAACTTCTCGCAGCGGAGTACGCCCTTCTCTTTTGACTGCATTGCTATCGTAAATACCCCAGCAGCGCATTGACTCCCCGTCGATTTTGGCAGGGAAATCCCAGACATATCCAGAGATGCCTTTGGGCACAACGAGAAAGTCAAAAGAAGCGACAGATTCCTTTTCTCCATTTTTTGGCGAAGCAATTATCTCCAAAGCTCTACCCACATGCGCGCGCGGATTTTGCTCAACCGCGCGGCGAACCACACTATTCGATCCATCTGCGCCGACAACGACTTTGGCTCGGAAATCACCTTGGTCGGTCTTAACGAGAGCATAGTTATCAAAAGACTCTACCTTTTTGACAGAAATTTCTTCTTTGATTTTTATTCCCCGTTCTCTGGCTTTGCTCGCCAGCCATGCATCAAATTCATTTCGGCGCACCGTCCGAAAGATGGGTTTCTTGTTTAAAAATCGAGCGACCAAACCACGCCCTTCGTAATTGAATAATGCTTTCTCTACATCCACATGGGGGACTTCGTCCAGATCAAGTCCCAGTTTGGCAAGAATAGCATCTCCTTCAGCGAGAATGCCGCCCGCGCAGAGTTTTTCCCTCGGGTGTCGGGATTTTTCCAGAATAAGGGTATCTGGCCTAAATTCAGGGGCAAAGCGGTGTAGATGCAAGGCCGTAGAAATGCCTGAGGGACCTGATCCCACAATGATAATGTCGTAGATTTTATCCATCCTAAAATTGTACCTTATTCGCTTTCCAGGGAGAAAATATCACTATAGGCTTTTCTTCCCTAAGGTATAATTTGCCACGAGATTGTTTCAAAGGCTAAGAAACTCATTCTCTTTTATTCACGTAAAAACTGTCAGGAGCTTTATGATGGATTATGATGTCATCGTTATCGGTGCAGGGCCAGGCGGCTACGTTGCCGCGATCCGTGCCGCGCAATTAGGGAAAAAAACCGCAATTATTGATAAGCAGTGGATGGGCGGTGTTTGTTTGAACGTGGGGTGTATCCCATCCAAATCTTTGCTCAAAAACGCAGACGTAGCCCACACACTTCTTAAACGCGGAAAAGAGCTTGGTTTTTCTTTTGATAATTTAAACCTGGATTTTAGCGTAGCTGTTAAGCGCTCAAGACAAGTTTCAAATCGTCTCGTGAAGGGAATCGGCTTCTTAATGAAGAAAAACGGCATCGATGTACATATGGGCGTGGCAAAGTTAACGGAAAAAGACACGGTTCAAGTCATCGCTGAGGACGGCACTGAGAGCTTATTGACAGCAAAAGATATTATCGTTGCTACGGGCGCAAGTGCGATGGTTCCGCCCGTCTGGGAAGTCGACGGGGAAAAGGTACTCACCTATTTAGAAGCGATCACGCAAGAGAAATTGCCCGAATCTGTCGTCATTATCGGCTCCGGGGCAATTGGGGTTGAGTTTGCTACAGTCTGGAATTCTTACGGTGTGGATGTAACTATCGTCGAGATGTTGCCGCGCATTGTCCCTATGGAAGATGAGGAAGTTTCAAAAGAATTAGCAAAAGCCTTTAAGAAACGCAAGATCAAGATGCTGACAGGGCATAAAGTTGAAGAGATAGAAAATGTTGAGGGCGCAGGCGTAAAGATCACGGTATCTGCTGGGGAAGAGACAAAGATTCTCGAAGCCGAGCAAGCCTTGGTCGCGATCGGCTTCCGTCCCAATTCCCAAAATATTGGTTTGGAAGATGTTGGTGTCCAGATCAGCGAACATGGATTTGTTGAAATTGATGAAAAGATGGCGACAAATATCCCGGGCATTTGGGCGATCGGCGATGTAACCGGCAAATTGATGTTGGCACACGTTGGCTCTGCAATGGGCATTATTGCTGCTGAGGCAATTGCCGGAGAAGAGACGCATCCGCTAAATTATGAGATGATGCCGCGCGCGACCTATTGCCAACCACAGGTGGCTTCTTTTGGGATCACAGAAGCGCAAGCGATTGAACGCGGGCATGAGATCAAGGTTGTGAAATTTCCTTTCCAGGCAAATGGGAAAGCCTTGGGACTTGGCGAATATGCTGGCTGGGTAAAGCTGATTGTGGATGAAAAATATGGGGAGATTTTGGGCGCACATCTGATCGGGCCAGAAGTAACAGAGTTATTGCCAGAATTGACTTTGGCGCAAATGATGGAGCTTACCCCTGCGGAGATCGCGCGAAACGTACACGCGCACCCAACCCTGAGCGAAACACTGATGGAAGTGGCTCACGCCGCCGAGGGCATGGCTATTCATATGTAAGTAATTGTCTGGAAATTACCGTGCCGAAATTGCTTCAATCTTGAAGATTGAAGCAATTTGAAAAGACGGGATATTATTTTTGGACGCTCACTAAACGTTTTTTTGTGGATGATTTAGGCTCCATTTTCTTATAGAAAATGGAGCCTTTTTTGACCCTGCCAATAGGCGGAAAAGAAGACGTGCACCTTTCCAAATAAAATCGATAACGTCTTCAAGAACGGTCGCAGCAAAGGTAGCAACAATACCAATAACCAGGGCTGCTTCAAGACCTCCACGTAACGATAAAAGTTAACTTGCTAATATTTCTATGCCGATAAAAGGACTTTTTTCTCCTTTTTATTTCTTTGGAGCCAATATCCAAAGAGTGAGAAGGTCAGGATATATTGCAGAATGAATTGGATCCATTCTGGTTTTGAGTACCAACCCACCGTGACATATAGGGGCAAGCCAACAATGCCTTCTTTGTGATAGAAGATCGTTTCAGATAAGTTGAAGGCTTTTGTGAAGATCGGGTTCTCTGAGGCGAGCATACCCAGTTCTTTGGCTGCCGAAAGCGCCTCATGCACGCTATATCCCAAAAGGAATCCCGCTTGCAAAACCAAATACGCGAGCGTGACGTTAAAGATAGTCTGGAGTTTGATCTTAACAAGGGAGTAATAGAGAGCCACAGTTAAAATAATGGATAGAGCTAACCCGACGATCACAGATATGTTCGTGTATTTTCCTGCAAATTGGAAAAGAACAATTTCTGCACCTTCACGCGCAACCATAAATGCTGCAAGCCAGAAAATACCTTTGGGCGATAAGTTAAGCTGCGCTTCGTTTTCAATATGCTTTTTGATCTCTGAACCATGATTAATCATCCAAATAATGAAGGTGATGATTAAAACGACTGCGGCCAGACTGGCAATGCTTTCCCATAATTTGGCAGTTGCGCCCATCCCGCCGATGCTGACAGAAATGGCTTTCAAGGCAATCCCAAAAAGGAATGATGCAGCTATACCGGCATATAAACCGTTCCAAAGATTTTTCTTGAAATGTTCATTTTTTGTCTTCTCAAGAAACTTGAGAAGAATCATGATAATGAGAAAAGCTTCCAGACCTTCGCGAAAGGCCATGATCAAACCAGGGATAAATACTTCCATTTTTTTTACTCCTTACCAATAAAGTTTGGACAGTTCTCTTTCTTGCTCGCCCAATTTGAATGTGTTAAAATGGCTTTAGCCATTCCTGACTTCAAAAGTTAGTATATATTAACTTTTATCATTAATCCAGGGTAACTTTTATTACAAAGCAAAGGTAAGTAATGTCACATTCTTCAGAAGTTGATAAAACCTCACGCCCCACTCACACCATAGAAGATTATTTGATGACCATGCATGTTATGGAACGTGATTCCGGTGAAATTGTAGCTGCACGTTTAGCTGAAATGATGGGCGTAGCCCCTGCTACAGTAACAATGACTCTAAGGCGCATGGAAAGAGATAAATGGATATCAGGGCATCGGCGCAGAGAAATTCATCTAACAAAAATAGGTCGTGAAGCAGCCCGTTCTGTGATCCGTCGCCATATGCTGATCGAGTGGTTATTGGTAAAGGTCTTCAAGATGCCAATTTTTGAAACGCATGATGAAGCGCATCATATTGAGCACGCGATCTCTCCAAAACTCGAAGAACGTATGCATGAGATCTTGGATGACCCCAAATTATGTCCACACGGCAATCCCTTCCCCGGACATGAAGCACTAACCAAAGACTGGGTCCCGTTAACCGAAGTGCCAGTCGGGGTAGAAGTTACTATTCGCAGAATCCATGAATTTGCTGAGGATAACCAAGACCTGCTTGATTTTCTTGGCAAAAATAAAGTAGAACCCGGTCATAAAGCACAAATAAAAGAAAATCTGCCTTTCAATCAAACTTTGAGCATTGATATCAACGATAACAAGGTCACGCTTGGCTATGCAGCAGCAAAATATATTTTTGCAGAGATACCTGCTTCTTAATAGCAACAAAAAAACACCATCAAATTGATGGTGTTTTTTCTTGCCAATTTTGGGATAATCGGCATATTCTTTTCTGGTCGGGGCGCCCGGATTTGAACCGGGGACCCCCGCGTCCCAAACGCGGTGCGCTGGCCGGACTGCGCTACGCCCCGAGCGGAGAGAGTATAATCCCAAGCATGGATAAACGTCAAGCACTCATTTTCTCTTTTGGGATTTTAGCGATTCTCACCTGGATTTCGGCTTGCTCGCCGTTAAATACCCCCACGCCCGTCCCCACACAAACACCCACTAAACCTGCTACCCCAACATCGCCTGCTCCGATTTTAGCGGAACCAAGCCCAACGCCCGATCCCTGCCTCGGGACACGAGGGCAAGTTGAAAAAATAGCGTTCGATTCTCCTTCTCTGCCCCATTTTTATATCTATCTGCCGGAGTGTTATGCGCTGGATGAGGAGACTAATTATCCCGTCCTATATTTACTTCACGGACAAGGTTACGAAGCCGACCAATGGTTGCGCTTGGGCATGGCAGAGAAAGCCGCCGCGATGATGGCTGCAGAGGAAATTTCACCTTTTCTGATCGTAATGCCTTACGACAAAGCATCCTGGCGCGGTGTAGATGACGATGACTTTGGCGAAGTTTTTGTAAACAAACTTATCCCTTATATTGATGAAAACTACCGCACCATCCCCGACCGCGACCATCGCGCGTTGGGCGGCCTTTCTCGAGGTGGAGGCTGGACGATCCGTTATGGCTTTACTCGCTGGGGGCTTTTTGGCGCATTAGGCGCACATTCTCCGGCCATTTTTTATCGCGATTATAAAAAACTGGATGACTGGATAGCCGAGATCCCCAATAAATATATGCCGCAAATTTATATTGATATTGGCGACCTGGATGGCGAACGCGGCGATGCCACGAATTTCACCGAATTATTGGCTGAAGAAGGCGTTTTGCATGAATGGCACCTTTTTTCAGGAGGGCATGAAGAGACTTATTGGCAAGCCCACGTAGATGATTATTTACACTGGTATGGGTGCTTTTTCGGATGTTCGTCTGAAATAGCATCACCTTAACCAGCAAGCTGGCTTGCAATCCAAGACCACATAAGGCAAAATCCTTAACCAATGAAAGTTTTAGCCCTCAGTGATGAAGTTATAGACCGTCTTTACACGCTTGCCGCAAATCAGACCTTTGAAGATGTTGATCTTCTTTTAGGTTGCGGCGATTTACCCTACGAGTATTTGGAATATCTGCTTACCATAGCCCGTCTGCCCCTTTTCTACGTGCCTGGAAACCATGACCCGAAATTTCAAAGAGAAGTGAGCGATTCAAAAGCCGAAGGGGGCATAAACCTGGATCAAAAGGTTGTGCGTTTTAAAAATTTCCTGATCGCAGGGCTCGGCGGCAGTATTCTCTATCGCCCGGACGGCGTCAACCAATACACCCAAACAGAAATGTATTTTCGGGTGCTAAAACTCCTCCCGGCCTTAGCCTTCAATCGCCTCCGCTATGGCCGCGCGCTAGATATCCTTATCACACATTCGCCTCCCTTCGGTATCCACGACGATGATTCACAAGCACATCAAGGATTAAAAGCCTTAAATCTACTCATCCGCTGGGCAAAACCACGCTACCATTTTCATGGACACACTCATTTCTATAGGCAAAATCTGGAAGCCTCCACAACAGAATATGAGCAAACCCAAGTCATGAATATTCACCCCTATAAAATAGTCGAGATTGATAATCCCTAGCGCTGTAAGAGGGATATATAGCTTTGGGCAATCCAAAACTACTTCTCATTTAACAACACCACCCTCCTCTCCAACAACATCTACTCGGATTCTTTCCTGCATTCAGTTTGCTACCCTTTAAAAGCATTTTTGCACCATTATTCATATCCCATTAAACAAAAAAACTCCCTGCTCATTTCAAGATGAACAGAGAGTTTTCGTTAGAAGAAAAAATTAGCGAATTGCTTCTTCGGTCTCAGCGTCAAAAATATGAACACTGTCCATATCAAAAGCAACCTGAATAGCATCGCCAACGCCGTATTCAGAGCGTGGGTCAACACGAGCAACGAAAGAGACATCGCCACTGAGCAGGTGCAAAAAGATCTCATTGCCCATCAACTCGGTCACATCCACTTTGGCAGGAGCCAATTCAGTCTTTGTATTCGGTGGGATGAATTCAGGGTTGTGGATGTTTTCAGGGCGGATGCCAAAAATAACATCTTTCCCGACGTGTTTCTCAAAGGCTGCTGTGCGCTCTTTTGGCATAGCAACCGCGAAGTGTTCACCTGCGACAACAACATTATCGCCTTCTTTTCGTAGTTTTGCAGGGAAGAAGTTCATCGATGGTGATCCAATAAATCCTGCTACAAAAAGATTATTGGGAGTATCATAAAGCACTTGCGGCGAATCAATTTGTAGCAAAATACCTTTGTCGATCACTGCGATGCGTGTTGCCATGGTCATCGCTTCTACTTGATCGTGAGTAACATAAACAAAGGTAGTAGCCAATTTCTTGTGCAGTTTGCTGATCTCAGCACGCATCTGGACACGTAGTTTTGCATCCAGGTTTGAGAGCGGCTCATCAAAAAGGAAGACTTTGGGGTTACGAACGATCGCACGTCCCACAGCTACACGCTGGCGTTGACCACCAGAAAGCTGGCGGGGCTTTCGATCTAGCAAATCTTCAATGCCCAAAATACCGGCAGCTTCTTCAACACGTTGTTTGATCTCAGCTTTTGGTGTCTTGCGCAATTTAAGCCCGAAGGCAAGATTATCAAAGACACTCAAGTGTGGGTATAGCGCATAGGATTGAAAGACCATCGCGATATCGCGGTCTTTTGGCGCAACATCGTTAACGACGCGATCGCCAATGGAAATTTCTCCGCTGGTAATTTCTTCTAGCCCAGCCAAAAGGCGCAGAGCGGTGGTTTTGCCGCATCCCGAAGGACCGACAAGCACCAAAAACTCCTTGTCTTCCACATGGAAACTAGTGTTGCTAACAGCGGTCACGTCGCCAAATTGCTTGACAACATTCTTGTACGTTACACTTGCCATAATAAACTTACCTCCAGACGTTTGAGTATAGTGGCATTATTATACACTGAAAAAAAATCTCGGCCTTACTCCTTTATGAAAAAATACTCTTTTATGACAAGTATCAGTCTTGAAGACTTATTTAAAGCATCTCCCCGCTTGTCTTGGAAATAAAAAACGGTGAAAAAGTTTTACTTCTCACCGTTTTTTGCGCTATCTTTGTCTCTTACGAGAGGAATATGGTCTTTTGTTGCGTGTACCCACTGTTTGGGATCGCTTCCTTCTTGGGCGTACGTTAGCAGGCTTCGGTGGCGCAGGAACCGAGTAGTCCACATTGTCCAGCTTACGGCGTTCTAGTTTCTGCTTCATAATTCTTTCCAGCTTACGAATCAGATCAGCGTCATCGGGGGTGACGAGGGTAAAGGCTTCGCCGCTTCGTTTAGCTCTACCCGTACGGCCAATGCGATGAATATAGGCATCGGCGGTGTCCGGCATGTCGAAGTTGATAACGTGGGAGATACTGTCTATATCCAGCCCTCGAGCGGCAATGTCGGTGGCAACCATGATCTGAAATTGTCCACTTTTGAAGCCTTTGAGCGCACGCTGGCGTTGGCCTTGTGTACGATCACTATGCAAGCTTGTTGCTCTATAACCTGCTTTGCCGATTTGTTTCTCTAAACGACGAGCGCGATGTTTGGTGCGAGTAAAGATCAGGACTGAAGCTGTATCGGTCTTTTTGAGTAATTCAAGTAAAACAACACGCTTCAAATGTTGCGGCACCGGGTATAGCGCGTGAGAAACAGTATGCGCTGGTCTACTTAACCCAACGGTAATGCGCTCTGGCCTCGAAAGCGTTTCTCTGGCAAGTTTTTCAACTTCACGTTCGAAGGTGGCAGAAAAAAGCAGGGTTTGGCGTTTGCCGGGAATTGCTTTTACAATGCGACGAACATCGGGCAGGAAACCCATATCAAACATGCGGTCGGCTTCATCCAAAACTAAAAACTCAACACGATCAAGGCGAGCTTGACCCTTTGCGTATAGATCAAGCAAACGACCGGGACAGGCAACAATGATCTCTACACCTTTTTGAAAAGCCTGAATTTGCGGTTGTGCACCAACGCCACCATAGACGGTAGCGCTGCGCAGCCCCGTACCTACAGAAAGCTCACGGACGGTCTGATGAATTTGCTCAGCAAGCTCACGCGTGGGCGTAACGATGAGCGCCCTAGTTTGTTTGCGTTGCCCTTTGAGCAATTTATGCAAGATCGGCAGCACAAAAGCCGCTGTTTTTCCTGTTCCTGTTTGGGCTGTGCCGATCAGGTCTTTGCCCGCTACAGCGGCGGGGATCGCTTTCTCTTGTATGGGCGTGGCTATTTGATAACCTGCGCGTTTAATTCCCGTGTTTAGGCGAGAATCCAGATTGAACTGATTGAAGTTCACAATATTTCCTTTTCTTCAGGAGCCAGGCAGATGTCAAAAGGGGGATAAAGGGGAATAACAAAGGCAAAAACTACTGAACGAACAATTATAGAATAAGGCTTGTAATCTAACCGATAGAATGGGGGATGTCAAGCGGGTGATTTCTAATACAAGTGAGCTTAAGAACTCATGTTATGCAAAGATTGGATGTTCCCCCTTCGGAGGAAGCCTGCGCCGAGGACACGTGCTCTTCGGGTACGGCGCAGGGAGCGTGGTAAAAACAGACTTTTGCTAGAAGTCTGTTTTAAGAATCATCACAGCCCAGAAGCGTTGGAGCATCTGAGTTATTAATGAACTCCCAAAAAGCCGCTTGTGCGCTGGTTGCCGGTTGACGTGTTTGACGACCAAAATAGATATCTTGATAAACATCGGCTCCTTCAAGTTCAATGATAGATACTTTTTCGGAACAAAGCTTTTTCATGATTAGTTTAGAAACAAATCCAACTCCTAAGCCTTCGCTCACAGCTAAAGCAATGGCTTCCGAATTCCCCATGATCAGAAAAGTATCCAGCCGATTGATGTCGACGCCTGCTTTAGTCAACGCTTGATGAGCACTTGTGTAGGTACCTGACCCTTCTTCGCGCATAATAAATTTTTCTGAATACAAGTCTTCCGGCTTGACCTTCTCTTTTTGGGCCCAAGGATGATCAAGCGGTGCTATCAAGACAATCGGCTCACGCAAATATAGTTGAAAATCTGGCAAGTTTTCTTTTTCCAGCATGATATTGGTAAGGGCGAAATTGACACTGCCATCCAGAACGCGTTCTACAGCCTGATTTTGGGGCAATACCTGACAAGTGATGCGGACCATTGGATAGCGCTTATGAAATTCGCGCAAAATGATGGGAAGAACGTACTTCCCCGGGGCGGTATTACAGCCAATGATAAGGTGACCGTGTACTTCTTGCTCCAGGAGTTTCACTTTTTCTTCCGCGCGTAAAGCATCCTCGATGATGTCCTTGGCCAAAGGCAACAAAACTTCACCGGCATCCGTCAATTCAATGGCACGTCCTCGCCGCTGAAAGAGTTCCGTTCCCAGTTGCGTTTCCAAGGCCTTGATATGCTGGCTAATACTCGACTGAGTCAGGTGCAAACGTTTTGCCGTCTCTGTGAATGAAAGCGTTTCAGCGGCTACAGCAAATATATTTAATTGGTGGGCATTTAACATAATATCTCCAATAACTTTTTCGTTCAAACATTAAATGAATATTAATACAATATTAGTCAAAAAGGGAATAAATTAATATTTCTAATAGATACGGATTAGAAAGTCCCATTAGGAAAATACGGCATAAAACACGTTTTTTCATCAAAAAACATTATACTTAGTTGCGTATCATTTCACAATACCCATTTTTATTACCCTATTGAAGGAGATGCAATATGAAAGAACAAAGAAGTATGCTGGGAGGAGCAGTTGGGCTGATCTTGGCTCTCGTGTTATTGAGCACGATCATCATCGCTGCACCCTTTGCACGTAATGTGCAAGCATCGGGAAGTTATAGTGAGCTATTCCAGGATGGTTCAGACAACGAAGGTCCCACCTCCACAGCAGACCACTCTCTATTCGAGGAACTTCAGCAAGAGTTTGCCTCCGGCCCCGAGGTTACAGCTGCTTGCCTAAGCTGCCATACAAATGCTGCCCAGCAAATTATGGAAACACCCCACTGGACATGGGAATATACTGACCCACAAACAGGGGAAGCGCTTGGCAAGAATAATGTGATTAACAATTACTGTGTTGCTGTTTCATCCAATGAGCCGCGCTGCACAAGCTGCCATACCGGATACGGCTATAAAGACAGCAGCTTTGACTTCAGCGTAGAAAACAACGTCGATTGTCTCGTCTGCCACGACACGACAGGGCAATATAAAAAATTCCCCACCGGCGCAGGGCATCCCGTTTACGAAGAAGCGAAAGAATTTCCTCCCGGAAGCGGAAAGATGTGGGAACCTATTGATCTCACCCTCGTTGCTCAAAACGTTGGCCCCACCAGCCGCGACACCTGTGGCGCTTGTCACTTCAACGGTGGCGGCGGTAACGGCGTCAAGCACGGCGATATGGATCAATCTCTCAAATCACCGGATTATCACCTCGATGTTCACATGGATGTGGATGGATTGAACTTCACCTGCTCCACCTGTCACGCACCACAGCAGGGTCACGATATTCCCGGTAGCCGCTACGAAGTCATGGCAGTGGATGAAAACGGTCTCGCCATCCCCGGACGTGATAATACCCCTCTTACTTGTGAATCCTGTCACGGCTTGGAGCCCCACCCCGAAGAAGAGCATCTGGATCACCATGTAGAATCTATTGCCTGCCAAACCTGTCATATCCCCTCTTATGCGCGCGGCGAGTTCCCCACAAAGATGTGGTGGGATTGGTCAACAGCCGGTCAGAAAAACGATGAAGGCAAGCCCTTTGTCACCAAAGACGATAATGGCTGGACAGATTACGACTCGAAAAAAGGCACCTTCGAGTGGGATGTCAACGTAACACCCGAATACTACTGGTTCAACGGCGATGTTGCATATCAGAATTTAAAACCTTTTGAAGAAGGCACCGAAGTTGTTAGTATCAACTCTATTGGAGGCGAAGCTGGCGCACCCGACAGCCGCATTTGGCCCTTCAAGGTCTTCCGTGCGGTGCAGCCTTATGACTCAGGCAATAATACCCTCGCAGTGCCGCACCTTTTCGGCAAAGATGAAACCGCCTACTGGAAAAATTGGGACTGGGATAAAGCCCTTTCTTCAGGAATGGAAGCCTACGGTGCCGACTACAGCGGCGAATACGACTGGATCGAGACAGAAATGTACTGGCCCCTCGCTCACATGGTCGCTCCCGCAGAAGATGCACTCGCATGTGAATCCTGCCATACCCGAGATCAGGGCATCCTCCATGATCTCGAAGGTATCTACATCCCCGGCTTGACCGACACCAAAGGCATTGACACCTTTGGCTGGACAATGAGCCTGCTGGCTCTCTTCGGTGTGATCGTCCACGGATCCGCGCGTGTGATCAGCAATAAAAATAACGGCAAAAAGGAAGGCAAATAATGACTAAACGAGTAATGATCTACAAAGCATTCAACCGTTTTTGGCACTGGATGCAAGCCATTCTGATTGTCACCCTTGGCCTCACCGGTTTTGAAGTGCATGGATCGCTTCGTCTCTTCGGATTTGACAACGCTGTAAAAATCCACAACACATCATCCATTTCGCTTGTCGTGCTAATCCTCTTTGCCATCTTCTGGCATATCACCACAGGTGAATGGAAGCACTATGTACCGAATCAGCAGAAACTGTCTGTGCAGTTCAAATACTACACAAGCGGCATCTTCAAGGGAGAACCACATCCCTACAAGAAAATGGAGCTTTCAAAACTAAACCCCCTCCAGCGTTATACCTATCTGGGCTTCAAGGTTATCATCATCCCCTTCGTAGGCACATCAGGTTTGCTCTACATGTACCACGAATACTGGGACACCATCGGCATCACCGCCAAGCTCGACTGGATCGCTAACGTGCACAGCATCGGCGCTTTCTTCCTGCTCACATTCTTCATCGTCCACCTCTATATGACCACAACGGGCGAAACCGCCACCAGCAATCTCAAAGCCATGATAACGGGCTACGAAGAAGTTGGCACTGAAGAATAATCTAAAAGAAAAGAGGATGCAGAAAATTGCATCCTCTTTTTGGTCAACTCTTTAGATTGGTTCAATCTGCGAGATTGAACCAATCTTTTTTTCTAGAACCCTTCCAAATGGCTCAAATCCACCAGCCCCTCTGTCAGCGAAGCGACCTTACCAACCAGCGCAAGGCGGTTTTGTTTCACAGCCTCGTCTTCATCCATCACCAACACATTGTCAAAGAAATTATTGATAGTAGGGATCAGGCTTTCAATTACACGAAGAGCTTCGTCTACAGTGTTTAGTGTTCGGTTTTCAGTATTCAGGATGGCTTCGTATAAATCTTTCTCTGCGGATTCCGCCAACTTTTCACTGTTTACTGATAACTCATCACTACTCACTTTCGCCGAGCGAATAATTCTCACACATCTGGAATAAGCAGGAAGGATAGTCTCCCAATCATCTCGGCTCACCCAGGCAGATAACTCTTCGACAAACTTGGCGGCACGCGCGGGGTTTTGGCTTGATACCGCTAAAATAGCATCGGCCACATCGTGAGCATATCCCCGTTCCCGCAAGACGACGCGCAACCTGCCCGCAATGAACTCAATCACTTTAGCTTTGATCTCGCCTGTCACTTCGATGGGCTGCAATTTTGCCGTTTCATCAATGGATTTCACAAGATCAAAGTCCAAGTCATGTTCAAGGATGGGAGTCACAACGCCAATTGCCGCACGACGCAGGGCGAAGGGATCTTTTGTTCCCGTCGGAGCTAAGCCAGCGGCAAAAAGCCCAACCAGAGAATCCAGTCTATCGGTCAGAGCTAATGCCATGCCAATTTTGCTTTGCGGCACGGTCTGATATTGCTCGCCAATCGCAGTCGCCACAATTTCATCTTCATCGGAGCGGAGGGCATATTCGCGCCCGATGATGCCTTGCAGGGAGGTCATTTCAGTGACCATCTGTGTCACCAAATCAGCTTTGGCGAGATAGACCGCACGCCCGAGGGGTTTGATCGTGGTCACATCAGTAAAACCGAAAAGTGGGCAAAGCTCTGCGCCCAATTTCAACATTCGGTCAGATTTATCAAGCATCGAGCCGAGCTTGGTCTGAAAGGTCAGCGCGCTCAGTTCAGGGCGGAAATCTTCGAGCTTCTTTTTCACATCTTCACGGACGAAGAAATTCGCATCCGCAAAACGGGCGTTGATGACGTGTTCGTTGCCGACGATGACTTTATCGAGATGCTCAGAATCACCGTTTCTGACACCCACGAAGTACGGTAACAGGTTTGAAGGTTGAAGGTTTGAAGGTTCTTCTCCTTCAACCTTAGACCTTGAACCTTCAACCGCAAAGTATCTTTGGTGCTTCTGCATGGTCTTGATGAGCACATCACGCGGGAGTTCGAGGTATTCGGCGGGGAATTCACCGAGGAAGGCGGTCGGTTTTTCGACGAGATGGGTCACTTCGAGGAGCAGGTCTTCATCAATGAGCGCTTCACCCTTCACAGATGCGGCGACTTCTTTGACTTGTGCCAAAACCATTTCCTGACGTTTTGCTTCGTCTAAAATGATGCCCGCTTCTTCGATGGTGTTGAAATAGGCATCGGCTGAAGATATTTCAATTTCGGGTGAGCCGTAGGGGCGTAAACCGCGTGTTGTTTTGCCCGCTGTTACGCCCGCGTATTCAAATGGGATGACACTTTCACCCAGCATCGCCACAAACCAGCGGATGGGGCGCGAGAAGGCGACACCGCTCTCGTTCCATTTCATCGTTTTGGTAAAGTGGATTTCTTTCATCAAGGCGGGGAGTGCTTCGAGAAGGACGGAGCCTGACGTTTTTCCGGCTTGCTTCACGATGGCAACAACGTATTCGCCCCCATCAATTTCCCGTTTCTCAAGCGACTCAACGTCAACACCTTTTCCGCGCGCGAAGCCCATTGCCGCCTTTGTCGGGTTCCCCTCAGCGTCGAAGGCTCGAGCGGCAGGCGGCCCCTTGACGAGTTCTTCGAGATCTTCCTGTTTGGGATCGAGATTCTCTACGTAAACCGTAGCACGTCGAGGCGTGGCGTGGATCGTGATATCGCCGTGTCCAAGACGTAACTCTTGTAGCCACGCGGGAATCCGTTTGCGGAGTTGCGCCAAGATGGCTTCCACATCCGAATGGGGCATTTCTTCGACGCCAATTTCGAGCAAGAAAGACATCGGACTTAAGACTTCAGACTTCAGCATAGGCGCTTTTGCAGAGGTCTGAGAGCTGATGTCGGAGGTCTTAAGAAGCGGATATTCGAGCCTTTCGCGCTGCTCCAAATAACTCTCGGCAACGCGACGCGCCAGCCCGCGCATTTTGCGGAAGAAGGCCTGGCGCTCGGTCACGCCGACTGCGCCGCGCGTATCAAGAATGTTGAAAGTATGCGAGCATTTCAGGACGTAGTCGTGCGAGGGCATGACGAGACCGGCATCGAGGCAGGCGTTGGCTTCGGCTTCGAAGGTCTCGTACATCTGGCGTAGACGCTCAACGCTGGCGACTTCAAAATAATATTTGCTATGCTCGAACTCCTCCTGATGGCGGATCGCACCGTAGGGGACGGTCTCGCTCCAGGGTTCATCCCAGATGGCACCGGCATTGTTAAGGGCGATCAGGATGCGTTCGAGGCCGTAGGTAATTTCGACGGCAACGGGATCAAGCGCCACGCCGCCGACCTGCTGGAAGTAGGTGAACTGGGTGATCTCCTGCCCGTCCATCCAGACTTCCCAGCCCAGCCCCCAAGCGGAGATAGCAGGCTGCGCCCAGTTATCTTCTACAAAGCGGATGTCGTGCTCGCGCGGGTCGATGCCGATGGCTTTGAGCGAGTCGAGGTAAAGCTGCTGCGGGTCGCCGGGATCGGGTTTCAGGATGACCTGAAATTGGGTGTGCTGCTGGAAGCGGTTGGGGTTCTCGCCGTAACGCCCGTCATCGGGGCGGACGGAGGGTTCGACATACGCCACGTTCCACGGCTCGGGACCGAGCACGCGCAGGAAGGTGGCAGGATTCATCGTCCCTGCGCCGACCTGGGTGTAGTAGGGCTGGGCGATGGTGCAGCCGTGCGCTGCCCAGAAGTTTTGCAGTTCAAGAATGATGGTTTGGAGGGATTTTTTGGTCATAAGGATTTGGAGGGTGGTAGGGGCGACCCGTTTGGGGCGCAAGATAATTTCTCTTTTTGGATTGCTTTCTTTTTCAATATATTTTGTCTTTTAAGAACGTAGGGTCGCCCTTACGATTGACAGGAGGATTATACCGTTAAAGAAAAAGACTCCCGAAAATTTCGGAAGTCTTCTTGTCAGAGTTTAAGGGGCGTCTTTGGCGCAGCGGAAGCCATAAAACTCTCTGTGAATTCTTGCGTCAGCGCGATTTGATGAACGAGAATCATTCATGCTACTAAACCAAGCACCTCCTTTCAGGACTCTATCTGTACCGTCACTAGGACCAGTAGGATTCTGATAAGGTGATTGAAAATAATATGTTTCCGAATACCAATCTGCCACCCACTCCCACACATTTCCAGCCATATCATATACGCCATAGACGCTTTTACCCTCCTCATAACTGCCAACTGGAGTAGTTCCAGTCGTGCAATCCGAATAATTTGCTTTGTTACAATTAATTTCATTGCCCCATGGATATGTACGGGAATCTGTTCCTCGTGCAGCTTTTTCCCATTGGGCTTCACTAGGCAAATAGCCTTCTCTCCACTCACAATATGTCATTGCCATTTCCCAAGTCACATTTACGACAGGATGGTTATTGAAATCAATAATGTGATCTGTCGATAACGGTTGATAACAAATTTTCTCTGCGACGCATATATTGTAATGTGCATTGGTGACCTCGAATTTGTCAATAAAAAAAGTATCAAGGTGTACTTCATGTTCTGGCTTTTCATCGTCTGGACCAGTATCACTTCCCATCGTAAATTCACCAGCAGGCACAAGGCGCATGGGAATAGAATTGCCAGTTGGGTCAATGTCTGAGATTTCTTCAGGAAGAGATGTGGGAGTAGGTGTTTCTGTGTGAATTGGTGTTGGAGTATAGATGATATTTAAATGCTCTCTCGCACCTGCTTGCAAATTGCCAATCTCTGAGCTAACGGGCATAGCAAGCAGGTCTTCCCAAGCTTCGATAGCCATAGACGTGTCTTGACGCCCTTCATGGCAGATACCGCGCCAGTAGTATATCTGGGCCTGGTGATAGTCTGTTTCGATCAGTGGACGGGAGCGTTCCACTTGTAGGTAGCAATCGCCGTAATGTTCCACAAGCGTATGGGCCTGTGCGAGAGCGATGCTTACATCAAAAGAGTTTGGTAGATACTGGTATGCAGCTTCTAAATCTGTGAGAGCGTTTTCCCCTTCTTTTATTGCGAGGTAAGAAAGACCGCGATTGAAATAAGCATCTCCTGAAATAGAGTCAAGTTTAATTGCTTGAGTAAATGCGTCTATTGAAAGACTATACTCTGAATTAGAGTAAAAGTTTTTTCCTAGTACATAGTCAATCGTGAAATGATGGATACAATCTTTCCAGTTTGATACGAGCATCAGAAGTTGTGAATTGCCAGTCAACGACTTTAGCATTTAGGTTACGCTCAACATTCCACACTCTAACTTCATTGATTAGCGTTTCTTTGTCTCCAATACGACGATCTAAACATTGACGAACAAGTACGCTCAACTCTATTTCTGCGATATTCAACCAACTACCATGTTTTGGTGTGTGATGAAATTCAAGTCGTTTCAAAATGCGGCGAGCTTCTTCTGGATGAAAGGCTTTATATAGAGCGGATGGCTTATGAGTGTTTAGGTTATCTTGAACAACTCGAATAAGCTTTGCATTTGGATATTTCTCATCAGTCAAATACTTCATACAGTGAGCATAGTCAATCATCGTTCGCTGGTCTGTTACATCAACCTTTCTCCAAGCAACTAAAGGTTCAGAGAAAACAAAGAGATTGCAAGCTCCATGTCGTTCATATTCATAGTCATAACGTTGCGGTTGACCTGATTGCATCGGCAAAGAAACTCGTGTTTCGCTAATCAACTGCTTAGTGCCTTCGTCGAAGCAAACAACGGGTCTTAATGGATCATAAGGCTCATGGTACAGTTCAAGTACATCTTCCATTGCGCAGACAAAATCTGCGTTTTCTTCGGGCGGAATTACCCATTGTTTGTTCTGCCAAGGCTTCAATTCGTTTTTTTTAGAGCCTGACGAACTGTTTCGTGAGAAACCGACTTGATTTGGACTTGCTCAAGCCTGACCAATCTGTCTGCTAACAAACGCAATGTCCAGCGAGCGTATCCCTCGGGTGCTTTTCCACAAACTAATGCTACCAAGTGTGCTTCTGTCTTGCCATCAATTTTATAGTCATACTGACGGCTGCTAACTTTGCGATTTAGGGCATTG
>CAZOOX010000036.1:0-31933 GCA_964581545.1 uncultured Anaerolineaceae bacterium
CCCTGACTGTGCGACATCGACCGTTTAAGGTGTGCGTTTTCACCGTTTTACGCAAATACAAAAAAGAATTTTCCTT
Source organism: uncultured Anaerolineaceae bacterium (assembly GCA_964581545.1). GTDB lineage: Bacteria > Chloroflexota > Anaerolineae > Anaerolineales > Villigracilaceae > Desulfolinea. Next base: position 77 of record CAZOOX010000036.1, read on the forward strand.
TGCTGTTCGCTTTATATGCGCATATGCAAATTTTCGCACATACATGTTTATTTTGGACAGAAAATATAACCAACTCACCTTTCCGTCTAAATGTAATTTAGTAACTCATGTTACGCAGTGATGAACAATAGACTGCCAAAGACATCTTTTGCGTAACATGAGTTAGTAAGCCAAACTGAGCACAAAAAGAAAAAAAGGAGAAGGACTATGGCAAAAGTTGTTATCATAGGGGCGGGCTTCGCTGGGCATACAGCAGCTCTTTATCTAGGAGATAAGCTGGGGAAAAAACATACTGTGACAATGGTCAACAGATTTGATTCTTTCGCTTATATCCCCTCATGGATCTGGGTCAGTACCGGGAATATGGAACCCGAAAAGACAACCTTCAAGCTGGCGCCTGTTTATAAACGGATGAATGTCCATTTTATTCATGGCACAGCAACAAAGGTACATCCAGACGAAGGCGATCAATTCGTTGAAGTTAACAAAGAAAATGGCGATGTCGCTCGTATTGAATATGATTACCTGCTCGTTGCAACCGGACCCAAGTTAGCCTTTGAGGCTACACCAGGGTTGGGACCTGACCAGGGCGGCCACACCTACTCTGTTTGCTCGCTTCCACATGTTGTCGAAACTCGAGACAAATATCTCGAATATGTCGAACGCATGAAAAAAGGTGAGAAGGTCAAAATGGTCATCGGGACAGGGCATGGTACATCCACCTGTCAGGGTGCTGCTTTTGAATTTATTAGCAATGTACATAAAGACCTGGTTAAAAAAGGTGTGCGTGAAAACGCCGAACTCATGTGGCTCTCCAACGAGGTTGGCTTAGGCGACTTTGGCGTGCATGGCGTTATAGCAAAACGCGAAGGAAAACTCTTCACCAGTGAGCAATTTATCACAGCTGCATTCAAGGACGCTGGCATTAAGTGGCAAGTACAAACGGCTGTAAAAAGTGTAGATGCAGATAAAATCTACTGGGAGAATTACGATGGAGAAGAAGGCGAAACAGATTACGATTTCGCCATGCTTATCCCAAAATTCTCAGGACAGCCCTTGGAATATATTGGCAAAGATGGCTCTGATGTTTCATCCAAAGTTGTCAATGCAGGTGGCTTTGTTCTTGTAGATGGTATTTATGGGCTGGACTACGACACATTGGAACGCAACCCTGATGCCTGGCCTTCTCAATACCAGAACCCCACTTATCGCAATATTTTTGCGGCGGGCATTGCTTTTGCACCTCCCGGACCAATTTCACGCCCACATACAACCCCCAACGGCACTCCCATAACCGCCGCCCCACCCCGTACAGGTATGGTCTCCGGTATCATCGGGCGTGTCGTTGCATTGAATATCGTTGACCTTGTCAAACGCGGACGTATGACACACTCTGAGCGTATGAGCGAAATGGTCGCCGCCTGTGTAGCCTCTATGGGAGATTCTCTTTGGGATGGCAACGCGGCAACCATTGTTGTCCACCCTGTTGTTCCTGATATGCGACGCTATCCCAACGAAGGCGGACGCGATCTCTTCGTTACTCACATGGAGATGGGGCTTGGTGGCGCATGGCTTAAACGCATGCTCCACGATACCTTTATCTGGAAATTACGCGGCCTGCCTGGCTGGAAAATTATCCCCGAATAGGAGAATATGATGGAAATCACAAAAAAAGACAAAGCTCGGATGAACAATAAGCTTTTTCAACTATGGCGCTTCATTGTGCTGAACATAAAGATTTTGAAAGCGGTAGACCATAGCAAACGTTCATAATAACTCGACATAAAAAGTGCTGATAGAAATTCTGTCAGCACTTTTATGTTCGAAACCAAAAGGGAGCACTCAAGTTCTATAGAATCCGCATTCCAAAGCCCGCACGGATATGAATATCCGAGCTACATAGCAACGCCTGATAAATCAGGCTGGGAAGTCGGATTGATCCGGCGCTGCTTTGTAGCCCTGAGATTAATCTCAGGGCGGTCAAGTTGGCACAATCTACACTTCTTGAGTACTCCCAACCAAAAAAGCTGCTTGCGTAGCAACCATGAACATGCTATAATTTTCTAGTTCCCCAAAACATTTCATAATTTATATACTAGCTGGCAGCATTTTCTCTGCCTACCCAATCCCCTATTTTATTTTGAAAAACTGCCGTTTTTATAACCTATTCAGTTACTAAATGCCCAAGCTCTTGGGGGGCATTGTTATTCCTGTTCCTGCACACCTATAATTGAGACTTACATGAAAACTATCCTTGAACTAGAACAGCTTCCTCTTTTAGAACTGCGCTCCATCGCAAAAGAATACGATGTGCCGCGAGCAAATCGCCTTAAAAAAGAACGCCTTATCCTTGATATTCGTCAAGCCGAGGCAGGAAAAGAAGGTCTCCAGATTCGCGGAGGTATTCTTGAAATTATGAGCGAGGGCATCGGCTTTTTGCGTGCAGATAATTACCGAATTGGGCCACAAGACGTTTATGTTTCGCAAGCCCAATTACGCAAATACAACCTGAGAAATGGTGATATGGTCGTCGGCTTTGTTCGTGAACCACGACAATCAGAGCGCCATTTTGGCTTAACAAAGGTTGAGACAGTTAACGGCATTGACCCTGAAGAGGCACGTCGTCGCCCAAAATTCGAAAAACTTATCCCTGTTTTCCCTGACCAACGCTTTGATCTTGAATATGATCACCGGGAATTAGCCACACGTCTCATAAACTTGATCTCTCCCATTGGGCGCGGACAACGCGGATTGATCGTTTCTCCGCCAAAAGCAGGTAAAACGACCATTCTCAAAAGCATCGCAAACGCAATCTCATCTAAAAACCCCGAAGTAACGATGATGGTTGCCTTGATCGGCGAACGCCCCGAAGAAGTCACCGACATGGATCGTTCAGTAGACGCAGAAGTCATTGCATCTACCTTTGATGAACCCGTTACATCTCATGTCCGTACAGCAGAGATCGCGCTAGAGCGTGCTAAACGCCTCACCGAAGTTGGGCGTGATGTCGTAATTTTAATGGATTCTATTACTCGTCTCGCTCGTGCGTACAACCTGGTCGTTAACCCCTCCGGGCGGACTCTCTCCGGTGGTCTTGATCCTTCAGCTCTGTACCCGCCCAAACGCTTTTTCGGCGCAGCACGAAATATCGAAGATGGTGGCTCATTAACCATTGTTGCCACTTGTCTGGTTGATACCGGTTCTCGCCTCGACGATGTGGTTTACGAGGAATTCAAGGGCACCGGCAATATGGAATTACACCTCTCACGCCGCTTACAAGAGCGACGCATTTTCCCCGCGCTTAATATTGATGCCTCCTCCACCCGTCGTGAAGATCTCCTGCTTGGCCCCGATCTTCTCAAGCAGGTCTGGTTGATGCGCCGCATGTATATCCAAATGACCTCCCCGCCGCCTCAAGGCGCAGGGATGTCACAAGGTGTAGCAATGGAAGCAATTATCCAACAAATGCGCGCGGCAAAAACCAACGAAGACTTCCTTGATGCACTAACCAAAGATAGTTAGATCATCAAGTTATTTCCTATGAGCTTCATCAAGAAAAATCTTTTTTCAATCCTTAGCTGGATTGTAACGCTCGCTATTGTGGCGTCTATCCTCTTTCTTGCCTATCGCAATAAAGAGGCATTTGCAAAAACTGCCCCCCCGACCATCGTTGAAGCTACACCGACAGCGGTTGAAAATAGCTCATCAACGAATACATCTGCAGCTTCAGAAAGCACAGCCATTGAAGAAATATCGTCTAATGCAGTTCGACGTTATATCACGTTGAAAACCCTTATCCCCGAAGACCGCCCAAATTACGAAGTACAAAAATACACGGTCTCAAGAGGCGATTCCACCTTTAGCATCTCAAAAGAATTCAATATAGAGCCAGAAACACTACTCTGGGCAAATTATGACACCCTCGAAGATAGCCCTGACAGTCTGCGTGTAGGACAAGAACTTAACATCCCCCCTGTAGATGGCATCTACTACGAGTGGAAAAAAGATGATACTGTCGAAAGTATTGCCCATGAGTTTGAAGCGGACCCCAAAGAAATTCTCAGTTGGATAGGGAATAACATAGATCTCACAGATCCCACTCTTAACGAAGGCGACAAAGTCATGATCCCCGGTGGGTCGCGTGAGTTTGTGCAATGGGTTATCCCTATCGAAGCAAGCGGCGATTCTGGCACAGCCGGTGGTACAGGTAGCAGCTCTTGTCCAGCTGGTGCTGTTGGCTCAGGCTATTTTAGTTGGCCTGCCGATGATCATTTCCTCAGCGGCAACGATTTTTGGTCCGGGCATCTCGCTATTGATATTTCCGCTAATACAGGCGCACCGGTCTACGCTGCCGACAGTGGCGTGGTCACAATGGCACAGGGTGGCTATAACTACGGCTATGGCAATGTCATCGCCATCGATCATGGGAACGGTTTTGCCACACTATACGCCCATTTAAGCAGCTACATTGTCAATCCCTGTCAGAGCGTTTTTGCTGGTCAACTCATTGGGCGTTCTGGTAACACAGGCAATTCCTTTGGCGCACATCTCCACTTTGAAATTCGCCAAAACGGTGCATTTCAAAACCCGTGGAATTGGTTACCGTAAAACAACGAAAATGAACGGAAAAATTCTTAAAACCGCCCTGCAAGACCTTCCCCTGGGCGGTTTTCGCTATTACGAACAAGTAGACTCAACCAACGACATTGCTCTTAATTGGATGGAAGAAGGCGGGCGTGACATCTCTCTCGTCGTTGCCAACGAACAAATAAGCGGACGTGGGAGAAGTGGACGCAGTTGGCATACCCCGCCCGATTCCGCTCTTGCATTGAGCTTGCTGCTCATCCCAAACATCACCGAGGCGAAAAATATCCCCCTCTTTACAGGACTCTGCGCTCTGGCGTTGGTTGATGCGCTAAAAGAGTTATATTCCCTACAAGCGGAGATAAAATGGCCCAACGATATCCTCATAAAAGGGAAAAAAGTGGCTGGTATTCTCGTTGAAACAAGCTGGGAAGGTGACAGAGCCAAAGGCATCGTTCTGGGAATAGGGGTAAATATTCTGAATGCAGCTATCCCGAAAAGCGATGATTTACATTTCCCCGCAACAAGTTTAGAAGAATCCCTTGGGCAAAAAGTAGACCGCACGAAAACCCTGCACGGGATTTTGACTGCTTTAATTAAATGGAGAAAAGTTTTGGGCAAAGCGGAAATGGTAGCTGCCTGGAACGAGAATCTGGCTTTTCGCGGCAAGCAAGTGGAAATCACGCACGGAGCGAAGCAGGTCATCCAAGGAGAGCTTTTAGGGGTCAATCAGGACGGATCTTTGCGCCTTGATACTGTCGAATCTATCCATTTTGGGGATGTTCATTTGCGCCCGATGCGGTTATGATATAGCAGAAAAAAATGAGTAAAGAGGTGAGTTATGTTAGATAATTTGCGTGACGATGCTGATTCATCGCCCTTTTTTGATGACGATGATGAATTGCCAGATTTTCTTGAAGATAGCGAAATAGAGGATGAAAAATCTGATATTTCCGTTTTTAAATCAATCACAGACTTGACCCCCGCGCAACGTTTTGTGATCGTGGCAATGCTTTTTATGGCAGTTTGCCTGATCGGGTCAATGCTCTTACTCGTCACAGAACGTTTTGCAATTCCTTATTTTTAAAAATTGATTGTCCTAAATAAAAAGAGCCGTGCTTTTGAGAAGCACGGCTCTTTTTTTATGTTTTTTAGAGCAGTTCTTCCTGTCCGCCTTCAGGAACTTCACTTTCTTCTTCGAGTTTTGCCCCAACCTGCTTGAGATCTTTTGCAGCGATACGCGCAACAGCGGCAACGGTATCACCTTCGCGCGTTCGCATCAAATGAACGCCGCGTGTAGCCCGCCCAGCCGTTTTCACTTCACTAACTTTTAGGCGAATAATGACACCTTCGGTGGACATGAGTGTTAGATGGTCTTCTTGCTGAACAACGCGCGCTGCAACGATCTTGCCTATTTCAGCAATTGCATGTTTATCCATTGTCAGAATACCTTGTGTAGCACGCCCTTTCGGGGAGTATTCTTCGAGTGGAGTTTGTTTTCCTATGCCAGTTTCAGTTACTGTGAGCAATGAGGAGTTTGGCTCAACAACATCCATTGTCGTCACCTTGTCCCCTTTCAGGAGTTTGATAGCGATCACACCCGAAGCTGGTCGTCCCATAGAGCGAACATTGCTTTCTGCATAACGTAAAGCCTTGCCTTGCTCTGTGACGATGATGATGTCATCTTCTCCGCTGGTCAGACGTGCCCAGCCAAGCTTGTCATCGTCATTTAGCCCCATTGCGATCAAGCCAGAAGGACGCACAGATGCAAATTCTGAGAGTTCTACGCGCTTAATCCGCCCTTTTACAGTTGCCAAGGTGCAATAGGATGCATCATCAAAATCGGGGACGGGGATGGCAGCCGTGATGCGTTCATCAGGCCCAAGAGCAAGGATATTGACAATTGAGATTCCTTTTCCAATTCGGCTTGCTTCGGGGATCTGATAAGTTTTCTCGGAATAGACTTTGCCTTTATCCGTAAAGAAGAGAATTGTATTCAGCGTGCGAGCAGGGATCATCATGATCACTTCGTCTGCTTCTTTGGTCGTATGCCCTTTAACGCCGCGCCCTCCACGTCCTTGCGTGCGGAAGGTTTTTGCAGCAACGCGCTTTATATAGCCGCGCTCAGTAATTGTTACCAAAACAGCTTCGTCTTCTACGAGATCTTCTTCGTTCAGGTCACCGCTTGCATGTGCAGCGATCTGGGTACGACGCTCATCACCATATTTTTCAGCGAGTTCAACCAAATCTTCTTTGATGATCGCTAAAACTTTCTTTACGTCGGCAAGCAGGTCTTCATAATAGGCGATCTTCGCCATGATCTCTTTATGTTCTTCTTCGATTTTCCAGCGTTCCAGAGCGGCTAAACGACGCAGTTGCATATCGAGGATAGCCTGGGCCTGTAATTCGCTCAATTTGAAACGTTTGATCAAGTTTTCTTTGGCGGCTCCCACATCTGCCGAAGAGCGAATCGTTTCGATGACCGCATCTATATTATCGAGGGCAATGATAAGACCATCCAGAATATGAGCGCGAGCGCGGGCTTTTTTAAGATCAAATTCTGTGCGGCGAGTGATCACTTCACGGCGATGCTCGACAAAGTGCTGTAAAGAACGCTTTAGAGAGAGTAATTTCGGCTCATTTTTGACCAGAGCCAACATCTGCACGCCAAAAGTGGATTGAAGCGTGGAATATTTATAAAGTTGGTTGAGCACCTTTTTAGGCTGGGAACCACGCTTGAGTTCAATAACAATACTCATGCCGCGTCGGTCGGATTCATCTCGCAAGTCGGATATGGAATCGATCTTTCCGCTGCGTGCCAAGCTGGCAATACGCTCGATCAGCGTGGTTTTATTGATCTGATAGGGGATTTCGGTCACAACAATTCTAAAGCGATTGGCACGCATTTCTTCAATATGTGCTTTGCCGCGCATTACAACACGACCTTTACCCGTACTATAGGCCTGGACAATGCCTTCCCGTCCGACAATAATGCCACCGGTAGGGAAATCTGGTCCCTGCACAAATCCCATTAATTGCTCAACGCCGATCTCGTCTACAGTATCGTAGTTGTCTATCATATAAATAAGAGCATTGGCAACTTCGTTCAGGTTGTGTGGTGGTATATTTGTTGCCATACCAACGGCAATACCAGATGCGCCATTGAGCAAAAGATTAGGCAAACGGGAGGGTAAAACCGTTGGCTCTTCAAGAGAGTCATCAAAATTTGGAGCGAAATTGACCGTTTCTTTGTCAATGTCAATGAGCATCTCTTCAGCGAGTTTATCCATCCGCGCTTCGGTATAACGCATTGCAGCGGGAGAATCACCATCGATGGATCCAAAGTTACCCTGCCCTTCCACAAGCATATAGCGGAGGGAGAAATCTTGCGCCATACGCGCCATTGATTCGTAAACTGCTGAATCACCATGAGGGTGATATTTACCCAAAACTTCACCGACTATACGAGCCGATTTTTTATGCGCGCCTGTCGCCCTAATGCCCATATCGTGCATCGCAAATAGAATGCGCCGATGGACAGGTTTTAACCCATCTCGCGCGTCGGGAAGAGCGCGCGAAACAATAACACTCATCGCGTAATCGAGATAAGCGGAGCGCATTTCATGATTTATATCAACGTGTTTAATATCGCCTGCATCCATGGAAAATCCTTCTTTTCACACACAGAAACCTGACAGGTTTTCAATAGACTTATGAGAAATATCAATGCTCTCTTCATGTCTTTTTTCCTTGAAAAGAGCATTCTGAAACCTGTCAGGTTTGCTTATTCTTAGGTTCAAAATATGGCATAAAAGTCTGCCCTAATTATACCCTGAATATGTCCTATTAAATGAAAAAAGCCTCGTAAAAACGAGACCTTTTCTGTGCCGAAGCACAATGTTCTCTTGTGCCGAAGCACAATGTTCTCTTGTGCCGAAGCACAAATGTTTTCTTGTGCCGAAGCACAGTTTTTTTCTGTGCCGAAGGCGGGAGTCGAACCCGCATGAGCATAAGCTCACTACGCCCTGAACGTAGCGCGTCTGCCAGTTCCGCCACTTCGGCCAGCGAGAAGTATTGTAGCCTAAAAGATAATTTTGTCAAATATTTTTCTTCTTAATTACCTGTATTGGTGCTTCACAAAAAATGGATAACTCAATCGCCGTTCCTACTGCAGCTTCTGCATCGTGCCCAAGATAAAGAGCGGCAAGCGCAAAATCCATCCCTGCGCCAATAGCCTGATATGAGGTAACAGAAGCAATCAGCCAGTGATTGATATAGAAAACAATGCCATCAATACCGATAAAATAGGAGTTTTCGATATTACTGCGATCTGTTCGTTTCTTCTTCCACTCTGAAAATTCGCTCCAAAATTCTAAAATCCCCTCTTCAGTGGCAGCAGCAGGTTGATGCGTTTTTGCAAAAATCTGTAATAAGCTGCTCTCCTCTGCCAAACCGACAGAACCGATCACCATATTATTAACTTCAACCAATTTTGAACGATTCGTATTATTTTTTGTCTGTGTAGAACCACGCACCGAGATTGAATCAGCAGCGATCTCATAACCTTCTTTTGTGATTTTACATGCAACAATAGACATTTAAACCTCCTGATTTAAATTTCAATAAAGTATAGCACACAGCGTTTTCCGGAGGATAAAAAGCCACGTCACTCTCGGTTTGGGCTTGATACCGTTTAATTGACTTCTGCCTGAAAACAAAAAACCGCAATGAAATTATTCTAAAAGAATCACTTGGTTGTGATATAAAACACTTAGAACCTATCCGAAAAACATTTTAGGATGCTCCCTGCGCCGAGGACGGCGCAGGAATATATGAGAGAGATCGCCGCCGCACTCCTGGACGGCGGCTAGAGCAATTTTAGGATAAGTACATACTGTTTTTTCTGCCTTAGCCATGCTCCAAAAGTGTTGGGAGACCATTTAGTGGGATTTTTTTCGAAGATTACACCCTGCAACTCCATCTTTATAATGATGGAGGTCAAATATTTAAATGCTTTTTCACGTAGTGCCACTATGTTTTTGCTGATCACCTTGCTGATTGGCTTTTTGCCAACGGGCGCACTTGCCGCTCCAAGCAACATTGCGCATATTTCAGTTGCACAGAGCGGGGCACAAGCTAATAACCACTCCACCTTCACTCAACTGGATTTATATCCCAATATCGAGACCATTGGCGTTGTCGTCAGTGGCGTTGATCTGCCAAAGACAGCAGAACTGTTGTACCGCCAAAATAATGAAACAATCTGGCGTACCGGTCATCCGCTCATGCGCATTGATGATGGTCGTCTTGTCGGAAGTTTATTTGAACTCTTGCCCTCCACATCCTATAGCATCAAAGTTGTAGATGGAGAAAATGCAATCGAGGGCTTGATTTCTACACAGCCAGAAAATCTTCAATATACGCCTTCAAATATCTTGCATGTAGACGATGATGCTTCTCCCGGCGGAGATGGCTCTCCATCATCCCCATTTCAGAATATACAGGATGGCGTAAACTATGCTACGCCGGGAACACAAGTGCTGGTTGCAGATGGCGTTTATCACGAGGCAATCACATTCCCCAATTCAGGCAACGCGGACAACTGGATACAGGTTATAGCTGAAGGAAATGGCGCAATACTAGATGGCTCTAAAAATCTTTCAGAGAATCTTTGGAAGCCACACAAAAAAGCAAAAGTTTGGTTCACAAAAGTGGACGTATTTTTCACTTATTTAGCACAAAATGAACAACGCTTCTTCAACTATGCTAACCTTCGAAGTCTTCTCCATGAACCAAAGGGAGATGGCTGGTACCTTGAGCGTAGCACAATGAAGTTATATGTGCGTAGCCAGGACAATCCTGCCAATCACACATGGCAGGTGCCCCATCATCATAATACCTTCGATATAAACAACCAAGACTGGCTCTGGATCGAGGGTTTCGAAATGCAGTTCTACAACAGTTGTGGTGTTTGCACAGAAAACGCGTCTCATATCGTCATTCGTAAAAACAAGATTCATAATATGCAATTGGGCATCTACGTCAATTGGACTGGTGGCGAGGAGAAAGGCAACAATACACGCATTGAATTCAATGAAATCTATGATCCCCCTGTAAATGAATGGAGTTGGAGCGATATTAAAGGCTCTTCAATGGAAGGGACTGCCATTGTTCTTAGGGGACATAGGGGAGCAATTGTACGAGGGAATGAACTCCACAATTTCTTCAACGGAATCTACACGGGGTCTTCTGCCGCATCACAGATAAAGAATCCTGAACTAACATTCGATATTGATGTCTACGATAATTATATTCACCATATCAGCGATGATGCGCTAGAGCCAGAAGGAGCTTGCATTAATCACCGTTTCAGAAATAACACCATCGAGTCGGCTTTCGTTGGCGTATCCTTGGCTCCAGTTACAATAGGGCCCACATGGGTACTGCGTTCCACCTTCGCTAACTACACAGGGCGAGGCATCAAATGGGCATATAACTCTGATGGTGTCGTGCTGATTTATCACAACACATTTTGGACAATGGCACAGGATATCGCCGCGATGGATTTCATTACCCCGGCACACAACTCAATACTGCGCAATAATATCTTCCAAAATAATGGGTATGCCGTCTACGAAGCCCGTGCCGGCTCCTCCAACCATGATTGGAGCAATAACAACTGGCATACCGCACACAATCTCCCTATTAAGTGGGAAAATGTAGATTACGCCACTATCACAGATTTATGCACAGCAACCGGTCTCTCTTGCAACAGTCACGAAGACGATGCAGGATTAACAAATCCGAATATCAGCGATTTCACGCTAAATCCGTCAAGCCCAAATATAGATCGGGGTGCTCTTATTCCCGGTCTCAATGATAGCTTTAGCGGTTCTGCCCCCGATATTGGCGCGTATGAAAGCACATTCGCAGGCACTCCCTCGCCCTCGCCCACATCTACACCTACACCCACACCTACACCTACACCTACGGCTACACCAGAAAGTACTGCCATCATCCCACCAAAAGTGATTGAAATCTTACGCGCAGATTCCAACCCAACCTCTTCTGACAATGTCACTTTTTCCATAACTTTCTCCGAATTCGTCACAGGCGTAGATACGGGAGATTTTTCTCTGACAACCACAGGCAGTATCAATGGCGCATTCCTAACAAATATCAGCGGCTCTGAAAACAACTACACTCTTACTGTTTTTACAGGAAACGGGGAAGGCTCACTTCGCCTAGATATTTTAGATAATGACAGCATCATCAATAATGCCGGCAGCCCATTAGGCGGCGTAGGTGTGAGCAATGGCAATTTCAACACAGGAGAAATTTACACGATTGATAAAACCGTCCCAATCGTGACGGCGATTCTGCGTGCCGCTCCCAATCCGACCACAGCCGATAGCGTTACTTACATGGTAGGTTTCACTGAAGCAGTTTTCGGTGTGGACGCAAGCGATTTCACCCTCTCTTCTACAGGCAATATCACCGACGCGATCATTACAAGTGTCAGCGGCGCTGACAATATGTACACAGTCACCACAGGAACAGGAAACGGAAGTGGAACCTTGCACCTGAATGTCCTCGATAACGACAGCATTGTCGATACTTTGGGGAATCCCCTGGGTGGACCTGGCGCAGGCAATGGCAATTTCACCACAGGTGAAGAATATACAGTCAATAAAACCCATGTGAAATTAATCACTGAGGCCTTCACATCCAATGGTAAAAATGACGGCTGGGTACTCGAATCAAGCGAAAATAGCAATCAGGGCGGTTCCATAAACGCCAAATCCACCACCCTGGTTTTAGGAGATAACAACCAAAACAGCCAATATCGGAGCATTTTACAATTCCCCACTCATCGGCTCCCAAATAACAGTGTTATCACAGGCGTTATGTTAATGGTGAAAAAGTACGATATAGCTGGTACAAACCCCTTCGCAACCCACCAAAATATTCTTGTAGATATTCATTATGGAGCCTTTGGCTCTTTACCAGACAGAAGCTTGCAAAGCTCCGATTTTCAAAGTCCATCCTGCATGGATGCAATAGGCACAATACAAAACATCCCCATGGGCGATTGGTACTGGACAATGTTAGACAGTTCAGCGTTTAATTGCATCAATCGCTCTGGGATTACTCAATTCCGTCTAAGATTTCAAATAGACGACAATAATGATATGGCATACAACTATCTAAGATTCTACAGCGGTGACTATAAAAAATCGGCATACCGCCCCCGATTGATAGTTAAGTACTACAAAGAAAGATGAGTTTTTTACATGCCTACACTCGAAGCGTAGCGGAGACGTGTTATAGGCTTGCTATCGTTTAAAAAACAACATCTATCAGAAAACACCCCAAAGACCCCGTTTCCTTGAAAGGAAACGGGGTCTTCTCAATTCACCTTGACTCTCTCTATGTTTTTGCATATACTATGTTTAGTAATTACTAAACATACAAAATGAAAGAGAGTAAAGCTATGTCTTCTACAGAGCTAAAATCAATAAAAGCCAACTTCACACAGGGATTAAGCCAGATCAGCCAATTTTGGGGTTTTCCAAAAAGTATGGGCGCGATATTTGCTGTGCTTTATCTCTCCCCTAATGCGCTATCACTCGATGAAATTGTTGCAGAAACCGCCTTTACCAAAGGCGCGATCAGCACCAGTATCCGCACATTGGCGCGGATGGGATTGGTGCACCGCCAAACAAAATTGGGCGATAGAAAAGATTATTATCTCGCGGAAGATGATTTTTATAAAGTTATCCGTTCAATCCTAAAAGGGCGCGAAAATAGCGAGTTTAGCCGCGCGATTGATTCGGTCGGGCAGACGCTCGTTGACCTGCAAGCAAGCTCAAATCAAGCACGAAGCGAAGAATGGGAATTCGCCGAGAATCGCGTCGTAGAGATGAAATCCTTCTTCGATAATCTCGATAATCTCGTCCGCGTCATCACCCGATTAGAAAGCATGAACCAAAACACGGTTCAAAAAGTGATTGGTATTTTGAAAAACTAAGGAGACAAGATGTCCGAAAAAACGATCCATCCGCTCGTCCAGAAATATGCCCTGGCAATCTCTTTTCTGACCCTGCTCTGCATGGTGATTACGCTGGGTGTTGCACTTTTTGACATCGTACAGATTGCCGCGCCACAGCTGACTTATGTCCCTGAGCCTTATTCGGTAACAACGACTGCTGCCAACATCAATGAAGGTGAGGCTCCTGCGATCAGTATAGAGACAGATGCCAAAGTACACGAGCGTGAAATTCAATTTGAGCGGCAAAACGCCATCAAAAGCCTTATTCAGGCGATCATCATCCTTTTGCTAGATATCGCCCTATACCTATCTCATTGGAAACTCGCCAACCGCCCTGTACGAGAAATGCAAACAGCGGCATGAAAGGAAAAAAATGAAAAACGCAGTGACAGGCTCATTCAGCTATACTGGAAAATATATTACCCAACGTCTACTCGCACAGGGGCACGAAGTCATTACGCTCACCGGGCACCCCAATAATCCCAATCCCTTTGAGGATCAGGTGCAGGCATATCCCTTCAATTTCGAAAATCCAAAAAAACTAACAGAAACGTTGCAAGGCGTGGAAATTCTCTTCAATACTTATTGGGTACGTTTTTCGCACGGGGAAAACACGCACAAGCGCGCCGTAAAAAACACAAAAACACTCATCAAGGCAGCAGAAAAAGCAGGAGTCAGACGGATCGTGCATACCAGCATCACCAACCCCAGCCAGGATTCTGATCTGCCCTATTTCAGCGGAAAAGCCGATTTGGAAGAAGCCATAAAAGCCTCTTCTCTAGGATACGCGATCCTGCGCCCCACCGTCTTGTTTGGGGATGAAGATATTCTGGTAAATAATATCGCCTGGATTTTACGGAGCATCCCTGTTTTTGGCTTGCTCGGCGATGGAAACTATGGTCTGCAACCGATCTTTGTCGAGGACTATGCCGACATCGCCGTCGAGATGAGCAAACGCAAGGAAAATATCGTCACCGACGCAGTTGGTCCCGACATCTTCACTTTTGAAGAGATGGTGCACCTCGTTGCCACAGAGATCGGACAGCCCGCTCGCCTGATGAAAATGCCGCCCAAACTGGCATTGTGGGCATCCCGGATCATCGGTAAATTTGTCGGAGATGTGGTACTCACCCAAGACGAAGTGGATGGCTTAATGCGTGGGCTGCTGATTTCAAACGAGCCGCCGCTGGCGAAAACCCATCTCAAAGACTGGCTGCGGGAAAATAAGAACACGGTCGGGAAGCGGTATGCGTCGGAGCTGAAGAAGCATTATTAATCACTCAACGCTTTATATGAATTGATTAGTTTTAACGTTCAAGATGTGCATAGCATCTAACAGATGCGTTGCACATCGAGTTTTGCAAGCGGACTTGTGTTTGAAAAACCGACTTGCATTGCACTTGGCAAGTGCAATGCAAGTCTCTCAGGCGAAAATGAAAGAAAAAACACGAAAGGATTGGGAAAATGAAAAAAATTATCATCTTGGGTGGCTACGGAACTTACGGCAAATTGATCTCAGAAAGTTTGTCTCGCACAGATGCCAGCATTACCATCGTTGGAAGAAATGCGGTCAAAGGAGAAAAAATTTCATCTGAAATTGGCGTTAATTTTGCTCAATGCGATGTCTCTAACGAAGAAGCATTACGAAAGATAATTGAATCTGCTTTTCTGGTTATTAATGCATCTGGCCCCTATTTGGCAGGAGATTATTCAATTCCCAAAGTGGCGATTGAGATGGGCTGCCACTATATTGATCTGGGCGACGGACGCGATTATGTCTCTCAGATCACGGAATTGCATGAGCAAGCAAAAGAGAAGGAAGTTTTTATTTGTGTAGGTGCGAGTACGTCACCCGCTATTACATCTGCGATGGTGGAAGAATTGCAAAAAGAAATGCAGAATATTCATTCGATCAAAATTGCGCTAAACGCAGGGAATAAAAATCAAGCAGGTGTGTCTACATTCAAATCCATCCTTGAATATGTAGGCAAAGAAATTCCTGTTTGGCAAAATGAGAAATGGAAAAATCTACTTGGTTGGGGGGAAGCTGAATTCATCAATTTTCCCGCCCCTGTTGGAAAACGCCGTGTCCAATTATGTGATGTTCCCGATCTTGAACTTTTCCCCAAACTCTTCAATTCAGAAAATGTTATATTCAAGGCAGGTGTTGAAATAACATTCTTCAACTACGCGCTTTTATTTCTGGCAAAGGTCAAAGAGATTTTCCCGGGAATCAACTTACCCGATTTAGCCCCTCCGTTCGTGCGCCTAAGCGGATTATTCAAATTTTTAGGCACATTTCATGGCGGTTTAGCGGTTTTTGTAAAAAACTCTCAGAGGAAAGAAAAATCACTTTGCTTAATCGCTCCGCAAGATGGTCCCCAAATCCCCGCTGCGCCAGCGATATTACTTACGAAGAAAATTTTAAAAGACGGTATTCCCAAAACAGGCGCGTATCCTTGTATCAGTTTTCTTGACTTTGGCGAGATCAAAGAACATCTTTCACCGTTTGGGATTAGCACTTCGAAGAAATTATATTGAAGCTGAAAAAGAAGACTTCCGAGATTTTGAAAATCTCGGAAGTCTTACAGTAAAAACTCTATTTTTCTCCCAGTCATTCACGGCATGGATGTTGATGTCAACACGGGAGTAATTATGAACGATGCTGGTGATCTCCCTGAAAGGATAATTAATGGTAGTGCTTCAGGGAGATTTTGTCTCAAATAAATATGATCCAGCATTTTTTGGGGTCCTGTAATTTGACCGTAAGAATGAATTACTTTTCGAACATTTTCTGGGAACAATTCCTGGACTTCAGAATCCCATACCGAAAACGGAGCTTTCACATCTTGAACAGAGCCATCTGCTTGAAGATAAATTACGGCGGCTCTGCTTGCTTGAATTCCACGAGTAGCACATGTTGCCCACAAATAAACTTCCTGCTCATCTCTCCCCAAAATTTCCCACTCGCATAAAGCATACTTAGCAGAATCTTCATGAATCATTGAATGAGCCAAAGCTGTCTGATACTCCCGCCATCTTTCGACCTGGGACACATCCGGAGTGATTTTTACTGGAAAAGAAGTCTGTGTTGGATACGGAGAAGGCGTTAAAATCACAATAGTAGGCGTAGGCGTGGACAAAGCCGCCTGCGTAAGAGCAACTTCTGTCCGCGCGGCATCAACAGCTGCATTTAGCACATCTACCTCTACCAAAGCGCTGGGTGGAGTACTTTCTACAGATGCACAAGCGACCAATATGCTAAACAGAAACAACAATATGATGGACAGTTGTTTTTTCATTTCCCGCTCCTTTGCGCGTTTTTTTCCTGCTAAATCCGCAAAAACCGCATTCTATCACTCACAGAACTTCTACCTTTTGAAGGCATCTAAATTTTCAGGCAAACACCCCAACCCAAGCTTTTTTGCAACTTCCCACAACTGCTTATCAAAAGTTGTCATCAGAACCGCTTCTCCCATTTTCTCCTGCCAAAGTAACGCAGCAGCTAAATGGACAGCATCATATCCCCGTAAACCATGTTCCCAAGCCAAGTCCCCGGCTAAAAGCACCAGAGATTGCGTAACTTCAATATTGACCAAAGCAGGAAAATCTTCCAGAAAGTTTTCCCAGGCTGCCTGCGCTTCTGAAGCACTTATCCACTGCATTCGTTCAATTTTCGACAGAGCCGCAGCCATTTCTGCGTAAGTGATCGTTACCGTTCCCACCACGGTAACATTATTGACCCACTCAGCGAGTTCGTCGCTTCCCGCTTCTTGAATATATCGCTTGATAAGTGCGCTGGTATCAAGGTAAATAAGTGACATCACGATCTTCCGATACTATATCTGAAGCCAAACGCACACCGCGATTAATCGCAACAGGTCTTCTGGGCGTTAACTTTTTCTTATTCCAATGGATCACACCCGCTGCAATAAGCCCTTGCAAGCGTGCTTCAAGAGAAACCCCTTCAGGAATAATACGACCGATTGACCGACCATGCTCTGTAATAAGAATGGTTTCCCCCCGTTTTACCAGACGCATATATTTGCTCAAATTATTTTTCAATTCTCGAATACCAACGCTTGAGTCACTCATAAAAAAAGCCCTTTCACATCTCTTTGTGGCTACATCATAACATATATAGACCACAAAAAAAAGCCCTTGCAAAGATACTTTATCTCAACAAGGGTTTTCTGTCGTCAAAATTCGTTCTGCTACCCTCTCACATGCCCATCGCCAAGCACGACCCACTTATACGTCGTCAACTCTTCCAAGCCCATCGGTCCGCGCGCATGGAGTTTTTGGGTGCTCACGGCAACTTCCGCGCCCAAGCCAAATTGCCCGCCATCCGTGAAGCGCGTACTGGCATTCACATAAACCGCCGACGAGTTAATCTCATCCACAAAGCGGGTGGCATTCGCAAAATCATTCGTCAAAATGCTATCTGAATGCTCAGAACTATGCGCATGGATATGCGCAATTGCTTCATCCAAATCCGCAACAACCTTCACGCCCAAGATCAACGCCAGCCACTCCTGATCAAAATCATCTTCGCCAGCCGGATGCACATCTGCGCTATCTTTCAGGATGGAAAAAGCCTGCGGCGCCGCTCTTAACTCGACCTTGCTTGCTGCCAGCCGGGCAGCTACTTGCGGGAGAAATTCTTCCGCCACCGCCGGGTGGACGAGTAGGGTGTCGAGCGCATTACACACGCTCGGACGCTGTACCTTCGCATTCTCGACGATATCCACCGCCCGTTTAAGATCAGCCGATTCATCGACGAAGATGTGACAGATCCCGATCCCGCCCGTGATGACGGGGATGGTCGAAGTCTCGATGCAGAGCCGATGCAAGCCGGAGCCACCACGCGGGATGATCATGTCTATATATTTATCCAGACGCAAAAACTCAGGCACAAGCGAGCGGTCGGGATTATCGATCATCTGAATGGATTTGGCAGGCAAGCCAGCCTTCTCCAAGGCATTCTGGATGACCTTTGCCAGCGCAATATTGCTGCGCAAGGTCTCTTTTCCACCACGCAGGATGGCGGCATTGCCCGTTTTCAGGCTCAGGGCAGCGATGTCAATGGTCACATTCGGGCGGGCTTCGTAGATCACGCCCAGCACCCCGATCGGGATGCGGCGTCTGCTCAAGCGTAGTCCATTCGGCAGCACGCGCGCGTCCACGACCGATCCGACCGGGTCGGGCAGCGTGGCGACGTCACGGGTGTCACTCGCCAGGGATGCCATCCGCTTTTCGGTCAGCAGAAGACGATCCAGAATGGCATCACTTAATCCCGCAGCGCGTCCATCTTCTATATCTTTCGCATTTTCAGCGAGAACAAAATCCGCTTGCGCTTCGATCTCATCGGCAATAAGATGCAGAGCGGCGTTTTTCTGGTCTGTTGTCAAGGTCGCCAAAATGCGGCTGGCGACTTTGGCATCTTTCCCCATTTGAGTTAAGTTGGTCATTTTCTCTCTCCTTTTGGCAGTAAAGTCCCTCCCCCGCGAGCGAGGGAGGCTAGGAGGGGGCTTTTCATCGCCCCCCTCTAACTCCCCCCGCTCGCGGGGGGAGAAGCGAAATCATTTACTCATTCAACAAGATCATATCATTCCGATGCACGGCAACAGCACCATAAAAATAACCCAGGATTTCAGAAATTTCTTCTGATTGCTCCCCTTTTATTAGGTCAAGGTCTTCGCTGCCATATCGAGCAACGCCACGCGCTAATTCTTTTCCGCATTGGGTAAAAACAGAAATTGTTTCTCCGCGTTTAAAATCGCCTTCTACGCTCTGAATACCAGCGGGCAATAAACTCCGCCCTTTTTTGATGAGCGCTTCTTCTGCGCCACGATCAATGAGCAGTTTCCCCGGTGATGAGCGCGTCAATATCCAGCGCTTACGGCTCTCAAGCGGAGATGAAATGGCTCGGAAACGAGTCCCGACCGATTCTTCGTTAAAAATACGTGTAATGACATTCTCTGCCCCACCAGCGGCGATAACCACATCCGCTCCGGCGCGCCGGGCGTAATCGGCGGCTTTGAGTTTGGTGACCATGCCGCCGGTACCTAGCCCGCTTTTGCTGGGGCTAATATCCACGTCGGCGATTTCGTCTATGCTATTGACTTCAGCGATCAATTTGGCATCCGGGTTGTTGCGCGGATCGGAGGTGAATAACCCCGGCTGATCGGTAAGCATGATCAACAGGTCGGCATCTGCCAGCATGGTGACCATTGCCGAGAGATTGTCATTATCGCCAAGTTTGATCTCTTCGGTCGCGACCGCGTCATTCTCATTAATGATGGGGATAACGCCCTGTCTGAGCAACGCATCCAGCGTATCACGCGCATGGAGATAGCGAGAGCGACCTTCAATATCGGATTTTGTGAGTAAGATCTGCCCGACCTGAAGACCGTATATCTCGAAGAGCTGCTCCCATATTTGCATCAGGCGGCTTTGTCCTACAGCAGCAAATAATTGTTTGCTCGCCATGATCGCGGGGAGTTCGGGAAATCCCAGCCGCTCTTTGCCCACAGCAACAGCTCCAGAGCTGACAATAATGATCTCCACGCTTTGCTTATGCAATTCTGCACATTCACTGACGATATTGATCATTTTCGGGCGGTCTAATTTGGGGCTGCCGCTCGTGAGAACACTTGTACCTATTTTGATGATGATTCGTTTGTAGTTCTTCATAGTAATAGACCTCTTACATAAGTGCTCTAGCCGCCGTCCTCGGCGGCGTGTTTTAGAGAAGCCTGCGCCGAGGACGCGTGCCCTTTGGGTACGGCACAGGGAGCATGGTAAAAATCAGACTTTTGCAAGAGGTCTAATATAAAAAGAGATGGCGGTCACCGCAGAAAACAAGTCACCATCATCTACTCGCTCCAAATTTCAGTTTTTACCGTTTTTAATTAATATCCTGCTCTTTGAGCAATCTTTCCAATAAGCCAATCTCTTCCTTTTCATTCTTCACTTCCTCATCCAACCACGCGGCACGGAGTTGGGAGAGAATCTCTTTATAACGTGGACTTGGCAGTAAACCACGTTCTTTCAGCTCATCTCCACCAACAGTTGGCTGGATATTTCTCCATGAGGAGAGATATTGCCCAAGGCGCTCCTTTAAGCTCTCTGCAATCGGGCAAAGGGATGCGGCGTAAAGCGCGAGGGGAGGAATATCATCGAGGCGTATTGTCCATTCGCTGGTTTTAGCATCTTCTAGCGCAGGAAGATCGTCACAAAGTTTTCGGGCTGCCAGAAGCGCATCTTCCAGTACAGCGTGGAAACGTAATCTTTTGCTAATAGCACGCAAATTATTTAACGGGAGAGGCAGCAGCCAGACAAGGTATCCCAATGCGCGGCGTTTAGAAAGATGCGCCATATTTTCTAGTTCGCCATATTCAGCGGGCTGCGGGGTGTTGAGGGCGGTATTTAAACGCGCAGCAAGCCCAGGGTCTGGAGCGAGGACAGGAGAGATGGCAGGGAGCAAATCCAATTCTGCTAGCCGAGAAAACATCTCCACAGCACGTGGTTCGTCCAAAATCAAATCCAGTTCGTGGTGAATTCGTTGCCCCGTTAGCTTGGCAAGAAGCGAATGTGCTTCATCCATCAACTCTTTGGTGCGGATTCCAAGCGTAAATCCAAAACGTTGTTCAAAACGGATGGCGCGCAAAATGCGCGTGGGGTCGTCAACAAAAGACAGGGAATGCAAAACGCGCACAAGCCCACGTTTTAGATCAGCAAGGCCACCCCAATGATCGTGTAGTTCGCCATAATGTGGTTTATCAAGGCGCAGCGCAAGGGTGTTTATGGTAAAGTCGCGGCGATGCAGATCAAGTTTTATGCTACCGCGTGAAACGGTCGGGAGTGCTGTGGGGCGCGTATAAAACTCTTTGCGGGCGGTGATAAAGTCTAAAAAGATCGGAAGATTGGAAGATTCGAAAGCTGAGCCGTCTAAAAACCATTTTGCGGTACCAAAGCGCGTATGCTTTGTGACACGTCCGCCATATTTTTCTACCAGCTTTTCGGCAAGAGCAATCGCATCGCCTTCAACCACAAAGTCAAAATCAAGGCTGGGGCGTTCTAAAACCAGATCACGAACAAAGCCTCCCACCAAATAAAGCGCAACTCGCTCTTCGGCAGCAGCATCTGATACTTTTTTGATCAATTCAAGCCGTTCTTTGGGCAATGCTTTTTCGAGTAAGACGGCATAATTACTTTCAGTCGCGCGCTGCACATCTGGGGCAAGCGTTTTAAGCAGATCTGTGCGCGTTACAATGCCAATCACTTCGCCATTTTCAACAACGGGAATTTGTCCCCAACCGCTGTCCGTCATCCGCTTTTGCAGCGTAGTAAGAGCATCGTCAGGGGCAAGAGTCACTTCGCCTGCTTCCATTAGGCTAGCGGCAGTTAGCTTTAGGTTATGCGATGTCGCACGATCCACTGTGCGACGATTGAGCAGCCCAACCACTTTCCCATTTGCCACAACCGGATATCCTTCATAACCAAATCTTTTCATCAATTCGGATGCTTCGACAACACTGGTTTCAAGAGATATTGTTTGAGGACCACGAGACATGATCTCGGCAACGGTGATAGATGGTTGGATATAGTCTGGCAAAATTTCGAGGAGGTGTTCACACGGAACACTCGTGCCCTTTGGCTTGTTTATACTCTTTAGAGTGCTTCCGCTATTTTGGGCATCTTCTTCTCTCCGGATCAATGCCGCTGCCGCGCGTGGATGTCCACCGCCGCCAAATTCCATTGCGATCTTGCCAACATCTATATTGTCGGTCGAGGAACGCGCAACAAGACGCACGCCTTCTACCGTTTTTACAAAAATAAAGAGCGCATCGGGGTCGAGTAAATCACGAAGTTTGTGCGCAAGAGAAGAGACTTCTTCTTCCATTTCTTCTGCGTCGCCACAAGCCACAACTACCTGATGTCCTTTAACTTCATACGTTTTTGCATTACTGCTAAGTTGTTCATAAACTGCACGCTGTCTGGGAGAAAGAGGGCTGTTAAGAAAGTCTACCGCTATATTAAGGCTTGCTCCTTGTTCCAATAACCATGCTGCGGCGCGTGCATCGCGCGGGGTTGTACTCGCATAGGTTAATGAACCGGTATCTTCGTAGATACCGAGTAGAAGCAGAGTAGCCTGGAGAGCAGAGAGGTGCTCATTGGCATCACGCAAGTTTTCGGTCAAGAGCGTTACCGTCGCGCCCACTTTTTCAATGGTAATTTTCCAATCTTCGGGCAGGTTTTCTCTAAGCGGGTGGTGATCCACAACGCGGATGCGCGTCTTCTTCCCCATCCCCTTGAGAGTAACCAAAGATTGCGTGTCTACGAGAAGCGCAGATTCTATTTTTTCGCCAGAAAGGTCGCGCGGGTCAATAAAAGGGAATTCGCGCCCGTATAGAGTAAGAAAAGCGTGCAAATTACGATTAAGCCGACGTGGCAAAACAGGCACTGCCTGCTTATTGAGCATAGATGCAGCAAAAAGCGAGGCGAGCGCATCAAAATCGGCTTGTTCGTGGGTGAGAATAACGTGCATGGGTTGATTTTATCACGAGGAAAGCGGGAGGACATCTCTTGAGACGTGCGGAGAGTGGCTAAATAAGTGTGTAAAGGAAAGGCTTTAGGGGATTTCTAATCCCCGACTTGCCCTGTAAATCGCTGGATTGCCTGTGCTCCGAGCTGTGGCTTGAAGAGATCCGAAAGGTCTTTACGAAGCCTTTTCAGATCATAATTTGTACGTTTTTAGTATATCTTCTCAAAAAGAGCATCCTTTTGAGACCTTTCGGATCTATAGGCTGAACAGTTAGCAAAAATCTAAAAACAAAATATTACGTGAACCTTGCAAACACCTTTCCCTAGTTGTTTATGGATTTTCTATAAGGTAAGATTAGAAATAAGGATACAACTTTGTATCCAAAGGTGAGCAAGTATGAAGTTATTTACTCGCAAGCATTTTCTTTTTCTTCTTCCTCTGCTTTTGTTGGCACAAGGTGCGCTTCTTGCCTCAAAGGTGGTTCGGGTTGGGGTCTATCATAACCCGCCTCTCTCTTTCGTGGATGATGAAGGGCTTCCTCAAGGTTTTGTAATTGATATATTGAATGATATTGCTCGTACAGAAGGGTGGATTTTAGAATTTACTCCCTGCGAATGGAATGAATGTCTACTTGCGTTAGAGGATGGAGAGATTGACCTTTTAGGCCCAATCGCATTATCTGAAGAGAGAACCAAGCGTTTTGATTTTTCAGAAGAGACACTGATCACAAATTGGGGGCAAGTTTATGTCCAGAGTGGCGAAACGGATATTTCTATCCTGGATCTGGATGGAAAGAAAATTGCTTTACTGGAAGGTGATATTCATGCTTCTGTTTTTCAATTTATGTTAGAGCAGTTTGACATTAATGCTGAGTTTCTTTATTTCGATGAATATGCCGAGGTAATGCATGCTATAGGATCAGAAGGGGTTTTTGGTGGGGTGGTCAATCATTTATTCTCAATGCAACACGCACATCACTATAATGTACAACAAAGCTCGATCATTTTTAACCCCATAGAAGTTCGTTTTGCCGCAACAAAAGGAGAGCATGAAGCTCTATTGTCTCGGTTAGACACTCAAGTTTCCATGCTAAAAGATGATGAAAATTCTCTCTATTACAATGCTTTGTCAACATGGATGCAAAAAGAAAAAGAAGTAACCCCAAAGCAAGTCATATGGATAGTGGGAGGGGCATTACTCTTCTTGGCTATTCTTCTGGGCATCAACCACTTTTTGCGAGCACAAATTGATCGACACACCTCTGACCTGGCTCAAAGTAAAGAAGAGCTTGCACTGATCATGGATCACATCCCTTCCATGATCTCTTATTTGGATACAGATCTACGCTATATCTACGTGGATCAATCTTATGCAGATTGGTATGGTTTCAATAAAGAAGATGTGGTTGGGAAGCTGGTTTCAGAGGTATTGCCTGCCAAAAATTACGCAAAAGTACGCCCGAACCTTGAAAGAGTTGTTAAAGAAGCGAGGGAAATAAGTTACCAGCACCATATCACTCGATATAACGGAGAAGAGGCAGATGTAGCAATTTCTTATATTCCCCACCTAAACGCAAAAGGTGAAACAAAAGCCTTTTTTGCAACCGTACGAGATATTACAAAACAAACCAAGGCCAAGATCGCCTTACGAGAATCAGAAGAACAATATCGCTCATTGGCAGATAATTCTCTGGTTGGGATCTACATCATTCAAAAAGGGGTAATGCTTTTTGCAAATCAAGGTTTGGCAAAGCTCTTTGGCTACGAAAGAGCAAATGAGATGCAAGGGAAATATGTTAAAGAGCTGGTTGCAGCAAAAGACTGGCAAAAAGTTCAAGAAGAAATGAGACAAAAGGAAAGTGGTGAAAAAGAGATCAGTCACTTTAGCTTTACAGGATTGCGCCTAGATGGAAGCTCATTTAACGCTGAGATTCGAAGTCATCTTATACCTTACGAAAACAGCACGGCAATTCAAGGTGTTTTGGTTGATATAACCGATCTCGTAGAGGTAGAAGAAAGATTTAAGGCACTGTCAGAGGCCTTCTTTGAAGCGATCTATATTTCCGAGAAAGGAATCTGCCTGGAACAAAACCTCGCTGCCGAAAAACTTTTTGGTTACTCTTTAAAAGAAGCCATAGGAAAACCAGGAACCGATTGGATAGCAATGGAAGATCGCGATATGGTCATGCATCGCATGCTCACTGGCTATGAAGAGTCTTATCGCGTAACAGCTTTACGAAAGGATGGCAGCACCTTCCCCGCAGAGATTCGCGCCAGAATGATGCATTACAAAGAACGTGTTGTACGCGTAACAGGGCTGCAAGATATCACAGAGAGAATCAACATAGAACGCTCATTGCGTGAAAGCGAAAAGAAATTTAGAGATCTATTCGAAAAATCAAAAGACGCAAATCTGATCATTGCCGACGGCAAATTTATAGATTTCAATCAGGCAGCCATAGATATGCTTGGTTACCAAAATAAAGAAGAACTCCTGAACACCCAGCCGGGAGAGTTGTCGCCAGAAGTGCAGCCTGATGGAAAAAACTCTATAGAAAAAGCATCTGAAATGATACGGGTTGCGTTAGAAAAAGGCAGCCATCGTTTCATCTGGAATCATCAGCGTGCAAATGAAGAGGTATTCCCCGTAGAAGTTTTGCTAACGACCATTGTGCTTGATGATGACCAGCAGGTGCTTCATTCAACCTGGAAAGATATTACAGACCGCGTACAGACCGAAAATATTATTAAAGTCCGTTTAGAGTTGGCAGAGTTTTCTTTCTCACATTCACTGGAAGAAGTCTTACAGAAAACCCTTGATGAAGCTGAAATGCTAACCAAAAGCAAAATAGGCTTTTATCATTTCCTCGACGAAGATCAAAATGCTCTCTCATTACAAGCCTGGTCAAGCAGAACGCTAGACGAACATTGTTCTGTAGAAAACCTGGAAAGACATTACTCCGTCGAAAAAGCAGGCGTCTGGGTTGAATGTATTAAAACCCGTCAACCCGTGATCCATAATGACTACGCATCCCTAAAAAGCAAACAAGGTATACCGGAAGGGCATGCTGAGGTGATACGTCAGCTTGTTGTCCCTGTTTTTCGTCAAAACAAAATTGTTGCTATTCTTGGCGTAGGAAATAAAGCTACAGACTATGACCAAAAAGATATTGAAGTAGTCGCTTCTTTAGCAGATCTGTGTTGGGAAGTCGCAGAGCGAAAATTAACAGAGAATTCTTTGCGTGAAAGCGAAGAAGAGCTTCAGGCTGTGCTCGAAGGCAGCCAAGCCGGTTCTTGGGATTGGGATATTCAAAGCAAAAAAATCCAACGCAACGAAAATTGGGCGCTTATGCTGGGATATACATTAGAGGAAATTGAAGATAAATTTGATCGATGGTCTGAATTATTGCATCCTGATGACCTTGAACGTGTTTTAGCGAGCCTAGATGCTCATATTGAGGGCAAAACGTCTGCGTTTGAAAGTGAATACAGAATGCAGCACAAAGAAGGACATTATATTTGGGTACTGGATCGTGCTAAAGTAACTCAAAGAGACACAAAAGGAAAAGCGTTGCGCATAAGTGGTGTGCAGATCAATATCAACGAAAGGGTTAGGGCAGAAGAAGCTTTGCAGCAACATACGCAACAATTGGAAGCACTTAGCAAGATCACATCTGCTCTCTCCACATCGCTGCAACTTGAAAAGCTGCTAGAAATCATCCTAAATGAACTGTCTATAGCTATTGAATTTAACAGCGCATCTATTTTCTTAACTGAAGAAAATGGACAAGTATCTATTGCAAATGCAATAGGAGATGCAAAAATTTTTGCGGGGAATTCCTATCTCCTCAGCAAAACACCCATGATAGGGATTGCAGAAACCCATTCATCTCTAATTCTTGG
Source organism: uncultured Anaerolineaceae bacterium (assembly GCA_964581545.1). Taxonomy (GTDB): domain Bacteria; phylum Chloroflexota; class Anaerolineae; order Anaerolineales; family Villigracilaceae; genus Desulfolinea. Next base: position 27,165 of record CAZOOX010000036.1, read on the forward strand.
AGATGTCAAAGAATCTCCCCATTTTATAGCTTGGGATAATGCCCCTCCCATAGGCGGCTGGATGGGAATCCCCCTGGTCACACGTGGCCTTAGGCTTGGGTATCTGACCTTCGACAGCCGTGAGCCCCATGCATTTTCTGCTAAAGACGCAGCCCTGGCAGAATCTTTTGCCCCGCATATTGCCCACGCTCTCTATAATGCTCGTCTACACAAAGAAATCCAAGAGAGTAACCAACGGCTAGAAACACTGAACACAGTAACAGCAGCACTTTCCACTTCCTTAACGCTAAATGATGTTCTGGCATTAATTCTCGAAAAAATCGGCATAGTGATTCCCTTTGACAGTGCTGCAATTTTTCTTATCAAAGATGAATTCCTTGAAGTTGCAATTGCAAAAGGCATCCCTACAGAGGTAATAGGGGAGAAATACCCCTTAGAGAATGAACTGATGAAAACTGTTCTCCAAACAAGAAAACCCTTGATCTTATCAGACGCAAAGATCGATGATCGCTTTGAAGACTGGGGAAATATAATTACAACACGAAGTTGGATAGGGGTTCCGCTGATTACTCATAATGAGATAATTGGCATTTTGACCATAGATAATAACGAGGCAGATATCTATGGAGATGAACATGCCAGCATAGCCCTCCCTGTAGCCGCTCAAGCCGCCCAAGCGATTGAAAATGCACGTTTGTATGAGCGTGTGATCGCAGATTCTAACGAGATGGAAAAGCGCGTTCAGCAACGCACAGAAGAACTGCAAACTATTATTGATCTCACCACAGATCGTGAGCTTCGCATGATTGAGCTTAAAGAGGTGATATCTCGGTTACGTGAGCAACTTGAAGAGGCTGGGCACGTTCCTGTTGCGGACGATCCGCTTAATCCTGATAGTTATAAGGGGCTTTAATGGATACTGACATAAGCTTTAGAGGTGTTTTATGAAAGATGCTACAGAATCTCAAAAGAACACTTTAGTTGACGGGAAATATTCTTTTAAAGAATTGGTGGATATTGCTAAACTAGAAAGAATATTTGCTCTTTTCTCAGAAGCAACGGGATTTACAATTGCATTGATCACATATCCGGAACAAAAGTTGCTGATCGCAACAAAGGGGCAAAAGATATGCACACATTTTCATCGTGCACATCAAACCTCAAAATTACAGTGCATCGAAAGTGATATCAAACTTACCGAAAACTTTAAGGGGGCAATAAAAATAAATATCAGCCGCTGCATGAATGGCCTAATAGATGGCGCATCTCCAATTATTATCCAAGGAATGCATCTGGCAAATTTATTTGCAGGGCAAGTGTTTTTTGAAAAACCGAATATATCTTTTTTTAGAGAGCAATCTGCCAAATTTGGCTATGACCTCGATGCTTATCTTAAAGCACTTGAAGAAGTTCCTGTTGTTAGCGAAAGCGACTTTAGAAAAGTCCTAACTTTTCTAAGTGAAATAGCGATCACCCTGGCTGAAGAAGGCTTGGCAAATCTTCGTAGCGAAGAGGCTATTCAAATCGCTAAAGAGAGTGAAAGACGCTATCGAAACTTATTTGATAGTGTACCGATAGGTATTTATCGTTCTACTCCAGACGGACGCTTTTTAGATGGAAACCCGGCATTAAGAAAAATGTTGGGCTACCCAAATGAAGAAGTTATGTTAAATACAAACGTGAACGATCTATACATCGATCAAAATGCTCGTGATGAAGAGCTCTCATTAATAGAAGCCAAAGAATCTGTGAGCAACCACATGCTGCAATTACGTCGTTATGATGGCGAAATGATCTGGGTACAAGATAGCGCGAGTATTGTGCGTGATTCTTCAGGGGATATCTTGTATTATTATGGACGTTTGGAAGATATTACAGAACAGGTTTTAATAGAAAAGGAGTTGAGAGAAAGCGAAATAAGGTATCGCTCTTTAGTTGAGCAATCAAATGATGTAATCTATCTTTTGTACAAAAATCACTTCGAGCTGGTCAACCAAAAATTTACCGAGACCTTTGGTGTTAGCGCAGAAGAGGCTTGTTCTCCTGACTTTAATTTTATGACCTTGGTTGCACCCCAAAGTCAAAAAATGCTTTTAGAAAGAAGCAAAAAAATCAGTAGAGGGGAAGAATTACCGCTACGCTATGAATTTACAGCTTATGATAAAGACAAAAAAGAAATTGAGATGAGTGTATCGGTCTCTTATATTTCTTATAAAGAAGGAGTAGCCACACAAGGCATTTTGCGCGACATCACAAAAAGTAAAAAATCAAATGAAGCCTTACGAAAAAGCGAAAAGAAATTCAGAGATCTTTTTGAAAAATCAGAAGATGCAATTCTGATCATTGAAAATAGTCAGTTTGTAGATTGTAATAATGCCACTATCAAAATGTTGCGATACAAGAATAAAGAAGAGTTTCTGAATAGCCATCCTTCTGAGCTATCACCTGAAAAACAACCTGATGGAAAAAACTCTTCAGAAAAAGCAGATGAAATGATGCAGATCGCACTGAAAAACGGTAGCCATCGCTTTGTCTGGGATCATCTTCGGGCAGATGGGGAGGTTTTCCCGGTAGAGGTTTTGCTAACGGCGATCACTACCAATGGAGAGAATCAGATCCTTCACACGACTTGGCGCGATATTACAAAGCGTGTTCAAGCAGACAAGAAGTTGCATAATGCCAACCATCAATTGCAAAAACAACTTGCGGAAATCAAAAAATTAGAATCTGCCTTACGTGAACAAGCCATTCGAGACCCGCTCACAGGGCTATTCAATCGCCGTTATTTGGAAGAGGTGATAGAACAAAACCTTTCGAAAGCATCCCGTAAAGAAATACCCCTTAGTGTTGTTATCGTAGACCTTGATGCTCTTAAAGAAATTAACGACACTTATGGACATATCACAGGCGGAGATCAGGCGTTGCAAGTTTTGGCAAATACTATTTCAGATATGTGCCGCACAGAAGATACGATTTGCCGTTTTGGAGGCGATGAGTTTTTGATAATTCTTTACGATACTCCGCTTAGCATCGCCCACAAACGTGCTCTGGAATGGAAGGAAAGCATCAAAAAAATAAAGATCTCCGCAAAAAATATGGAGTTTGGGATTACTTTTTCGGCAGGCGTGGCAGCCTTCCCGCAAAATGGTTTGAGTAGCGAGGAAATCCTTATTCAGGCTGACAATGCGCTCTATGAGGCAAAAAGGTTGGGACGCAATCAGGTGATAGTTTCTCAGGGAGGTTAATTCAATAAAAGAAACTACAACTGAACCCTTATCAAAGTAACTAGCCACCTGACAGTTTTGTTTGTACTGGTGGTTGAGTAGCTCCGAATGCACTTTCGGAGCGTATCGAAACCACGAAAATCTAAATTTTCTCTGGAACAGTTGGTTTCGATACGGCGACCCCGCCAAAAGACTGCGGGGCGGGCAAGCATCGCCTACTCAACCAACGAGCGCTATTTTTAGCAAAGTGTCAGGTAGCTAGTCAAAGTAATAATGAATCACAGAAAGGATGCAATAATGTTGAAAAAAACGAAGAGACAAGTTTTTATAAAGATAGTACTACTTAGCATTGCGTTTATTTTAGCTGCGTGTGGCAACATAAACGAGGAGAATAGAGATCATTTTGTGATTGGCCTGGTGACAAATAATCCCAATGGGTTGAAAAACATACAAGGTTTTCAAGATGGGATGGCAGAACTGGGGTATCTTGAAGGCGAAAATATCACTTATATCTTCTCTGAGACCCCACTCAAAGGGGAGGATTTGGATGCCGCGCTTGAGAGCATGGTTGTAGAAAATGTAGATTTGATCTTCACAGCAGGTACACCTACAGGCGTTGCAGCGCATCGTATTACCGAAGGGACGGGAATTCCCGTTGTTTTTGGCGTGATTGCAAACCCAATAGATGCAGGAGTAATGGAAGATCTAACGATGCCTGGAGGGAATATGACTGGTATAAAACTTAGCCAAAATCAGGCTCGGCGCTTGGAATTGCTAACAGAGATCGCGCCTGATATTCAGCATGTTTTTTTTCCCTACAACCCTGATGATGCAGCCCCAACCAGCGCAATGACGCAAATAGAAGAACTTGCCCCTGAATTTGGGATTGAAATTGTAGAAGGCTTTGCGCGAAATGATGAAGAAGTAAGTCTATTACTCAATACTATTCCTGAGAATATAGATGCTATTTTTATGCTGCCAGATAGCGCAGTTAATGCCCGTGTGGATGATTTAGTTGCCCTTTCTATAACAAAAAGCTTGCCTGTTTCTGCGCCGAGCATGATACAGGTAGAAAAAGGTGCGCTAATGGCTTATGGCATTATCCATCATGAAGTCGGGGTACAGGCCGCCTCCATTGCAGATCAGATACTTAAGGGTGCTGATCCTGGCGAATTACCTGTGCAAACAGCTGAGTACTATTTAGGCATCAATCTCCAAACAGCAGATGCGATTGGCATTGATGTGCCAACGTCTTTGGTGCAGGCAGCTGAAGTAATCATTACTAAAGGAGAATAATTCCTGTGAGAAAAAGCTTACGCCTTCAATTTTCTTTGCTTTTCATTGGGCTTGCTATTGGTCCGATGCTTCTCGCGTCGATTTTTATTGGCCCCTACGGTTTTGATCGCATAGAAAAGCAAAGCCAGGAATTCCAGCATGACTTGGCAGAACGCATAAGCGCAGAGGTAAAAGGATATTTTGAAGAAAGAGAAAATGAACTTCTTCTCTTGGATGAAGCATATGCTATAGGAATACTTGAGCCTGACA